>JAYUFU010000063.1:0-21677 GCA_043738505.1 Fimbriiglobus sp. | reverse complement strand
TCAGGCGGTTCGCCCCTTGCTGGCGCGGCGGGCTAACAAATCACACCCCCGCCAGCTCTCGCTTCACTCCGGGTTTCGACTTCGCGCGGTCGGCGATGTTCTCGGCCAGCTTCGGGTGCGGGGCCAGGAAGTTGCCGATCGCCAAGTAGTCCACGTTGCCCAGCAGGAACGCCCGCACGGCGTCGTCCGGGCTGCACACGATCGGCTCCTCGTGCATGTTGAAGCTGGTGTTGATGACGACCGGAATCCCCGTCCGCGCGGCATACGCCGAGATGAGTTTGTGATAGCTGGCGTTGCTCTTCGGCGTCACCAGTTGCGGGCGAGCGGTGCCGTCCACGTGGACCGCCGCCGGGCTGTGGGCCTTCATCTCGTCGGTGCAGTCGAACGTCACCGTCATGAACTCGGCCGTCTTCTCGCAGCCGGGCAGGTTCCGGAACAGTTGCGGCGCGGCTTCCGCCAGACACGACGGCGCGAACGGCATGAACTCGGTGCGGGCGAGCTGGTGGTTCAGCCACTGGTTCACCTCCGGCTCCTTCGCCGGGTACAGCACGCTGCGGTTGCCGAGGGCACGCGGGCCGTACTCCATCCGCCCGTTGAACCGGCCGATGATGTGGTCCTCGCTCAGCAGCTCCGCCACGCGATCCTCCGGCGCGTCGAACCGCTCGTACTGCAAACCCTCTTTGTCCAGCGCCGCGCGGATCTGGTCGTCGGTGTAGTCCGGCCCGTGGTAGACCACGTCGTAGGTGCCCGCGCGACTCATGGTCTCGTGGCCGAACACCAGCATCGCCGCGCCGGTGCCGCAGCCGCCGTCGCCCATGTTCGGGTAGACGAACAGCCCGTCCACGCCGGGGATTTCCCGGATGCGCTGGTTCAACTTGACGTTGGCGTGGACCCCGCCACTCACGACGACTTTCGTCTTGCCGGTCTTCTGGAGCCAGTACGTCACGACCCGCCGGGTCACCTCTTCGAGGACGTACTGGTACGCGGCGGCCACGTCCCGCTTGGCGAAGTGCGTGGCCAGCGCCCGCGTGAAGTAGTGGTTCTGCGCGCACGCGATCTTGATGTCGCCGTTGGTCGTGTCGAAGCGTTCGAGCAGCACGTCGGCCAGGTGCTTCGGGTCGCCGTAGGAGGCGAGGCCGACGATCTTCCCCTCGTGCCGGCTGGGTTTGAAGCCGAGACCGCTGGTGACGTGTTCGTAGAAGATGCCGAGCGAGTTCGGGAAGGTGAAGCGGACGAGGTTCCGCAGCCCCTTCTCGCTGCCGGTGTAGACCCCGCCGCACATGCCGGAGCCGTAGCCGTCCAGCGTGACGATGAGCGCGTCGCGGTACGGCGAGGCGTAGTAGGCGTTCGCCGCGTGGGTGTCGTGGTGCTGGAACCGCTTGAGCGGCTTCTTGTCCAGGCCGTGCTGCTTCAACCCGGCAGCGAGGTCTTCGCTCCACTTCTTGTGTTCGCTGACGGCCAGCTCCCGCCACTTGCGGAACAGCTTCTCGTGCGCGGCTCGATCCGCCCGTTTGCCGCCCGCGATCCGCTCGTAGTAGAACCGCTTCCACCACGCCTTCCGCGGCATGAACTCGGACTGTTCGGTGTCCAGGCCGGGGATGAGTAGCGTGCGGTCGACCCGGTAGCCGGTGCCGATGGCGGCCTGATACTTGGCGTTCGAGCCGCCGGTGGTGCCGCGGTTGAACTTGTCGTCGGCGGTGACGGCGTCGGCGATCAGCCGGGCCTCTTCGTCCCAGTCGAAGAAGGCGTAGGCGACGGCGTCGATGGACTCGGCCGACCAGTTCAGGCGGCGGAACCCCTCCGCCAGGGCCTTGTGCGGGAAGCCGGATTGCAGCTTCACGCGACTGAGCCGCTCCTCCCCGCAGGCGAACAGAACGTGGCCGTCCTCCATAAACGAAACGGTCGAGTCCTTGTCCAGCGGACTAATGCCAAGCACTCTCATCGGTGGGCGGCCTCAAGGTGGGTGGCGATTTCGGTCGCGGTCGCGGGGGCGAAGTCGGGCCAGCGGGCGACGGTCGAAAGCGTTCGCTCGGCGGTCTCCAAAATCCGCGCCGCGTCGGCGGGCGTCCGGGCGTAGGGGCTTCCGCCCGGCATCAGCGAGGAGCTGTGCAGGGTGAAGCTGACGAACGGCGGCCGCGCCGTCCGCAGTGCGGCGAGGAACTTTAGAATCCGATTCCCCAGCGGGTTCTCGAAATTCAGCCAGGCCCGCGAGACGATGCCGAACCTGTCCAGAACGCCCGTCGCGCGAATCGTGCGCCCGATTTTCGTGTCCGCCGCGCCGAGAACCGACTTCCAGAAGCCGAACGGCCGGCGGGTGGCGGCGAACGTCAGCGGCAGTTCCCAGACGGGTTTGTCGCCGGAGTGCCGGGGCGGGAGGCGGACCGGCGCGAGGTTGCGGTGCCGGTAGTCGGGCGCGCCGTCGTCGGCCCAGGTGTTTCCCGGCAGCACCGAGCAATCGACCCAGATGCCGCGATCGCGGAGGAAGTCCTGAATCTGTTTCGATGTGGAATACCGTCCGCCACGGAAGCTGGTCGGCGCGAGGCCGGCCGCGCGGAAGGCGTTGAGTGTCGAAGTGAGCTTCGCCGCTTGCTCTTCCCACGGCAGGTTGTGCAGGAAGCTGTCCCGCGCGGAGACGGTCGGAGCGGGTGCGACGGGCGGCGTGTTCCACGGGTGGATGTGCAGGCCGATCTCGGTACGCGGCCGCTTCGCCAAGTCTCGGATGATCGCCGTCGCGGTCGGATCGCTCATCACCGCGTGGTTGGCGAAGTACACCACCGCCGCGCCGGCCGTCTCGCACACGGCCTGGAACTTCGGCAACTCGGCGATGTTCCGCACCGAGGTCGGGCTGGTCGGGTAGCCCGACTGCCAGTCCCACTCCTCCTCGGTGTCCACGGTGACGCAGTAGCGGATGGGGTCGGGCATGGCGGACGGGCGGGCGGCGCGGGGAGAGACAAACAGGCATGGTAGGACGCGGAGAAGGAACGGGCGCGGGAAGTCAATCGGGTTCGCTCGCGGCGATACGGGCGAGAGTGGCCCGGAGTTCGACCCGAAGTCGGTCGTTCATCGCCAGAACTACGACTGTCGTCCGGCCGACGGCTGAGATTCCGAAGATCAGAGGGCCGCGAAGTGCGAAGTGGACTTCCCATGTCTGGAGACGCGGATGAAAGAGGCGTGTGAGGGAACCGTCGAACGGATCGAACCCGGTCAGATTCGGCCCTTTGTGCAGGTTGCAGTTTGGGCACGCAATTGCGAGGTTGTTTTCGTCCGTTCCACCGCCGTGCTGCCTCGGGATGATGTGTTCGAACTGGAAGGTGGCGTGTGGCTCGTCGGATTGCCGGGAACCACAATACTCGCACCGATCAGCGGCGCGAGTCCGCACCAAGGTTCGCATCGCCGCGTCCATCGGGGTCACCCGCGGGCGAGTTTCGAGCGCGCCTTCGCCTGCAACACCGCGATCAAGTTGCCGGCCGAAACCAGCGATTCGTACTCGCTTCGCTCGTCGCGCGTGATGGTCCCTTCCGCGTTTCGTTCGGCGAGCGTGTCCAAGCGGAGTTGCACGTCGGCACTCGCCCGGAGGGCGGCGATTCGACCCGCGACTTCGACCGTGAGACAATCCCGGACGGGATCGAGAAGGCGGTCGAGGCTTTCGAGTTCCGTGACGGCTGTCATGGGCGTGTCCGTCGTGGCGAAATGGAAAGCGGAACGGGAGGGATTTGAACCCTCGATACGGGGTAAACCGTATACGGCATTTCCAGTGCCGCCTCTTCAGCCGCTCGAGCACCGTTCCGTCGCCGAACCCCGTGCGGGGTTCGGTCCTCGAATGATATCGCGCGGAACCCGCCGGGCAACCGAACCTCGACTCACTTCAAGTCTTCCGGCTTCACCTTGCCCGGCCACTCCTTGTACGCCTTGAACGGCGTCGGCTTGAATTCGCCAACTAGCTCCACGTTCGTCTTGGCCGGAATCTTCTCCTCCAGGCCCAGCGCCCACAGGCTGCCGTTGACGATCAGCCGGCGGGTGCCCTCGAACTCGAAGTCCTGGCTCGCGCCCGTCGTGGTGGTGAACACGCGGGCCGATTTGCCGCTCTCGGTCTTGTAGGTCTTCGTCCACGCGATCGGCATCATCGGGTCGTTCTTCTTGCCGGCGACGGCCTTCGAGTCCGGCTTCAGCGTCTCGGTCACTTCGCCCAGCACCAGCGGCGTGCTGTCGCCCGGCAGCGGCAGCTTCACCGTGTACACGTCGGACGTGGCGAAGATGCCGCCGGTGTCGATGCCCTTAAGGATGCCGTGCCCTTCCTGTCCCTTCACGACGATGCCGCGCGACCCTTCCTTCCCGTGCGCGCCGTGGTGGTTCACCCACGTCTCGCCCAGCACGGTGCGGCCGAACCCGCCGTCCTTGTTGTTCCAGGTGTACTTTTGATACGTCTTGCTCTTCAGGTTGAAGGCGTGCGTGGCCGTCCGCAGGCCGACCACCGGCTTGCCGCTCTCGACGTACTCGGCGACGTGCTTCATCTGCTCGTCGGGCAGGTCGCGGAAGCGGAGGAAGATGACGGCCAGGTCGGCGGTGCCCAACTTCTCCAGGCCGGGGATGTTGGTGCCGACGTTCGGGTTGATGGTGCCGTCCTTCGGGTCGATGGCGAACAGCACGGTGCACTTGAAGCCGTGCCGCGCGCTGAGGATTTTCGCCATCTGCGGCAGGGTCTCCTCGCTGCGATACTCCTCGTCGCCGGACACGAGGACGACGTGCTTGCCCTTGCCGACGCCCTCCCCGCCGGGGAACTCCAGCCACGGGTCGGCGGCGAACAGCGGGGCGGCGAACAGCAGGGCGACGGCGGCGGAGAGGGCGCGGCGCATGGCTCGGAACTCGGGGGAAGGGGGCAGGTCGGCAAGGGAAAGTATACGATGACGACAACGACTCTTGGAGGCACTTCGATGACGACTACCGAAGTCTGGTCGCTCTTGCGAGAAGTCCGCAGGCTCCGTTTTGAAGGAACGAGTAAAGCCGAGATGGGGTGGAACGGTGTCGGGCTGGGCGTGGTGTCTGTCACGGAACCGTCGGACGGAGTGCTGTTATTCGACGAAGTCGGGATTTGGTCCCCCGTCACTGGCCACGAATCCACTTTCACGAACGTGTTCCGGTGGTCGAGGCTCGGTGAGGCGTTACGGCTCGAACACATTCGATACGGACCCGAACAGCCGGTGTTCCTCTTCGAGTTGGTTCCGGACAACGCTGGCGTCTGGCGAGAAGTCAGCCCGCACATCTGCCGGGAAGATTGCTACGCGGCCACGATGACCGTTGCGGGAACAACCCTCCAAGTCAAGTGGAACGTCAATGGGCCGAGGAAGCAAGCATCGATCCGCTACGACTACACCTGATCGCCGCGTCACCTCACCGCCGCCCGCAGTTCGGCCAGGTCGCACGTCGCGGTGCCGAGCTTGGCCACGACCACGGCCGCCGCGAGGCTGGCGAGGCGGCAGGCGTCTTCCAGCGAGCCGCCGGCGGCGAGCGTCATCGCCATCGCCCCGGCAACGGTGTCGCCGGCCCCGGTCACGTCGAACACCTCGCGGGCCTGCGTCGGAACGTGAACGGCGGCCTTCCCGCTCTCGAACAGACTCATCCCTTGCGCCCCGCGCGTGATGAGGACGGCCGAGTCCGCCCCCAGCAGTGCCCGCAGGTCGGTCCCTGCGCGGTCCACGTCATCGTCGGTTCGCAGGTCGCGGTTCAGCACCTTCCCGGCTTCCATCTGGTTCGGCTTCACCACCGTCGCGCCGGCGTACTTGGCGTAGTCCGTCCCCTTCGGATCGACGATCACCGGCACCCCCGCCCGCCGCGCGTCCGCGATCAGTTGACTCACGACTGCCAGGGTGATGACGCCCTTGCCGTAGTCCGATACCACGCACGCCCGGACCTGGGGCAACGCCGCGCGCACGGCCGCGATCAGCGCATCCGCCACCGACTCCGAGATCGGCCCCGGCTGCTCGTGGTCGATGCGGACCATCTGCTGGCTGTGGGCGACCACCCGCGTCTTGGTCGTGGTCGGGCGGGTGCCGTCGGTCACGACGCCGGCCGTGTCGATGCCTTGCCCGCGCAGCAGTTCCACCATCCGCTGCCCTTCGGCGTCCGCGCCGACCACGCCGGCCAGCGTCACCCGCCCGCCGAGCGCCGCCGCGTTCGCCGCCGCGTTCGCCGCCCCACCGACGGCGTGCGTCCGCCGCCGCACCTCGACCACCGGCACCGGCGCTTCCGGCGAGATGCGGCTGACCTGCCCCCAGATGAATTCGTCGAGCATGAGGTCGCCGACGACCAGGATCGGGCAACCGGGGAAGTGCGTCAGCAGGTCGCGCATGGGTCGAAGTCCGGATCGGTGAAACGGCCGTCTCATTCTCGATTCATCGTCACCGGCGTAATCTATCAGGTAGCCGCATCCGCCGAGTGGTGCGTCCCCACCGAGGTTCCTCCCATGCGTCCCCTCTCCGTCGTCCTGGCGCTGGCCTTCGCCGTGCCCGCGCTGGCCCAACCGCCTCGCCCCGGCACCGGCCGACCGGGACCCAACCCCGAACTGGACCAACTCCGCGCCCAGGTGAAGGAGTTGGAAGCCAAGCTGAAGGGCAAGAAGGACGACGACAAGAACGAGGAGAAGGGCGACAAGAAAGAGGAGAAGGGCAAGAAGGACGGCGACAAGAAGCCGGACGTGAAGAAGGAGGAGCGGCGGATCGAGATCCGCATCGAGGAGCCGAAGAAGGGCGACGGCGACAAGAAGCCGGACGCCCCGCGCGGGCCGATGGGCAACTTCGGGGGTAGCGGGGGCTGGGGCTTCGGGGGCGGGTTCAGCGGCGGTGGCAGCGGGTTCAACCCGTTGGGTGGCCCCGGTGGTATGGGCGAGCGCGGGCAAGGCGGCGCGGGCGGGCCGGGCACCCCGCCGGGCTTCGACAAGCTGTCGAAGGACGAGCAGCAAATGTTCCGGGGGCTGATGGAGAAGATGGCCCGCGCCAACCAGCCGGAGCGCAAGCCCGACCAGCCGAAGTCGGGCGGCAACCTGGAGCAGCGGATGGAGCGGCTCGAACGGATGATCGAGGAAATCCGCGGCCAGATGAACCGCGGTCCTGGCGGCGGTCGCGGGCCGGGGCGGTGAACCGATTCGGCGAGCCGCGACCGCGAGGGGATGGCATTCCGACACAATTCGGAATCGAACCGCCAAGACGCCAAGTTCGCCAAGAAAACTGAGATCAGCATTTCTCGGTCTTCTTGGCAAACTTGGCGTCTTGGCGGTTCAAATGATTTTCGAGAAGTTGCCGCTCGTGAAATCACCGCGCGGGGCGGGTCGCTTTCGCCTTGCGGATCAGCGCCAGCACGTGATCCCGCTCGTCGCCGACTACCGAAAGTCGCGGCGGGCGGGTCCGTTCGTTCCCGTACCCGCACTCGGCACTCGCCAGCTTGATGTACTGCACCAGCTTCGGGTGCGTGTCCAGGTGCAGCAGCGGCGTGTACCAGCGGTACGCGACGACGGCCTCGGCCCACTTCCCTTCCTGCACCAAGTCCCAGATGAGCCGGTTCTCGGCGGGGAAGGCGTTCACCAGCCCGCTCACCCACCCGACCGCGCCCAGCAGCACGCACTCCAGGAAGAGGTCGTCCACCCCGGCGAAGATGACGTAGCGGTCCTGCGTCAGGTTGATGATGTCGGTGATCCGCCGGGGGTTGTCGCTGCTCTCCTTGATGCAGGCGAACTTCGGCTCGTCGGCCATGTCGGCGAACATCTCCGGCGTGATGTCCGCCTTGTAAGCCGGTGGGTTGTTGTACACCATGATGGGCAAGTCGCTGGCCTTCGCCACCGCGCGGAAGTGCGCCACCGTCTCGCGGTCGTCGCCCTTGTACACCATCGGCGGCAGCACCATCAGGCCGTCGGCCCCCAGCTCCTGCGCCTCCGCCGCCCACTTGCACGCCTGCGCGGTGGTGTACTCCGCCACCCCGACCAGGACCGGCACCTTCTTGCCGATGTGGGCGACCGTCGCCTTCAGCAGGTCGCGCTTCTCCTCCACTTCGAGCGTGGTGTTCTCGCCGACGCTGCCCATCATGACCAACCCGTGAACCCCGGCCGCGAGCATCGCGTCCAGGTGGCTCAGGGTGGCCGGAATGTCGAGCGCGAAGTCGGGCTTGAACTGCGTACAGGCGGCGGGGAACACGCCGCGCCAGGAAACGGTCATCGGGGAATCTCCGGGTGAAGTCGAGGTAGTGTATCGAGCGGTCGAATTGAAGCGGGTGCTGATGGTGGTAGAATTGCGGCGGTTCCATCCCACTCAGGCGAGCCATGACACAGCCCGACGACACGCCCGCCGACGCGGATCCGGACTCGCTCCGCGAACAATACGCCCTCGCCCTCGCCGCCGTCACGACGGCCGAACTCGAAGCGGCGGCGGCGGAAACCGGCGGGCGAACGTGGGCCGAAATCCGCGCCCGACTGTGCCCCACCTGAGGTGAGTCACAAGTCCCGCTGTCCGCAACGATCCAGGAATCTCCCGTGCCCGACCGCGTCGGATCGATCCTCAACGACCCCGTCACCGCGCACATGCGGACGGACCCGACGCGCCTTCGCGCCGGCCAGACCGTCGCCGAGGCGCTCGCCGCCATCCGCGCCACGCCCCCCGGCGGGCGGGTCGTGTACTTCTACGTCGTGGACGCCGACGACAAGTTGAAGGGCGTCGTCCCGACCCGCCGGCTGCTGCTGTCCGATCCCGACACGCGCATCGACGACATCATGGTGAAGCGGGTCGTTGGCATCCCGCACACGGCCACCGTGCTGGACGCCTGCGAGTTCTTCACCCTGCACAAGTTGCTCGCCTTTCCCGTGCTGGACGCCGACCGCAAACTGCTCGGCCTCGTGGACGTGGAACTGTACACCGGCGAGCTGGCCGACACCGGCGACGACGAGCCGGACACCACCCGCGACGACCTGTTCCAACTGATCGGCGTTCACCTGACCGCGGCCGAACAGAAATCCGTCGGGCCTGCGTTTCGCCGGCGATTCCCGTGGCTGCTGTGCAACGTCGCCGGCGGACTGATCGCCGGGTTGCTCACCGACATCTACGCCGACGTGTCCACTCTGGCCGTCGTCACGCCGTTCATCCCGGTGGTGCTGGCGGTGGCGGAAAGCGTGGCCATTCAGTCCGTCACGCTGGCGATCCAACTGCTACACGGCACCCGCCCGACGTGGCGGAGTCTGCCGAAGTCCGCCGGACGCGAGGCGCTGGTCGGGCTGCTGTTGGGCGTCGGCTGCGGGCTGATCGTCGGGCTGATCGCGTTCGCCTGGAAGGGGACGTTCTGGGTCGGGCTGGCGCTGCTCGGCGGCATGGCCGGCGGGGTGGCGATCTCCGCCGCCGTCGGGCTGGCGCTGCCGGTCGTGTTGAAGCTGCTGAAGCGCGACCCGTCGGTCGCCTCCGGCCCGATCGCCCTGGCGTGCGCCGACATGGCCGCGCTGCTGGTGTTTTTCAACCTGGCGCTGGCCCTCATGAGATAAACTTGGCCAATCCGCGGAGCCAACTCTCATGACCGTCACGCCGGAACTAGACGCGCTGGTACGGGCGTGCTTCGCCACTCCAAAGGCGAACCTCCCGCGCCTCGTGCTGGCCGACTACTTGGACGAACAGGGAGAGAACGACCGCGCGACCATCCTTCGCATCCAGTGCGAGTTGCCACCACCCAAGGAGAAAAGCGACAAGCCGAAGATCGCGCGGGGCACAGTGAAACCGTTGAAGGAGGCAATCGACCGCCTGAAGCCGAGGCTCGCGATTCTGAAGCAAGCCGGTTACCGCTTCCAATTTCAGCGCGGGTTCCTCTCGGTGCGGCTGTCGTCCCGGACACTCCGCGACACCGGAACGCTGATGAATCAGGTCGCCGAATTGTTCCGCGAAGGGTGGATCGAGACGGTAACCGTTCGTGGGATGCACCCCGGCTATATGGGTGAACTGCTCGGCGTGCTCCGCAACGCCGGAGTTATCGACTTCGAGACCGATGGCTACGGCCGCGACGTGGTCCTCTCCGTCGGAGCGGAGTTTAGACCCGATCGTCCCGACTCGCGCATCCAACGATTGGAAGTATCCGAGAACCACCGCTCTCACCTGGCTCAGATTCTGAACACGCCCACGGAGGCCACCGCCGAAGTCCGTGAGTCCCAATCCTACAATTCGCTCACGCCCGAATCGGCTCAACTGCTTGTCGAATCCGGTACCCTCAACGGGGTGAAGGAGTTGACTCTCGGCGGGAACCCCGGCGAGGAGGCCTTTCGGCAACTGGTCCAATGCCCGGCGTTTCGGCACCTCTCGCGGCTTATCCTGTACGGCCTTCAAGTCCCGGTCGATGCACTGAACAGCCTGTGGTCAATGACCACGAATCGCCTGGATTTCCTGTGCGTGAGCGGGCTGCGTATCGGCGACGAAGGCGTGCGATCGCTTTGCGGTGGAACATTCCTCCCGAAGTCCGGGCTGACACTCGCGGACGCCGGCTTGACCGCTGCGTCCGCTCCCATCCTGACCCAGTGCAAGGTGCTGGCCCGTGCGGACTTCCTGTGCCTCAGTGGCGCGGCACTGGGCGACGGTGGCGTCGCTACAATTCTCCGCTCGCCGACCTTCGCCAAACTGTCTCGGGCAATCGTCACCGCTTGCGGTGCGACCCTCAGCGCCACTCTTGGTACACTGTTCGCAGTTCCCAATCGTCGGCGACTGGAAATCCACCTCGACGGCCTCGCGCTCGGCCTCGAACGCCCGCGGCGAGGCAAGTTACGCCTCTGGATCACCGGCACGAACAGAAATCTCCCACACCTGGATTGGCCAGACGAGAGCACATGCGCGGAGCTGCTTGGCGAGTTCGGCCTCACGGGCGTGCTTGCCTCCAGTGATAATCTCCGCCGCATCCGCCCCTGGCTCGGCGGCAGAAAGCTGGACTCCCTCTCCCTCACCAACACCCGATTGCAATCCGAGAGCTTCCCAGACTTCCTCGAACTGCTCGCCTCGGTGACTCCGCGGCATCTGGACTTGGCTCACAACCGCCTGAACATTCCTGAGTGTCGGGCGCTCGCGGCGTGTCCGGCCTTCGCGTCTGTGGAAACGCTCCGACTGACTGACAACCCTGTACGGGTGAGCGGCCTTCTGGCACTCGCAGATTCACCGCACCGAAAGTCGCTCCGGGAATTGACCGCCTCGAATTGTCGGCTCACGTTGCCGCAGGAGGAGCGAGTCCGGGAAGCATTCAGCGGAGTGAAGGTGACCTTTTGAGGGCGGCCGGAGTGCAACTCTCACGCGGCGGCGGAACGGCGCGTCGGTGCGTATCCGAAAGGCAATTCGGCCGGGGTGGGTTCGATAATGGACGTGGCTTCCGTCCCTCGTCGAGAACACCACCGTGGCCGAGTTCAAGAAGAATCCCGCCCGGCCGAAACCGGACGACGCGCCGGCCATTCCCCGCGATCCGTGCCCCGCCCTCGGTCCCATCGCCCGACCGGACACCGACTGGTCCGACATGCGGCCCGACATCATCTGCCGGCCGGCGGCGGCTCCGGGCGAACGGGCGTAGGCTCCCCGTCGCTCTCCTCCACTTTCGGCAGTTCCGCCTTCATCCGCAGGTAGGCGACGTAGCACACCAGGCCGATCCCCCACTCGATCACCCGCAGGGTCAGCCGGCCGGCCAGTCCGACCGCGCCGGCCTGCTTCATCACCTCCGCGTCCGCCGATTGGCGGATCAACTGGTACAGCCCGCCGAACACCGCTTCGCCCGCGCCCAACCCGCCCGGCAGCGGGATGAGAGCCTGCGCGATGAACCCGATGGGGGCGATGACGCAGTGTTCCGGCAGCGAGCCGAGCAACTCCGGGTTCTCCGGGGCGAACACCCTCACGGCGAAGTGGAAGGCCAGCACCATCAGCGTGTGGATCACCGCCGACAGCGCGACGGTGGCCAGCACCGCCTTCGGTCGGCGGCGGTACTGGATGGCCGTCTCCCACAGCTCCGCCAGCGTGTTCCCGACCTTCGGGATGCCCTTCAGCCGGTTGCCGAATCGTGCCTGCCGACTGGCGGGCAGGAAGCCGAGGGCGATGTAGACCAGCGCCCCGGTCCCGGCCAACCCCGCGCACACGAGGATGATGTCCTTCAGCGCCGTGTGCTTTTCGAGCTGCTCGTCGCCGGCCAGCCAGAACCCGCCGCCGACCGCCGCCGCGAACAGCAGCAGGCCGAACAGGCCGATGAGCCGGTCGGCGACGACGGTGGCGACGGCCGCCGCCTTGCGCGCCGGCTGCCCCCGCGCGATGAACACCGCCTTGACGATGTCGCCGCCGATGGCCCCCGGCAGGAACGTGTTGTAGAAGGTGCCGACCGCGCCGAGGCGGAAGGCGTTCCGCAGGGTGAACGGCAAATCCAGCGCCCGCACCAGCAGGTACCATCGCATGTATTGCAGCGTGTAGACGCCGACCGTGACCGCCGCGCACGCGGCCAGGATGCCGAAATCCGGTGTGCGACGGAACAGGTCGGTCAGCCGCGTCCAGTTCATCGCCAGCACGAACGCCAGCAGGGCCACCGCCACCGCGTACTGCAACACCGCCTTCACCGCCGACGAACTGGACTTGCTCACACGGAACCTCTTGTGCGAAAAGACGGCAAGCCGGTATTGTCCGGACGCCGCAGGAAGTGGCAACCGCCCCGGCGGACGGGCGGAACCTCCACGGAAGGAGTCGGGATGCGGGTGGTGGCCGTCAGCATGGTGAAGGACGAGGAGGACGCCGTCGAGGCGTTCGTCCGGCACACCCTCGCGGCCGCCGACCATCTGGTGGTGTTCGACCACCATAGCACGGATCGGACGGGATTCGTCCTGCACCGGCTGGCGGCCGAGGGGTTGCCGCTGACGGTCTTGACCGACGACGAGTTCGAGTACCGCCAGGCCGAGCGGACCACGGCGCTCGTCCGGCTGGCGGTGACGGATCACCGGGCGGATTGGGTGCTGCCCCTGGACTGCGACGAGTTCCTTCAAGCCGATTCGCCAACGGCCTTCCGCGCCTTCCTCGCCGCCCGCCCCTCAACCGGTTCGCACCCTCGGCTTCCCCTCGTCAACTACGGCCCGCACCCGGCCGACGACCGCACCGAAGCGAACCCCGTCCACCGCCTCCGCCATCGCCTCCGCCGCGTGGACACGGGCAAGGTGGCGATCCCGCGCCGGCTCGTCGTCGCGCCGGGCTTCGCCGTGAGTACCGGCAACCACGACCTCTCGGTGAGCGGCGTCGTGCAGCCGTTCGACGTGGCGTCCGACTGCCGGCTGGCGCACTTCCCCATTCGCTCCGGCTGGCAGGCGGCGCTCAAGGTGGCCCAGCACGAGACGCAGCGGGCGGCCGGCGGGTACGGCGGCGGCGGCACCCACTACAGCCTGCACTTCGCCCGCTTGCTGCACGACCCGCCCCGGTTCCTGGCCGAACCGGAGCAATACCTGTGCGGCGAAGTGCCGGACCCGGCCGCGTATTGGGGGGGGGAGTTGCGGTACACGCCGGCCCTGGCCTCCGACCCGGAGCGGCTGACGCGCGGGCTGCTGGCCCTCGTCCGGCGGCTGGCCGACAGCCACGACCGCTGGCGGTGCGAGGCCGAGCGGCTGCGGGTGCGGGGGCTGCTCGGCCGCTACGCCGCCAAGCTGTGGCGACTGCTCCGGCTGCCGAAGTGGTGGGCGGCGGAGCGGTTCGCCTTCCGCGCCTCGACGGCCCCGGACAGCCGGACGCCGGAGCAGCTCCGCGGCGACGTGCGGGTGCTGAAATCGGAGGTGGCCGACGGCGTCTTCTCGGCGGTCGTGCGGGTGTCGAACACCGGCGCGGCGGTCTGGCGCACGTCCAACGGAGACGGGCAGGTGAACCTCGGCGCGCAGGAATTGAACACCGACGGCCGCGTGATCCGCACCGACTGGCACCGGGCGGGGTTGCCGATGGACCTCTCGCCTGGCGACGCGGTGGACATCCCGCTGTCGTGCCCGCTGCCGGCCGAACCGGGCAGCGCGCTCGGTCTGGACCTGGTCGCCGAAGGGGTGACGTGGTTCGGCTGCCGGGTGCCGGCGGTCACGCTTCCAGAGCCGCCTTCAACTTCGTGAGACCGGTCTTCGCCACCTCGTTCGGGTCGAGCTTCCAGTAGTCGCGGTTGAAGAGTTCGAGCGACAGGTACCCGGCGTACCCGATGGCCTTCAGCGTGGCGAACACGTCTTTCAGCGGGGCCACGCCGTCGCCGGGGTAAACGCGGTCCTGATCGACGATCTTGCCGCGCTCGATCTTCGGGTAGTCGTTGACGTGGAAGATGCCGATGGCCGCCCCGCTCACCAGCTTCAGCCCGCCGAAGTTGCTGCCGCCCTTGTACAGGTGGTACACGTCCGGCAGCACCGCCCCGCCGTCCCGCCCGCACTCCATCGCCGCAAGGATGGTTTCCCCGAACTTGCCCAGGCTCTTGCTGTGGCCCCACACCTCGACGATGGGGGTCACGCCCATCGTCTTGCCGAGGTCGAGCAGCTCGCCGTAGCGGTCGGCCGCGAGCATCGCCGACACGGGTTCGCTGAACTTCGGGTCGTCCCGCTTGCTGCCGCCGGCGGTGGCCCCGACCGGCGGCGCGGCGATGCGAACGCCCCCGACGGCGACCACCTTCGCCATGTCTCGCTTGGCGGTTTCGAGGCCTTTCTTGCGGCGGTCGGCGTCCTCGACCAGCCACTCGGCGAACCCGATGCAGTCCGGCACGGCGAGGCCGGCGTCGGCGAACCGCTTCTTCAGGTCCGCCAGCGTGCCGCCACCCTTGACGTGTTCGTCGAGTTCCTGAATCCACGGCTCGATGGCGGCGTACCCGGCCTTCGCCGCGACGGCGATGCTCTCGACGATGGGCCGCGGCTTGCCCCAGTTCCCCTCCCCGATGCGGATGGTACTGGTGTTCAGACAGAAGCCGAACGGCGGCTTCGCGGCCGGCTTCGGCTGTTGGGCGCGAACGGCAGTTGCCGCCACCGCGACGGCGGATGACGCGAGCAGCGAACGGCGGGTGAGGGTGGGCATCGGCGAGACTCGGGTTTAGTGGCTGAGTTGTCGAGCATCGGCGGTCGATTTATCCGTGTCCGAACGGTCAACGATGCAGACCGGGTCCGGTTCCTCAAACAACCGAATTTGGCCTAGGATATCGCCGTTTTCGTTCGCCACGGTCACGATGTTGCTTCCGGCTGCACGAAGTTTGGCAAGGGTGGCGTCATCGAGCGCGATAGTTGTCATGCGTGTGCCCTCGAGTGGAGTCCCGGTGCATGATACCACCCTCGCGCCTCACTTCACCTTCGGCAAGTCCTTCGGCAGTTCGGGCTTGGCGTCCGTCGGCAGCGTCATCTTGTCCCGCAGCTTCGTCGTCTTGTTCACGATCTCGCCGCCGGTGGACAGGAAGAAGCGGTCCTTCGCCGCCGTCAGCCCGGCGTCGATGTTCAGAACTGGGTTCGCGTCGGCGGTGAAGCGGGCCTCCGTCACCGGCTTCCACTCGCCGCCCTTCGCCGCCTTCACCCAAGCGTTGCCGTACTCGGCGGTGCGCGTCTTCGTCGTCGAGACCTTGTCCCGCTTGAAGTCCTCGACGAACGAGTAATACCCGCCGAGGGTCTTCTTCTCGGTGAGCGTGGAGAACGTGACCATGTGCAGCCACTCCTTCTTCGCCGGCAGGTACAGGTGGCTGGCGAACGCCACGCGGTCCTTGCCGCCCGGCTCGCACGTCACGAGGAAGCGGTAGGTGTCGCCGGCTTTCCAGTCGAAGTCGTAAAAGGACTGCCCGCCGGTGCCTTCGCCGCCGAACCGCCCGACCCGCACGCCCTCGCCCGTGTGCAGGTTCTTCACCCGCTTCTCTTCGGGCACCGTCTTCGGGTCGTCGCCGGCGGTCGGATCCCACACGCTGAAGAGGGCCAGCTTCTTGCCGTTCGCCAGTTCCTGGATGCCGAAGTAGCCGGAGTTGAACCCGACGGCGCAGAAGTAGGTGCCCGGTGCCGACGCGCGGACGGTCGCCTCGACGTAGAACGCCGTGCCCGCTTCGGCAGTGTAGCCGAGGTGGACCGACCGGCAGGCGATGCCTTTCAGCTTCTCGTCGGCGAGTGCGGGAAGGGCGAAGGTGACTGCGAAGAGCGACGCGAGCAGCAAACGGGGCATGGAAAAACTCCACGGAGAAGATCGGAGTTGTCGTAGGACTTGGCGACGACTCGGCCGTGTTCTGCTCGCTCCGCGAGCGGGCTTCCACCTGAAAGCGAAGACCGCTCGCGGAGCGAGCAGAACACGACAAATCACGGCACGCCGAACACGTACACCGCCAGCCCGGCGAGGCCGCCCAGCACCAGTAGGAGCATCCCCCACTTGCCGCGCGTCCGCAGCGACGACCACAGCACCAGCCCCGTCACGGAGATCAGCAGCAGCAGCGCGCAGGTGACGTTGATGACCCACTTCCACGCCGGGCCGGACGCCTTCCCCTTGTGCAGGTCCATGGCGATGCCGGCCCACCCGGAGCGGTACTCCACCACCTCCACCGTCGCGTCCCGGCCCGGTTCGTACTTGATTTCGACGACGTGCCGGCCGCCCGGCTTCACGAACTGGAGCTTGTACGGCTCGGCCGGTTCGTCCGGGTTGTCCTTGCGGAAGTAGGCGTCCAGGTCGAACGGCTCGGCCGGGTCGTGGTCCTTCGGGTCGATGCCGACGAACCCGGACGCGCCGAACCGCCGGCGGAGGTGTTCCACCACCGCGTACTTGTTCAGCGGCTCCATCAGGCCGGCGGGGATCGTGCCCGCCACCGGGTCGAGGGCCGTCTCCTTGCCCGGCGGCAGGAACCACCCCTCGTAGTTCAGCATGAACCCGGTGACGGAAAAGAACAGGATCAGGACGAGGCCGAACAGCGTCAGGTAAACGTGCGCGATTCGGCTGATTTTCAGCAACTTCCGGTACGCGGGCGACATTACTTCATGGCCCCGTAAGTCAGGACCGTCTGGCCGGTCTCGTCGTTCTTCGGCAGCTTCAGTTCCGCCTTCTCGGCCCCGCACTCGATCTTGCCGGACTGCCGCAGGTGCTTGCCGTGTTCGCGGTGGACCTCCACCCGCACGGTGTAGATACCCGCCGGCACCGCCTTGCCGCCGTCGTCCTTGCCGTCCCACACCAGTTCGTACTTGCCCGGCCCCCGCGTCGCGCGGGTGGTCGCCTTCACCAGGGCCTTGTCCTCCTTGGCGAACTTCCACCAGTCGCTCAGATCCTTGGTGTACTTCGGCGAGTTGCCCCACACGGTCAGGGTGCGAACCGCCTTGCCGTCGGCGTCCTCGAACCAGACCGCCACATACGGCCGCCGGTACTTGGCGGCGTTGACGGCCGGCAGCTCCAGCGCGACGCTCACCTGAAACCCGTCCGGCCACGCCCCCTTCGGCGCGTCGGCGTTGACCGCGATCAGCCGCAGCGGGAAGCCGGGCGAGCGGAACTGTTTGCCGTCCGGCCCGACGATCAGGCACTCGGCCCCCGCCACGGTGGACACCAGCCGCAACCCTTCGTCGATGCCCATCACGCCGAGGGTGGTGGCGAGCGCGTTCGCGGTCACGCTCGTCGGGGCGATCACGGTCGCGGACGCCACGGCCGTGGCGGGCCACCCGGTGCGCGGGTCGATCAGGTGCGAGTAGCGCTGGCCGTGGATCGTGTGGAACCGCTGATACCCGCCGCTGGTGGCGACCGCCGCATCGCACAGGGCGAACGTGCCGAGCGGGGTCGCGTTCTCGGCCGGGGCGAACGGGTCTTGCACGCCGACGGTGTACGCTTCGCCGAACGCGGCCATGTCGCCGCCGAGGTTCACCAGACCCGCCGACACGCCGGGGATCGACTTCAGCAGGTCCGCCAGCCGGCCGACGATGTACCCCTTGGCGATGGCGTTCAGGTCCAACGACGAAACGGCGGTCCTCGTCGCGGTGCCGCGCGCCTCGTCGAGGGTGTAGTCGGGGCGAGCGATGAATCGGGCGAGGTGGACCAGGAAGCCGGCGTCGGGAAGTTGCTGCGTGAGTTCGGCATAGGCCCACATGTTCACGAACACACTGACCCGTGGGTTACACGCGCCGGCGGTGCGGGTCTGCCACTCCTGGTAGTGCGCCAACACCGCGAGCAGGTCCGCCGACACCGCAACGGTGCCAAAGCTTCGGTTCAATCGGCTCAGTTCGCTGTCCGGGTCGTACAGGCTGAACACGGCCGTCAGGCGATCCACTTCGGCCAGCACTCGCGCTTCGGCGTCGGTGTCGCGGTCGGCGGTGAACCACACGTCCAGGGACGTGCCACAGATGTGGTCGTAGTGGAACGCGCGCTCGGCGGCGGTGACGACAGCGGCCGGCACAGGGCTGGCGAGCGCGGCAACGCCGAGGCCGACCGTCCCCGACAGGAGCAGTTCGCGGCGGGTCAACGCGGACATGGGTGCGAACTCCGAATGCGGTGCGGAGAGGCGGACGGCGGAGAGTGCCGTCCAGTTTCGCACCCGAACGATGAAAGGCAAGTGAAAGGGTGATCGCCGCAGGGCTGTTCAGAGATTGAGAGGAGGACGGAACCACAAAGGACACAAAGAACACGATGGGAAGAAAAGACTGGGATTTCCTGCCTTCCTTCTTGGTGCTCATCGTGTTCTTTGTGGTTCAAACTCCTCCCGACTTCAACTTCTGAATCGCCCTGGTGATCGCCGCTCCCCGGTCGTCGGCACCCCTCGCAGGTACAGCTCATGTCAGGCCGGCCGCGCCTAGCTCGCCGCCGGCCATGTACGCGAGGATCTTCCGCCGGGCGGGTTCGGCGATGGCGTTGAACGCATCGGTTGTCGTGGGCGACCGTGCCATGCGGGGGTGTATTCCCTTATCGGCATGTTTGCAAAGTCCGTGGCGGGGAAACGTCGCCGGCCAACGCCGGTATAGAACGATCCTTCCTCAGTTCCGGAGCCACCGCGCCATGCCGACCGACCTGACCCCCGCCGACCCGACGCCGGTGCTGGCCGTCCTCAACGGGTTCCGCCACTCGCAAATCCTGTTCGCGGCTTGCGAACTCGGCCTGTTCGACGCGCTGGCCGGCGACCCGAAGACGGCTCCCGCCCTCGCGTCCGCGATGTCGCTGAACCCCGACGCACTCGAACGGCTGCTCGGCGGCTGCGAGATGCTCGGCCTGCTGACTCGCACCGACGCCGGCTTCGCCAACACCCCGGCCGCGACGACGTACCTGACCACGGCCAGCCCGAACCGCCTGCTGGGGTACATCAACTACTCGAACGCCGTGCTGTGGAAGCTGTGGGACAACCTGCCCGACGCCGTCCGCGACGGCACCCACCAGTGGAAGCGGACCTACGGCACCGACGGCCCCATCTTCGCGCAACTGTTCCGCACCGACGCCGATCGCCGCGAGTTCCTGATGGGCATGCACGGGTACGGGCTGATCTCCTCGCCGGTGGTGGTGAACGCGGTGGACCTCGGCAAATTCAAGACGTTCGTGGACCTCGGCGGGGCGACCGGGCACCTGACCGTGGCCGCGTGCCGGCGGTGGGCGAACCTGTCCGGCGTGGTGTTCGACCTGCCGGAGGTGGTGGCCCAGGCGACGGAGTTGATTGCCCCGACGGACGTGGCGAACCGCATCACGGTGAAAGGTGGAGACTTCTTCGCGGACGAGCTGCCGGCCGGCGACGTGTACGCCCTCGGCCGCATCCTGCACGACTGGACCGAGGCGAAGATCGTCAAGTTGCTGACCCGCATCCACGCCGCGCTGCCGGCCGGCGGGATGGTGTTCCTCGTCGAGAAGGTGCTGCACGACGACAAGGCCGGGCCGGAGTGGGCGGTGCTGCAATCGCTCAACATGCTGCTCGTGACCGAAGGGAAAGAGCGAACCCTCGGCGAGTACGCGCGTCTCCTGGAGGGCGTCGGCTTCCGCGGCGTGACGTGCCGCCGCACCGCCGCGCCGCTGGATGTGGTGACGGCGGTGAAGTGACAGAAGGAAGAGAAGACGGATTTCACCGCAGAGGGCACGAGAGGGCACGGGAGAGAGAGCGAGATTTCTGCCGTCTTCCTCTCGTGTTCTCTCGTGCCCTCTGCGGTGAATCCTGCGTTCCGAAACGAGGCACATGTGATCCGCACCGCCCGCCTTTCGCTCATCCCCGCCTCCGTCCCGATGGCCCGCGCGGAGATCGGCGACCGCGCGGCGTTCGCACGGCTGCTCGGCGCGACGGTGCCGGACAACTGGCCGCCGGAGACGCTCGCCGACGCGCTGCACCTCTTCCTCGAATGGCTGGAAGCGGCCCCGAACGCCGTCGGCTGGTTCGGCTGGTACGCCCTCGCGGACATCGACGGCGCGCCGACGCTGGTGGCGGGCGGCGGGTTCATGGGACCGCCGCAATCGGGCACGGCCCAAACGGGGTACTGCGTGCTGCCGCAGTTTCAGAAGCGGGGCTACGCGACGGAATTGCTCGGCGGGCTGGTGGGGTGGGCGATGAGTCAGCCGGACGTGCGTCGCGTCGCCGCCGACACCGAGTGGGAGAACCCGGCGTCGGTGCGGGTGCTGGAGAAGGCCGGCTTCGCCCTCGTCGGCCCGACCGGCGAACCCGGCGGCCAGCGGTTCGAGTACCGCGGCGGGTGACGGCGAGGTGTCACTCCACGTCCCACACAACGACCTTGCCGGTGGCGGTGCCGGCCGCCGCCGTCAGCCCATCCGGCGCGACCGCCAGGCAGGTGATCGCGCCAGCCTTCCAGTCGTAAGTCTTCGCGACCTTCCACGTCTTCGGATCCCACACGCTGACGGAGCTGCCAGAGGCGGACAACAGAAATCGGCCGTGTGGGTCGCCGGCAACTGCCGGCGCGCTTTCGTCAAGACTCACGGTCGTAGGCTCCTCGGCCAAATCCGGCGAATCCCACACTTTCAGCAGGTCGTTCGACACCACCACGACCCGCTCGCCGCACAGTATCAGCCCGTGAACTGGACCATCAGCCTTCACCGAAGCCGCGAGTTCGAGCGACTTCGCATCATAAACTCGGAGTGTGGGCTGATCGCCGCAGATGACCCGGCCCCCTTGTTTCTGCTTTGGGTACTCGACGACTACGACTCGCTTGCCGTCGGGCGAGTACGCGAGGTGCGAGAATAGAAACCCTTCGCCGGATTGGGCCTCCTCTTCAGTGATGCTCCACCGCTTGCCCTTCTTCTTACGGACGAGGCGAACCAGCATTGACGGCCCGGTCTTCCCGCGCCACTCCCACCAATTACAGCCCAGGATGAAAGCTTTGCCGTCCGGAGCAAAGGCGAAAGCGCTGGTCGGCCCTCCCGCCGTTTCCGAGCAGCAGATCAGGTTGCCTGCGAGTACGAGTCCGTTCCGGGAGTTGCCATGCGCGAGCGTGCCGTCCAACGGATCGATGGCGAGTCCGAATGGCGTGCCTTCCTCGTTGTCGATGTCCCCGATTGGCACCGCATTAGGCGACGACCACAACTTCGCAATCCATGTCCCAGGCAGTGGCGTGCCGGACTCTTCTAACTCGTTGATCTCCCGGTACGACAGCCCACGAAGTGGCCCAAGCGGGTGGTAGCCGTCGAGCGCGGCCACCGCACCGCCAGCGCCCAGCGCGACTGCCGCCACTTCTCGGAACCCGCTTTGAATCACGATCATCGCTGTTCCCCTTGCACCCGGCGCGGCTCCTGAAGTCGCCGCGAAGA
>JAYUFU010000062.1:0-21695 GCA_043738505.1 Fimbriiglobus sp. | reverse complement strand
TCCGTGTCATCCGTGTTCCGATTGATTGAACGGTGTTTTCCACACTCACCGCCCCGCCCAGAGTTGCACCAGCTCCACGCACACCCGCACGTTCGCTTCCATCTCCTCCAGGCAGGTCCACTCCAATGGCGAGTGCGGGTTGTGTTCGCCGGTACTCAGGTTCGGCGTCGGCAGGCCCATCTCGGTCAGCCGGCTGCCGTCGGTGCCGCCGCGAATGATCGTCTGCCGCGCGGTCATCCCGGCCCGCGCGATCGCCTCCAGCGCCAGCGGCACCGCGCGGGGTTCCTTCGCCATGCCGTCGCGCATGTTGCGGTACTGCGTCGCCACGTCCACGGTCACTTTCGCCTTCGGGTAGTCGGCCTCGATCTCCGTGCCGATCCGCCGCAGCATGGCCGCGTACCCGGCCAGCTTCGGCGTCTCGAAGTCGCGGAGCAGGATGTGAATCTTCACCTCGCCGACGCCGCCTTCGATGACATACGGGTGGACGAAGCCGTCGCGGCCGTCGGTGGTTTCGGGCGAGAGGCCGTCGGGCGGCAGCTTGTCCAGGAACTTCGCGGCCAGCTTGAGGGCGTTCAGCATCCGCCCCTTGCCGATGCTGGGGTGGATGTTCACGCCGGTGACGGTGACGGTCGCCTTGTCGGCCGAGAAGGTCTCGCCTTCCACCTCGCCGGTGCCGGCCCCGTCCAGCGTGTACGCCACGTCCGCGCCGAGTTCCTTCAGATCGACGTGCGTCACGCCCTTGCCGATCTCCTCGTCGCAGGTGAAGCAGACGCGCACCGGCCCGTGCGGGATGCCGGGGTTCTCCACCAGCGCCTTCGCCAGTTCCATGATGACCGCGACGCCGGCCTTGTCGTCCGCCCCCAGCAGCGTAGTGCCGTCGGTGGTGATGATCGTCTTACCCACGAGCGCCGCCAGTTCCGGATTGTCGGCGACGCGGATGACCTTGGACGTGTCGCCCGGCAGCGGGATGTCCCCGCCGGCGTAGGCGCGGATGACCTGCGGCGTCACGTCCTTCGCGGTCGTCTCCGGCGACGTATCGACGTGGGCCACGAACGCCACCGTCGGGGCATTCGGCACGTTGCCGGGCACGGTCGCGTACACGATGCCGTACTCGGTCTGGTAAGCGTCCTTCAAGCCGAGCGCGAGCAACTCGTCGCACAGCAGCTTGCCCAGCACGAGTTGGTTCGGCGAACTCGGGTAAGTGCCGCTCCGCTCGTCGGCCGTCGTGTCGATGCGGACGTAGCGGAGGAAGCGGTCGAGCAGGGTGTCGGGGGTCATGTTTCAGAGTTTCAAGTTGAAGAGGGCTGGTCTTCGCCGCGAGTTCACGAGCGGTCGGAGGTCACTTCCCCTGGTTCCAGTAGATGCGGACGTTGCCGGTGGCGCGGCCGACGGCGACGATGTCCGGTTCCGTGTCGTCGTTCAGGTGCGCGACGATCAGGTCTTCGACCGCCACCCCGCCGTCGTCCAGGATGTACCGCGCCCACGTCTTCGCCTTCGGGTCGAACCCGTACAGCCGCACGCCGCGCTTCTCGGCGAACCTGTCGTCCTTCGTCGGGTTGTCGCGGACGCCGACGACGATGCTATCGATCTGGCTGCCGACCGCCCGTTCCTTGGCGATTTCCCGATGCGTGTCGCCGATGCCGAAGCGGGCCGTCCGCACGGCGTGCCCCCACCGCAACTGTTCGTCCAGCACCGTCCGCTTCCACGGCGTCGCGGCGTCGTCGCTCTGGTACACCACCACCTTGTTCCCGTGCCACGGCTCGACGGTCGCGGCGAAGGCGTCGTGTCGGGTGGCGACCGACACCTGATCCTGACTGAACTGGAAGGCCTCCGACAGCCCGACGGCGACCTCGCTCGCGCCGCGGCTGCCCTTCGGGTTCGCCTGGTCGCCGTCGCCGACCTTCTCCAGCGTCCGCTTGTCCTTGTGGATCGTCAGGCGGTGCAGGCCGTCGTAACTGGCGAAATACATCCGGGGCGGGTTCTTGTTCTCGTGCCGGCCTTCCCCGGCGAAGTTGTGGACGACCCGCAAATCCTCGTTGAGGACTTCCGCCTTCCAGCTCTCGGCCTTCTCCGGGTTCTTGGCGGGGATGCGATACGCCATCACCCGCACCGGGCGGCCGTCCTGCCAGTTCTTCTCCTTGGTCGCCCCTTTGCCCATCAGCGGCACCAGCACGACGGCCGGCTTGCCGTCGCCGAAGGCGTCGTACACCTGCACGCGGTGGACGGTCGGCTCGTCGCACGGGATGGCGTGCATCGTCCACTCGTCGTCGAGCGTCTTGCCGCGCTTCAGCCATTGCAGGGTGCCGGGGTTGGTGGTGTCGAACGGCTTCCAGCCCGCGCCGAGTATCAACTCCGGCTTGCCGTCGCCGTCGATGTCCACCGCCGCGATGCAGACGTTATCCGGCTTCGTCTTGCCGTCCAGGATGACCCGCTTCTGCCACGTCGGGTTCTGGTACCACACCACCTGGTGCTGATCGACGACGACGATGTCCCGCTTGCCGTCGCCGTCGATGTCCACGGCGATGACGGCGTAGCCGATCTTCAGCTTGGCGTCGATCTCCTGGATTTTGAACGACGGGAAGCCGGCGGGCGGCTTGGGCGCGTCGGTCAACTTCGGCGGCGGGTCGGCGGCGAAGCCGGCCGAGGACGCGAGCAGGGCGACGGCGAGGCGGAGGGCGCTCATGGGAGGCACCGGGAACGAGTGGGAGAGTACCGGGAACACCGTTATACCTGCCGGACCACGGAGTTGCGAGCGGCATGTCCGCCGGGTGGTCCCCCAGAGCGGGGGGCGGGGAAGTCAGTGCGGCGGATGTGGATGCATGTACATATGCGTTCCGTTTTTGGTTTTGTCAAATCAAAATGGAAAGATTGTCCGGAATTGTTCCGCCAAGGCCGGACGGCTCCAGGGCGTCGGGTGGGCGTGGGTGGGAAACGAAACCGCCGCGACGACCTGGGCGGAGTCGTCGCGGCGGCGAGTGACGGCGGGTCGGCCGCGGGTCACTTCTTGATCGTCACCGTCACCTTCTGCACGTTCACGTCCTTGTCGCACTTCACCTGCACCGTCGCGCCCTCCTTGCCGGAGATCAGCGCCAGGCCCTCCTTGCCGGTCACGGTCTTCGTCTCGGCTCCGGTCTTGATGGTCCACTCGACGTTCTCGGTGATGCTCAGCTGGCGGTCCACCTTCTCGCCCTTCACGTCCTGGGCGACCACCAGCACGCCGGTCTTGATGTCCACCGACTTGACGGTGCCCTTCACCATCTGGTTGTTCTTGGCCGGCTTGGGCGGGTCTTGGGCGACGCCGAACGAGGCGAGGCCGACCGTCAGCAGCGAGGCGAGGAGCGCGCGGACCATGAACCGTTCTCCGGGACAGCGGGCGAGGTGCGGCGGGGCGAGTACCCACACCGGTGAGGATTCGACCCGCCGGCGGCGGGAAAGTTCCGCCACTTCGCCGGGTTGCGCCGGGCGCGGAAACCTGTGGCGGAGGTGGAAGGGGACAAGCGTGGTTCGCCGCACCCGGAATGCCCCGCCATATAATTCCCCCATGACGACCGCGACCCGCGACGAATTGCTCTGCGACCTGCTCGCCGGACTGGGCGAGCAACTCCGCCGCGCCGGCACCGCCGACGTGGACGCGGCCGTCCGCGCGCACCCGGAGCTGGCCGGCGAACTCCGCGAGCTGTGGGCCGTGGCGCAGTTCGCCGACATGGCCCGCCGGCCGGTCGGGTCCGGCACCGACGCGCGGACGCTGCCCAACTCCACCCGCCCCGGCCCGGCCGACGACGTCGCCCTGCCCCGCGACTTCGGCGACTTCGTGCTGCAGTCCGAACTCGGCCGGGGCGGGATGGGCGTGGTGTACAAGGCGCGGCAGAAGTCGCTCGGCCGGACGGTGGCGCTGAAGATGGTCCGCGAGGCGCACCTGGCCAGCGAGGCGGACCGCGCCCGCTTCCGCGCCGAGGCCGAGGCCGCCGCCCGCCTGCACCACCCGAACATCGTCACCATCCACGAGGTCGGCACGCACGACGGACAGGCGTACATCTGCATGGAGTGCGTGGACGGCGAGACGCTGGCCGAACTGGTGATCGCCGCCGGCCCGCTGCCCCCGCGCGAGGCGGCGCGGCTCGTCGCCGTCGTCGCCCGCGGCGTCCAGCACGCCCACGAGAACGGCGTCCTGCACCGCGACCTGAAGCCGTCGAACGTGCTGCTGACGGCGGCCGACCGCTCCGGCGACGGCCCGCCGCCCGGCGTGACGCCGAAGATCAGCGACTTCGGCCTGGCCAAGCGGATCGACCGCACGGAATCGCTGACGCGCACCGGGGCGGTCGTCGGCACCCCCAGCTACATGCCGCCGGAGCAGGCGACCGGGCGGAAGGACCTCACCGCCACCGCCGACGTGTACGCCCTCGGCGCGATCCTGTACGAACTGCTGACGGGCCGCCCGCCGTTCCGCGCGTCGAACCCGGTGGACACCCTGCTGATGGTGCTGGAGCAGGAGCCGGTGCCGCCGCGGAGTTTGAACCCGTCGGTGGACCGGGACTTGGAACTGATCTGCCTGAAGTGCCTGCAAAAGCCCTCGGAGCTGCGGTACCAGACGGCGACGGCGCTGGCCGGCGACCTGGATGCGTTCCTGGCCGGCGAGCCGGTGAGCGTGCAGCCGGGCAGCCTCGGCTCGTTCGTGGCGCGGCTGCTGCGGGAGACGCACCACGCGCCGATCCTGGAGAACTGGGGCCTGCTCTGGATGTGGCACGCGCTGGTGCTGTTCGTGCTGTGTACGGCGACGCAGGTGATGTCCTGGACGGGCGTCACCTCGCACCTGGTCTACCTCGGCGTGTGGGGCACCGGGCTGATGGCCTGGGGGGTGATCGGGTGGCGGCTGCGGCGGCGGGACGGGCCGGTGATGTTCGTCGAGCGGCAGATCGCCCACGCCTGGGCCGGCGGGGCCACCGCCAGCATCGGCCTGTTCGTCATCGAGGTGGTCCAAGACCTGGACTCGCTCACCCTGTCGCCGGTGCTGCCCGTCATCGCCGGCATGGTGTTCCTGTTCAAGGCCGGCACGCTGTCCGGCCACTTCTACGTCTGGGTGGTGGCGTACTACGCGACGGCGGTGGTGATGGCGGTGCTGCCGGAGGTCGGGCACTTGGTGTTCGGCGTGGTGTCGGCGCTGTCGTTCTTCATCCCCGGTTTGAAGTACTACCGCCAGCGGAAGCGCGGGGAGCTGTCCGCCCGCACGCTGATCGCAGCCGGGGCGGGCGGTTGACGGGTCGGAGAAATTTCGCGGTAGACCGAACTTCCCGCATTCCCGTTCGGCGGGTCCGGGGTTAAATAGAGGGTGTCGCAGTTCGCGTCGCAAACCCCGCCGGTGGACAGCCATGACCCGGATCGCCTTGAAACTGCTCGTCGGCGTCGCCCTCGTCGCCGGCGTGTGCGTGGCCGCCGTCGGGGGCATGAGCGCCGGGTCGAGCGATCTGCCCGCCGCGCCGACCGCCGTCGCACCGCCGTCGGCCACCCACCCGGCGACCGACGCCGACACGCTCGTGCTGGACACCAAAGACTGGGAGCCGACGGGCCGCATCGTCCCCCCGCCGGGGAAAACCGTCACGTCGAACACGATTCCGTGAATTCACGACTTGACCGGCGGGCAAAAATGCCGGCGCGGGCCGGCCGAACAACTGGTGGGCGTCCGCCGCGAAAGCGGGGTTTTCCCCTCGTCTTTTCGCGCGAGCCATGTTAGAGTTTCATGACGAGCGCGGCCCGCGAACGCCCCGTGCCCGCCCTCACCCCCACAGGTTCAGTGCCATGAGCCGGATGAGCAGCGAATTCAGCCTGGTCCTCCTCGGGTCCGGCATCCTGACCGCCGGCTACTTCACCGCCCCGTCCCCCGAAGACGCGATGGAGAAGAAGCAGGACGAGCAGGCCAACGGCCGCGTCGGCGGTCAGCAGAACGGCGGCCACGGCTACCGTCCTGGAGGCATGATGTTCCTGTTCATCCACAGCCCGTACTACGGCGGCGGCACCACCAACGGCCGTCCGGCGGCGTACTCGCCGACCACCCGCGCCGGCGGCCTCGGCGGGGCCGGTCGCGCGTTCTCCGGCGGCGGGAGCTGAGCCGATGCGGCGCATGGCGGTCGATCCCCGGCCCGATTGGCAACGGCGGGTGGAGGAGCTGGGTCTCCACTTCCACACCCTCCGCGGGGAGCCGTACTGGGATGAGACCGCCTGTTACGTCCTGTCCCGCCACGAAGTCGATACCCTGGAGCGCGCCAGTTACGCCCTCTGGGAGATGTGCCTGGGCCTCGTCCAGCACGTCATCGACAACCGCATGTTCGGCCTGTTCCTCATCCCCAAGGAGTACGAGGCGATCATCGTCCGCTCGTGGGACGAGGACTGGCCGTCGGTGTACGGCCGGTTCGACCTCGCCTACGACGGCGTCAGCCCCCCGAAGTTGCTGGAGTTCAACGCCGACACCCCGACCGGACTGGTCGAGGCCAGCGTCGCCCAGTGGCAGTGGCTGAAGGACACCGACGACCGCGGCGACCAGTTCAACACCATCCACGAGCGGCTGCTGGAAGGGTGGGCCGCCGCCCGCCAGTTCGACGACAGCCCGCTGCACTTCGCCGCCATCGAAGGGAACGTCGAGGACTACATCACCGTCGAGTACCTCCGCGACACCGCCATCCAGGCCGGGTTCGAGACGCGGTACGTCGATATCGAGAAGATCGGCTACGACTCCGCCGCCCGCCGGTTCGCCGCGCCGGGCAACGTGCCGATCTCGCAGATCTTCAAGCTGTACCCGTGGGAGTGGGTCGTCCAGGACGAGTTCGGCAAGCACATCCCCACGTCGAAGACGCGGTGGATCGAGCCGCCGTGGAAGATGATCCTGAGTTGCAAGTCGATCCTGCCGCTGCTGTACCAGTTGAACCCGGAGTCGCCGTTCCTGCTGCCGGCGTGGTTCGAGCGGCCGGAGTTCGGCAGCTACGTCCGCAAGCCGGTCCACGCCCGCGAGGGGGCGAACATCCAGGTGGTCGTCGACGGCCAGATTCAGCAGGACACCGACGGCCCCTACGACACCGCCGTCAGCGTCTACCAGCAACTCGCCCCGCTGAAGTCCTACGACGGCAAGTACCCGATCCTGGGCAGTTGGATGGTCCACGGGTGGGCGTGCGGCGTCGGCATCCGCGAGGACGACAACCTGGTCACGCAGAACACCAGCCGGTTCGTCCCGCACCGCATGGCGGAGTAGCGGGGCTGTCCTTCTCCCGCTCCCCGGCTTTCCCCCACTTCCCAAACCCACCCCCATGAAAAGTTATCGGTACGAGCAACTGGACGCGGACGCCAAGGCGTACCTGCGGTTCGTCCGCGACGGCAAAGGCCGCGGCTCGCCGGGCGTCTACCTGACGTTCAAGTCCAACAAGCCGACGTGGGCGCTGGTCGTCGGGCTGCTCGTGATTCCGCTGTTCCTGTGGATCGCGTATGCGTCCTCGAAGGCCGGCTGGGCGGTGGCCCTGCTCCAGACGGCCGGCGTGCTGCTCGGCGGCTGGCTGGTCGTGTTCGCCGTCCGCCGCTGGATGGCCAACCCGGACAAGTACGCCGGCCACTTCGTCTACTTCGACCCGGAACACGTCTACTACGGGAAGGGCGAGGAGATCCAGATCGCCCGCGTCGGCCGCGACCCGGTGGTCGAGCCGCGGGGCGAGAACATGGTGCGGTTCGACACCGAGCGGGGGGCCTTCACCGTCCCCGCCCACGGCCGCGTGCTGGCCCAGTACGTGACCGACTACTACGAGGCGCTGAAGTGGGTGCGGTCCCGCACCGACAGCACCTGGGTCGGCCTGAACTCGGCCGAGGCCGGGGCCGTCGCCCGCCACCTGGTGGAGGAGGACCGCGAGCCGAACACCGTCGCCGACACCGGGCTGGAAGTCGAGGAGATTCCGAACCAGGTTTCGACTACCGGCGGGGGCGGCTTCGGCCTGCTGCGGTATCTGGTCGTGCTGGGGGCCGGGGTCGCCGTGTACGCCCTGTTCGCCTTCACCAACCCGGCCATCCAGGACGACATGGCGTTCGAGGACGCCAAGTCCGCCATGACCGCCGCGAAAGCGGAGAACAAGGGGTTCACCGGCGCGTACGCGCTCCGCGACTACCTGCTGAACGACCGCAACCGGCGGCACCGGCCCGAGGCGCTGAAGCTGCTGTCCGACCTCTACGCCGCCCCGATCTCCCGCCTCCAGTGGACCGTCGACGACGACAACACCAAGGACGCGGGGATGAAGGCGCTGCACGCCGAGGTGATCCGCATGCTGACCGACCTGCGGACGGCCGAGACGCCGGCCATCTCCGTCCGCATCCTGCTGAACGGGGTGGAGTTGCCCGGCGAACGGGGCAAGCAGGTGCGGAGCCTGTTCGCCGACGGGTTCGCCACCGCCGTCGGCAAGGACTTGGTGGTGTGCGGCGCGGCCCCGTCGCTGGAGACGAAGGCGCACATCGAGGTGAACTACTACCAAGAGCCGAACTCGTTCAACGCCTTCCGCTGGGAGGCGGCGGTGCGCACGTTCATCGACCTGGAAAAGCAGCCGAACGCCGCCACCGCCAGCGGGTCCGTCACCGTCACCCCGAACATGGGCGGGGGCGGATTCGGCAACCCGTTCGGCGGCGGGGGCGGGGGCGTCGGCCAGCCGGCCTACCCGAGCCAGCAGTTCCTGCCGGACGGCGAGGGCGGGCAGGAGGCGTTCCCCGAACCGCTGAAGGATGTCCTCGGCGAGGACGACGCCGTGTACCGCGCGGTGCTGACGAAGATGGTCGGCCTGGCCCCGGAGCGGCCGAAAATTCAGCCGTGAGCCGGTATGATTCGGTTTTGTTAGCCCGCCGCGCCAGCAAGGGGCCGAACCGCAAGTGGGGTTCGGCCTTTGCTGGCGCGGCGGGCTAACAGGCGTCCCCCTGTCCGCAACGCCGTGTCGGACCAAGATAGATCGACACCGACGCTCCCCGTCGGGTGAGGTCCGCGCGCGACGGCCTCCCCTTTTCCTCGCCACGGACGGAACAGTCGTGTCCAACCCGCTGTTCACCCCCGAAATCCGCGACATGCTGGCGCAGAACGACGCCGCCGGCCTGGCCGCGCTGTGCGAGGAGCTGCACCCGGCGACCATCGCCGAGGCCGTCGAGGAGGGGTTCGACGCCGACCAGATTTGGCAACTGCTGGGGCACACCGACATCCGCGCGCAGGCGGCCATTTTCGAGTACCTGACGCCGGCCCGGCAGATCGAGATGGTGGAGGGGCCGGCCCGCCCGCAGCTCGGCCAGCTCATCGAGAAGATGTCGCACGACGACCGCGTGGACCTGCTCCGCCGGCTGCCGTCGCGGGTGAAGGACTCGCTCCTGCGACTGGTGGACGAGGCCAACCGGCGGGACATCAAGACGCTCGTCGAGTACGGCGAGAACACCGTCGGCGCGATGATGACGACGGACTACGCCTGGCTGCCGCCGACGCTGACGGCGGCCGAGGCGGTGGACCACCTGCGGGCGCAGGCCCCCGACCGCGAGACCATTTACTACATCTACATCCTCGACGACGCGCCCCGCAAACCGGACGGCGGCCTCGCCGCCCGCAAACTGCTCGGCATCATCTCGCTCCGCGACCTCATCCTCGCCCCGCGGCACGCGCTGTTGAAGGACTTGATGGAAGAGGAGCTGGTGGCGCTGAAGTACACCGACGACCGCGAGGTGGCGGCCGACCTGCTGGCCCGGTACGACTTCATCGCCGTGCCGGTGCTGGACGACCACGGCGGCATGCTCGGCATCGTCACCTACGACGACGCCATCGACGTGATCACGGAAGAGGCCACCGAGGACTTGCAGCGGCAGGGCGGGGTCAGCCCGCTGGGGGTGAGCTACACCGACGCCGGGTTCGTCACCCTGTGGCGGAGCCGGGCGTTCTGGCTGGCCCTGCTGTTCGTCGCCGAACTGGCCACGTTCACCGTCATGTCGTTCTTCGAGGACGCCATCGCGGCGGCGGTGGTGCTCAGCCTGTTCGTCCCGCTGTGCATCAGCACCGGCGGCAACTCCGGGTCGCAGGCGGCCACCCTCATCACCCGCGCCATGGCCCTGGGGGAGGTGGCGGTGAGCGACTGGAAGAAGGTGTTCCGGCGGGAGTTGCTCATGGGGCTGGCGCTGGGCGTCACCCTCGGCGTCATCGCCTTCTTCCGCGGGGCGGCGACGCCGTCGGACACGCGGGGCGGGCCGAAGGAGGCGAAGGCGGCGTTCTCCGTGCGGGTGCCGGCGACCGCCCCGCTGGAGGCGGACGCGGCCGGCGACTTCACCGCCCCGGCGGGCACCGCGTTCCTCACCCCGGTCGCCAAGGAGACGCGGGTGCGGCCGCCCGACGGCCACGCCCCGCCCGTCCCGGTCGCCGACGGCCCGGACCTGATCTACACCTTCCCGGCCGGCACCGAGTTGCGGACGGCCCCGGTGGAGCGGTGGGCGCTGGGCCTCGTCATCGGCGTGTCGGTGCTGGGCATTTGCCTGTGGGGGACGCTGGTTGGGGCCATGCTGCCGCTGGTGTTCAAGAAGTTCAACCGCGACCCGGCCGTCGCCTCCAGCCCGTTCGTGGCGACCCTGGTGGACGTGACCGGCATCGCCATCTTCTTCCTCATCGCCAAGGCCGTGCTGCTGTAGGTCGGGGTGGCCGGTGACGCTCGACCGCGACCGGCGTCCCGCGACTCACCCCAGCACCTCGTTCACCACGCGGCCCGTCACGTCGGTCAGGCGGAAGTCGCGGCCGGCGTGCTTGTACGTCAGCTTTTCGTGGTCCAACCCGAGTAGGTGCAGCAGCGTCGCGTGCAAGTCGTGCATGTGGACCTTGTCCTCCACGGCGTAATACCCGAAGTCGTCCGTCGCACCCACGACGGTGCCGGCCTTCACCCCGCCGCCGGCCAGCCACATGCTGAACCCGTGCGGGTTGTGGTCGCGGCCGTCGCCGCCCTGCGCCGTCGGCGTGCGGCCGAACTCCCCGCCCCACCACACCAGCGTGTCCTTCAGAAGCCCGCGCCGCTTCAGGTCCGCGAGCAGCCCGGCGATGGGCTTGTCCACCTCCAGGGCGTTCTTCGCGTGGTCCTTGCGGAGTTCGCCGTGCTGGTCCCACTTGTAGCTGTGCGACACCTGCACGAACCGCACCCCGGCCTCGGCGAACCGCCGGGCGAGCAAACACTGCCGGCCGAAGTTGTCCGTCGGTTCCTCGTCGATGCCGTACAGCGCCTTGGTTTCCTTGGACTCGCCGGACAGGTCCATCACCTTCGGCGCTTCGGTCTGCATGCGGAACGCCAGCTCGAACGACCGAATCCGGCCGTCGAGCGCGGCGTCAGTGCCGGCCGCCTTGCGGTGCGTCTCGTTCATCCGCCGGAGCAAATCCAACTGCATCCGCTGCAACTCCGCCGTCTTGTCCGTGGTCGTGTCGGCGAACTTCAGTTCCTTCGCCTTGCTCCCGTTGTTGCCCAGCGGCGTGCCCTGGAACTCGGCCGGCAGGAACGCGCTGCTCCAGTTCTGCACCCCACCGTGGCTGTGGGTCGGGCAGACCGTCACGAACCCCGGCAGGTTGGCGTTCTCGCTGCCCAGGCCGTAGTTCACCCAACTGCCCATGCTCGGGCGGATGAACGTGTCGGACCCGGTGTGCAGTTGCAGCAGCGCCCCGCCGTGCGCGCTGTTGTCGGCGTGAACGGACCGGATGACGCACAGGTCGTCGGCCAGCTCCCGCACCTTCGGGAACAGGTCGGACACCAGGAGGCCGGACGTGCCGCCCGGCTTGAACGCCCACGGCGACTTCAGCAGGGTGCCCGTCGCGGCGAACTGCACGCGCGGCTTGGTGCCGGGGAACTCCTTGCCGTCGTGCTTGGCCAGCAGCGGCTTGTGGTCGAACGTATCGACCTGGCTCGGCCCGCCGTGCATGAACAGGAAGATGATCCGCTTGGCCTTCGGCACGAAGTGCGGCTTGGGGATCGCCTTCGCCTGATGCGCGAGCAGGCCGCCGAGGGCCAGTAGCCCGAACCCGTTGGCCGACGCGCGGAGCATCTCCCGCCGAGACAACGCAGGCGCGAACGAGCGGCAGAAGTGGCGGGGGATCATGCGCGGTGCCATGTCGGAAGGAGTCGATGGTAGTTTAGTTCCCCTGACGAGCCGCAGGACCGAAGAAACGATTCAATAAAACGGAACACGGATGACACGGATGGAAGGCAGGATCCAAGCCGGGATCAATCCAAGATTTTGCTCTTTCCGATCCTCTTCATCCCTGCTTGATCCGTGTCATCCGTGTTCCTCTTCTTGAACGTGTTGTGGTTAATCACCCCACCCGGATGACCACCTTCCCGAAATGCGACGCCGATTCGAGGTGTTTGAACGCCTCCGCGAACTGGTCGAACGCGAACACGCGGTCGATGGTGGGGTGGATCGGATGCGCGACGAGGAACGCCGTCAATTCAGCAAACACGGCCCGGCTGCCGACGTAGATGCCCCGCACGGTCACGCCCTTCATCATCATCGGCAGCGGGTTGAAGGTACTCCCGCCGGCCAGCACGCCGATGAGCGCGATCCGCCCGCCGGGGCGCACGGCCTTCACCGACTGGTCCAGCGTCCCGGCCCCGCCGACCTCCACCACCAGATCGACGCCGACGCCGTTCGTCTGAGCTTTCACCCACGCGGCCCAGTCCGGGGTCGTCTTGTAGTTCACACCCGCGTCGGCACCCAGGGCCAGCGCCTTCGCCAACTTCGCATCGCTCCCAGATGTGGCAAGCACCTTCGCGCCGAGCGCCTTGGCGAATTGCAGCGCGAACACCGACACCCCGCCGGTGCCCTGCACCAGCACCGTCTTCCCGACGGCGGAGAAGCCCCGCCCCCACCCGGCCACGGCGTTCCACGCGGTCACGCCGGCGCACGGCAGCGTCGCGGCTTCCTCGAAACTGAAATGCGCGGGGAACGGGATCACACCGCGCTCGTTCAGCACGACCTGCTCGGCCAGCACGCCGTCGATAGCCCCGCCGAGCGCGGACTTGGCGGTCGCGTCGGTCTGCTCGCCACTGTCCCAGTCTTGGAAGAACGTGCCGCACACGCGGTCGCCGGCCCGCACCGACGTGCCGCCGTCGCCAACAGCCAGCACCTCGCCGGCGCAGTCCGAACAGGGCACGCGCGGCAGCGGCATCTTCGGGTTGTACTGCCCCCGCGCCACCAGGAGGTCGCGGTAGTTCAGTGACACCGCCCTGACACTGACGAGCACCTGACCGGCCCCCGGCACCGGCGCGGGGCGGTCTTCAAACTTCAGCGCATCCAACCCGAACGCGGGGATGACGACGGCACGCATGGTTCCTCCAAGAAGGACCGACTAACCACAGAGACACAGAGGCACAGAGAAGCAAGAAGAGAGAGAAGAGTTGGTTTGAAGACAGATTGCTCTCTCGTCTTCTCTGTGCCTCTGTGCCTCTGTGGTTAGTCTGCTTCCTCGACTCCCCATCAATACCCGATGGCCAGGCCGTCCTTGCGGCTTTCGGTGCCGCCGTGCAGCACGCCGGTCTTCGGGTCGATCAGGATGCCCTGGTAGCCGCCGCCGTTCACCTTGATCCGCTTCACGACGTGGCCGCGCGCCTCCAGCTCCGTCACCACCGCGTCCGGGATGCCCGGCTCGGCTTGGATCGTCCCGCCCTTCGCCGCCTCCGCCTTGCCCGTGGGCGACGCGCTACCGATATGCTCCACCCGCGCCGCGTCGCCGGCCGCCTGCGCGTTCATGCCGAAGTCGATCAGGTTCACCAGCACCTGCACGTGGCCCTGCGGCTGCATGTCGCCGCCCATCACGCCGAACGTCAGCCACGGCTTGCCGTCCTTCGTGGCCATCGCGGGGATGATGGTGTGGAACGGCCGCTTGCCGGGTTCGAGCTTGTTCGCGTGGGTCTCGTCGAGGGCGAACAGGCAGCCGCGGTTCTGCAACCCGAAGCCAGTGCCGGGCGCGGACAGGCCCGACCCGAAGCCCATGTAGTTCGACTGGATGAGCGACACGCAGTTGCGATCCTTGTCCACGACGGTCAGGTAAATCGTGTCCGCCTTGCCGACGGGCGCGTCCCCGGCCGTGATGCCGACGCCGGCCTTCTTCGAGTCGATCAGTTTGGCCCGCTCCGCCGCGTACTCCTTGGAGATCAGCCGCGCCGTCGGCACCTTGGCGAAGCGCGGGTCGGTGTAATACTTCGCGCGGTCGGCGTAGGCGAGCTTCTTCGCTTCCACCAGCAGGTGCCAGTAGTCGGGCGACGCCGGGCCGAGTTTCTTCAGGTCGTGCGGTTCGAGCAAGTTGAGCATTTGCAGCGCCGCGATGCCCTGGCCCGGCGGCGGCAGTTCCCAGATGTCGTACCCGCGATACGTCGTCTTCACCGGGTCGATCCACTCGGCCGTGAACTCGGCGAAGTCTTCCTTCGTGAACAGCCCGCCCTGCGCGTCGGACAGCTTCACGATGGCCTCGGCGATTGGCCCCTTGTAGTACGCATCCCGCCCGCCGTCCGCGATCAGCCGGAACGTCTTGGTGACGTGCGGGTTCTTGAACACCTCGCCGGCGCGGGGTGCGCGGCCGTCAATGAGGAACGTCTCGCTCAGCCCCTTGTCGCGGCCCAGCAGCCGCTCGCTGGCCTTCCAGTATCCGGCGATCACCTCCGGCACCACCACCCCTTCCTCGGCGTAGCGGATGCTCGGCGCGAGCAGCTCCTTGAACGACTTCGTGCCGAACTTCTGCCGCAGTTGGTCCCACCCCTCGACGCAGCCCGGCACCGACCACGACAGCGGCCCGCGCTCCGGAATGGCGGCCAGCTTCTTCTCTTTGAAGTACGCCAGGGTCGCCTTCTTCGGGGCCGGACCGCTGGCGTTCAAGCCGTGAAGTTTCTTCGTCTTCGCGTCCCAGACGATGGCGAACAGGTCGCCGCCCATGCCGCACGAGGTCGGCTCCATCAGCCCCATCGCGGCGCTGGTGGCGATGGCGGCATCGACGGCGTTCCCGCCGGCTTTCAGCACGTCGAGGCCGATCTGCGCGGCGAGCGGGTGCGACGCGCACACCATGCCGTTGACGGCGACCGCCTCCGAGCGGAGCGCCTGCCCCGGCAGAGGCGTCGGCCTGTCGGCGGCGAGGAGTGGGAAGGACAGCAGCGTCAGCGGAAGGGTCAGAAGTGGTAGTCGCATGGGATCGCTCCGGTGGCGGATGGGATACGCCGGCGGACGCGGAGCGGACAGGCGCGGCGGGCGAACCGGCCGCCCACACCGAGAGGTTGGCGCTGACTTCCGCCCCGCACCCGCGCAGAATATCCACCACCACCGCCGCGATTGACCGCCCGCCAGGAGTGCTCATGTTCACCCGCCCCTCGCCGGCCGGCCGATCGCTGTTCGGCCTCCTGGCACTGTTCGCGGTGCTTCTCCCGGCGCTGGAGGACCGTTCCGCCGAGCCGGATCGGGTCGGGACCGATGCGGCCCCCGTCCCGTTCGGTCTCACCTTCCGCCACCGCGACGGCGACATGTTCTTCGCGGCGCGTGGCGGCGAATACTCGGTCGATGCGAACGGGCGGTTGACGGTGGCCGTGTACACCCACGAGAACCCGAAGTTCGACTTCATGGCGCGGCCGCGGTTGGAATTGGAACGGTTCCCGCTGACCGGTCCCCTCGCCGTCGGGATGGTCGTCCGGCACGCGAAGAACTGCGACTGGGAGACCGAGGCGACGCCGTGGGCCAGCCTGTACATCGGCATTCACATCGCCCCGACCAACCTTCTCGTCCAGTTCGTGAGTGCGACGCCGGACGGCTGGGTGGTGGCCGTGTCGTTCGATTCGGAAGACGCGATCTACTACGACGGGCGGGCCAAGCCGCAGCGGACGGTCGGCCGGTTCGAGGTGCGACGGCGGGCGAGCCGCTAAGCCCGAGCGTGCCGACCCGACTCGCTCCCACCCACGACCGGCACTGCCTCGTCGAGGAATCGTCATGCTCCTTTGGCCGTTCCGGTGGCTCGCCTGGCTGCTCACCCGCGCCGTCCTGTCGCTCCGCTATTGGGTGACGGTGACGGGCAAGCGCGAAGTCTTCCGACACCCCGGCCCGTACCTCGTCCTGCCGAACCACCCGGCGTTCGCCGACCCGATCAACCTCATCACGCACCTGTGGCCGGCGTTCAAAATCCGCCCGCTTGTGCTGGAAACGAACTTCCGCAACCCGGTCCTCGCGCCGTTCGCGTGGATCCTCCGGGCGATCAAAATCCCCGCCCTCGTCACCGCCAGCGCCGAGGAGCGGAAGCAGGCGGAAGAGGCGATGGCGAACGTGATCGCGGCGCTGAAGGCCGGCGAGAACGTCGTCCTGTGGCCGAGCGGCCGACTGTCCCGCGACGGCCGCGAACACGTCGGCGGTGCCCGCGCCGCCGCCGACATCCTGGCCGCCGTGCCGAACGCGACGGTGGTGCTGGCCCGCTCGCGGGGCCTGTGGGGGAGCAGCTTCAGCCGCGCGCAGACCCAGCAAGAACTGAAGCTGGTCGGCATGCTCCTGAAAGGCGTCGCGTGGATGCTGGCGAACCTGCTGTTCTTCATGCCCCGCCGCCGGTACACGATCACGCTGGAAGCGTTCCCCACGGGCAGTCGCCCGGAACCCACCCGCGAAGCGATCAACCCGTGGCTGGAGGCGTGGTTCAACGCGGACCTGCCTGCGGCCCCGGTCGGCGAAACGCCGACCTTCGTCCCGTACCACTTCCTCTTCGGCCGGCGGACGTTCGACTTCCCGCCGGTGCCGGTGGCGGCCGAGGTGGATGCGTCGCGCGTCCAGCCGGCCACCATCGCCGCCGTCGGCGAACTGGTCGCGGAGAAGCTGAAGCGGCCGCTGACCGACGCCGAGAACAAGCCGGACACGACCTTCGTCCAACTCGGCATCGACAGCCTGGACGCGATGGAGATCACGCTGCACGTCGAGCAGCGGTTCGGGTTCAGCGGCGACGCCGTGCCGACCAAGCTGGGCGACTTGTGGGCGCTGGCCGAGGGCACGGTCGAACACGGCGAGGCGAAGCCCGCGCCGGACGCCTGGTTCGCCCCGCCGGCCGAAACCGGCACGATGGAAATCCTCGGCGAAACCATCGGCGAGGCGTTCGTGACGCGCGCCCTGCGGAGCCGCCGCGACGTGGCGGCCGCCGACGACCGCGCCGGCGTCCTCACCTACGAGCGGCTGCTGGTCGGTGCCCGCGTCATGGCCGAGCGGTTCCGCGCCTTCGACGAGCCGAACGTCGGACTGCTGATGCCCGCGAGCGTGGCGGCGGACATCGCGCTGATGGGCCTGCACCTCGCCGGCAAGCTGCCGGTGGTGCTGAACTGGACGACCGGCCCGACCAACCTGGAACATGCCGTCGCGCTGATGAAGCTGAAGCGGGTGGTCACGTCGAAGGCGTTCATCGACCGGACGAACATCGTCGTCCCCGGCGCGGAGTTCGTGTACCTGGAGGACGTGCGGAAGTCGGTCGGCAAGATCGAACTGCTGTCGCGCCTGCTCGGCGGGCGGTGGTTCCCGGCGTCGGCCAAGCGGAAGGCCCTCCGGCACGCGGTGAAAGACCCGAACGCGGCGGCGGTGGTGCTGTTCACCAGCGGGTCGGAGAAAGCGCCGAAGGCGGTGCCGCTGACGCACGCTAACGTGATCGCCAACAACCGCGCGACGGCCGAGTTCGTGAAACTCACGCGGGCCGACAGCCTGCTCGGCTTCCTGCCGCTGTTCCACAGCTTCGGCCACACGGTGGCGGCGTTGCTGCCGCTGCTGTCCGGCATCCGCCTGCTGCACCACCCGGACCCGACCGACGCCAACGGCCTGGTGCGGAAGATCGCCGGGTACAAGCCGACGGTCATCTGCGCCACGCCGACGTTCTTCGGGTTCATCCTCGACCGGGCGAAGCCCGGCGAACTGGACTCGCTGACGTGTGTCGTCGTCGGCGCGGAGCGGTGCCCGGACGCGGTGTTCGAGAAGGCCAAGACGATGACGCCGAACGGCGAGATCCTGGAGGGGTACGGCATCACCGAGTGTTCGCCCATCGTCGCCGCCAACCCGCCGGGCCGCACGCGGCGGGGCACCATCGGCGTGCCGCTGCCGGGGGTCGAGGTGTGCGTCACGGAGTTGGACACGCAGACGGTACTGCCCGCCGGCGAGCGGGGCATGATGCACGTGTGCGGGCCGAACGTGTTCCCCGGCTACCTCGGCGACGACGCGCCGGACCCGTTCGCCGAGTTCGACGGCAAGAAGTGGTACGTCACCGGCGACCTCGCCAGCCTCGACGCCGACGGGTACATCACGTTCCACGGCCGGCTGAAGCGATTCATCAAGGCCGGCGGCGAGATGATCTCGTTGCCCGCGCTGGAGGAGCCGTTCGCCCGCAAGTACCCGCCCACCGACACCGGCCCGCGCGTGGCCGTCGAGGGCATCGAGTTGCCGGGCGGCGGCCGCAAGGTGGTGCTGTTCACCACCGAGGACGTGACCGAGCGGGACGCCAACGCCCTGCTGCAAGCCGAGGGCTTCCGCGGCGTCATGCGGCTAGACGAAGTGCGGAAGGAGCCGTCGATCCCCGTGCTGGGCACGGGCAAGACTGACTACAAGCAACTGCGGGCCAAGCTGACCGAGGGGTGAGCGCGGTGCCTTTCTCTTCGCCCCGGAGGGGCCGTCGGCCGCAGCCCAGGGCGGAAGCCCTGGGTAGTCGATGCGAACCGCATCACACACCGGTGGGGCCATCGATCCGCGCAACAGCGGCTGCACCGCCAGTCACCTTAACGCGGTTGAAGAAGTCGTTCAGGAAATAATCCAACGTACCGGGATTGAAGTCGTCTTGCGGGTAGGTCAACTCGTCCGCGGTCTTCGCACGAACGGAAATACCCAGGGATTTCAGCCATTTCCGGAGATCCGCGAACTCTCGTCCGCCGAACGTTTGTCCGAGCAGCAGCTCCGCGAAGGTCGGCCCCGTCGAGTAGCGGAAGCTCCCTTCGGTGTCGAGGTAAACGAGTGGCGAGTGCGAGATCGAACGCCGTTTCGGACCACGCCAGAACCCGTAGCACTCACCATCCTCGTGTCGAGCGACGAATGCGATGAGACTGCAAACCTCTGCACTCGCCCTGACGGCCGCCGCAATGTCTGGATTCGAGCGTTCCGCTTCCGACAGGTAGCTCGTGTCGAGCCACGGTGCCCAGGTCTCTTGCCAATTCAGTTCGATGCCCGTGCGGTCGGCAACTTCGGTGGCGTGCGGCAGAAGTATCGCCTAGTCGTCCGGCACCGGTTCGCCGCCCAACCGGTGTTTGGAGAACGCTTTCAGAATTCGCGCGGACATCCCGTTTCGCCTCCTGAAGATGTGTGTCACTTCACTCGTTCGAGGCCGAATTCGAGGGCGAGCGCGTCCAGCGCTTCCAGCGCCGGCACGGTTCGCCCGGCGTCGGCGTCGGCCTTCGCCTCCCGGAGGAACTCGATCATCTCCTCCCGCTCGGCGGTCGCCACCAGTTCGCGCAGCTCCGCCTCGTCGTGGACGGTGATCGTCCCGCCGTCGTCGGTGGCGAGGACCACCGCCCCGCCGGTCTCCCGCAAACGCGCCAGCGCCGGCCTCGCGTGCGCCCGCCAGAACCGCAAGTTCGCTACGGCGTCGATGGTGCCCGGCATGGTCGGCCCTCGGAAGTGCGACTGCTGAAATGATACCCGCGATCCGCCGTTGCCACCACTTCGGCTAGGCAACAGTTTCCCCGCGTGTCAGAATCCTTCCATGTCTACCCCCGAACCGCTCCCGCTTGCCCCTCCGCGCCGCCGTTGGCGGCGGCAGGTCGTGCGCGGCGTGGTGCTGGTGGCAGTCGGGCTGTTCCTGTACGAGGCCGGGCGGGTGGTGGCCGGCAGCAACCGGCACACGGTCATCCCCGGACGGGTCTACCGCAGCGCGCAACCGTCGGCGGAATTGCTCCGTGACATGGTGACATCCCACGGCATCCGCACGGTGGTGAACTTGCGCGGGCTGTCGGACGAACTCGACTGGTATCAGGCCGAGTGCCGGGTGACGAGCGAACTGGGCGTGTCACAAGAGGACATCTGCCTGTCGGCGAACACGCTGCCGCCGCCGTCGGAGCTGCGGCGGTTGATCGAAGTACTGGACCGTTCCGAGTACCCGATTCTGATCCACTGCCGTCGCGGGGCCGACCGCACCGGCCTCGTGTCGGTGATGTCGCTGCTGCTACACACCGACGCCACTCTGGACGAAGCCCGCCGGCAACTGCTGGTGCGGTACGGGCACTTCCGGTTCGGCCGCGCCGCCGCCCTCGACGAGTTCTTCGACAAGTACGAGGCGTGGCTGACCGCCGAAAGCCTCGACCACACTCCAACCCGGTTCCGCGACTGGGTGCTGACCCGCTACTGCCCCGGCGCGGCCCGCTCGCGGTTGACGTGGATCGATCCGCCGGCGACCGTGCCGGCGCTTCGCGGGCACACCCTGCGGGCGTCGGCCGAGAACACCTCCGACACCGCGTGGGAACTGAAGCCCGGCACGTTCGCCGGCATTCACCTGGCCTGGGCGGTGTACGACGCGGCCGGCGAGACCATGCAGTACGAGCGCACCGGCCTGCGGTTCGAGACCGTGCCGCCGGGCGGGAAGACCGAATTCCGGCTGGCGGTGAAGGCGCTGAAGCCCGGCCGGTACACGGTGACGGCGGAGTTGCACGACGCCACTGCCGCCGGCGTCGCCTTCCGCACGAACTCGTTCGTCAAGCTCGGCGACGGCTCGCTGGTGCTGGATTTGGAAGTGAAGTGAAGAATGAAGATCGTTCACCACAGAGGACGCAGAGGGCACAGAGAAGAATGAAATTGGACAGGATCACAGGATGAAAGGCAGGATTGGAGAATTCTGCTCCGAACTCTGAATCCATTCTTCATCCTGTAATCCTGTCCAAAACTTCTTCTCTGTGTCCTCTGTGCCTTCCGTGGTGAATCCCTGCTTATCACACAGGTGCGGCATGACGCTGCTCTCGGTCATCATCCCGGTCAAGGACGAGCGGGCCAACGTCCGCCCGCTGATCCGGTGGCTCCGCGACGCCCTCGACCCCGTGTGCGAGTGGGAGGCGGTGTTCGTGGACGACGGCAGCACCGACGGCACGCACGCCGAGCTGCTCCGCGAGGCCGACGGGGACGCCCGCCTGAAGGTGGTCCGGCTGCGGAAGAACTTCGGCCAGTCGGCCGCCCTGCAAGCCGGGTTCGACCACGCCGCCGGCGACGTGCTGGCGACGATGGACGGCGACCTCCAGAATGACCCGGCCGACCTGCCGCGGATGCTGGCGAAGCTGGACGAAGGGTTCGATGTCGTCCTCGGCCAGCGGATGAAGCGGAAGGACAAGTTCCTCCTCCGCAAGCTGCCGAGCGGGTGCGCGAACTGGCTCATCCGCCGCGTGCTGGGCGTGCCGTTCAAGGACTTCGGCTGCACCCTCCGGGTCATGAAGCGCGAGGTGGCCGACGGCCTGCTGCTCTACGGCGAGATGCACCGGTTCATCAACGCGATGGCCGTCCACCAGGGGGCGACGGTGGCCCAGGTGCCGGTTCGCCACCACCCGCGCACGGCGGGCAAGTCGAAGTACAGTCTCGGCCGCACGGTGCGGGTGTTCCTCGACCTGCTCACCGTCAAGTTCATGGCCAGCTACCAGACGCGGCCGATGCACCTGTTCGGCGGCCTCGGCCTC
>JAYUFU010000061.1:0-7801 GCA_043738505.1 Fimbriiglobus sp. | reverse complement strand
GTGTCTGCGAGCCGCGACCGCCCGGGAGCAGCATCTGATCCGAGCCGGAAGATGCCACTCCCCCGCGGTCGCGGCTTGCAAGCTCCCTCACCCCACGGCTTCCGCGAGCTGCTTGGTGATCCGCTTGCGGAGTTGGAACTCGTCGTCGTCCAGCCAGCCGCGGACCTGTGGGCCGAGGGCGAACTCGTCGGTGACGACGGCGGAAATCGCGGCGTCGATCAGTTCCAACGGCTTCAGCGCGTAGTACCGGGCCGTGGCCCCGTCCACCGTCACCTTGTCCAGCCGTTGGAAAAGCTCCTCCAACCGGCCGAGCGCGAGGCGGGGCTGCACATGGCCGAGCGCGACGGCGTAGGTGACGGCGGTGGCCGTCCGCTCGCGCACGTCGGGGATGCCGGTGACGAACAGCCGGTCGCGGGTCTCGTCCAGGGCACGGACGGCCACCGCCTCGCGGCCGACCGCCGCCCAGCCGACCGCGAACGCCAGCCGATCCGCCGCGCTCCCGTTCGCGCGGTCGCTGGCCCGCCGCAGGATCGCCTCGCTTTCCGCCGTCAGGCCGAGCTTCCGCAATCCTCGGAACACCGGCGCGGCGGCCTTCGCCAGCCCCTCGCGGATGGCCGTGTCCATGCCGCCCAGCACCGTGGACAGGTGCGCCGCCACCCCGCGCATCGGCTCCGTCAGTTGGAAGCGGAGGGCCGTCGCCGTCCCCCCCACCAGCAGCCGGGCGTGCATCCGCGCCTCGAACTGCCACCGCTTCGCCTCCCGTTCCAGCAGCGCCAGCTTCGGTACCCAGGCCAATGCCGACGGCAGTCGGGCGAGCAGCTCGGCGGCCACGGCGGGGGTCAGCCGCGCGGCAATGTCGAACCCGACCAGCACGGCGCGGGGCAGTCGGTTGCCGTCGCGGGACGCCACCGCTTCGGCCAGCAGGTCGCGGAGCGGCGGGTTCGGGTCGCCGTCGTCGGAGAGCAAATTCACCAGCCGCGCGCCGAACCCGTCCCCGCCAACGACGCCCCTCAAGTCGTGACTGAGGAAGCGGTTCGTGCCGCCGGCCGGGTCGAGGATGCGGGAGTGCAGCGGAAGCAGTTCGACGGCGTACTCGGCCAGCGGGTCGGCGAGTGCCGGCTCCCGCGACGCCTCGGCGACGGGGCGGCCGTGGTCGGCGGCGCGGGTGAGCGTTTGGAAACGACTCGTCAACCGGCGGTGAACGTCCGGGTTCACGTCCGGCCGGGCGATGCCGGCCAGCGTCCGCGCCGCCGAGGCTGCCAGCTCCCGCGCCGGGGTGCGGTCGCCGAGCTTCATCCGCCCCCAGGCGAACATCAGGTCGGCGTAGGCGGCGGTGGCGGCGAAGTCGGCGTCCATGCCGAACTCGGCCAGGCCCGCGCCGGGGTCGGTCCGCTCCAGCCACTTCCGCACCGTGCCCCGCGCGCGAATCAGCCACTCGCGGGCGTCGGCGAAGCGGTCCCCGCCGGCGGTGCCGTGGAAGCGGAGGAACGCCGGCGCGTCCAGGTCGAGCGCCGTACCCCCGACGGACAGCCGGGCGAACAGCCGGTCCCGGCAGCGGGCCAGGGCGAGCGGGTCGCCGGACACCGCGCCGGCCGCCGCGCGGCGAGCCAGCCAGACCGCCCGCACCGGCAACTCGGACTCGAACTGGTCGAGCAGTGCCGTCGCCTCCGCCCACGGGAATGCCCCCGCTGCTCCCGGCCGGCCGGCGCGGACCATCAGCGCCACCGCCACCCGCGCCCCGGTCGCCGACGGCGGGCGGGCGAGGACCGCTTCGGCCGTCGCCTTGTCCGCGCCGAGCCGGGCCGTCTTCGCTTCCGCCCGCACCCAGCCGTCGAGCCACTCGGCCGGCGGCGACGCGCGGTCCCACACCGCGTTCGCCCAGCAGACGGCCGCGTCCGCCGGTTGTCCGGTTTCGCCGTACAGCCCGGCGAGTTCGGCCCACAGGTCGCCGCGGCTGCGCGGGTCGAGGCGGTGGCCGGAGTCCACCACTTGGCGTTCCAGCGCGGCGCGGCGGGCGGCCCACTCGCTCCGCGCCTTGGCCGTGCGCGGCGGGGCCGGGGTGATCGGCGGGTCGCTGGCGTCGGACGGTTTCGCGGCGGGTTTGTCAGCGGCGGCCTCCTCCTTCTTCGTCCGGAACAGCCCGGTCAACCGGCCGATCCACGTCCCGCCCGCCGACACGCGCACCGCCGGGCGATGGGGCAGGGCGGACAGCGGCGGCAAGTCGTGGTCCGCTTTTGGAACCGAAGGCGTGGCGACGACGAACCCCGGCAGCGGGAACAGGGCCACCGGTTCCTTCGCACTCATGGCCACTCGCGGCGGGGCCGAGTACGCCACGAACGACTTCAGCGGGCGGAACGCCGACAGCGATACCCGATGCACCGCGATCCCGGTCGGGTCCGGTTCGACGAGTGCGAGGTGGCCGGCGGGCAGCTCCACCGCGCGACCGACGGCCTCCGGGCGCGCGTTCGGCGACAGGGCGAAGCCGACGGGCAGGAAGACATCCGCGCGGCCGGGCAACGGCGCATACGGCGTCGCCGACATGGGCACCACCGGCGTCCGTCGCTTGCCGTCGGCCGGGCTGAGAACCACCCGCGTCCGGCCGTCGGCGGTCGTCAACTCGGCGGCATCGAGGAGTTGAATCAACCGCTCCTCGGCGTCGGCGGCGAACGCGGCCAGCGCGGGCAACCCGCCGGGCAGCAGCCAGAGCGTTTCGAGGTCGGTCGGCGTTCGCGTTTTGCGAACCTTTAGCGGCACGCGGATGACCGCGCGGACGGCTGGGTTCGGGTCGGCGAGGACCGCGGCGGGCAGCGCGAACGCTTGCGCGGTGCCGGTGAACGGCGCTTCGGGCAGCACCCGCCAGCCGGTCGGCGGATCGACGAGGGCGACGCGGTGCGGGTCGAACCCGGTCGGGCCGGGCAGCGGGTGTTCCCAGCCCAGCCGCACCCACGCGCCGCGCGCCGCCGGGCGGTACACCCCGGCCCCCAGGTCGGTGGCCGTCAGGGTCAGGTAGTGCGGCGGCGATTCGACGCGGAGGATCGCGCGGTCGTCATCGAGCAGGAAGCGAACCGGCTGCGGGTGCAGGCGGCGGACGGCGGCGGCGAAGGTGGCGAGCTGGCCGGCAGGCAGGTCGAACAGGAGCGGGCCGGCCGCGGTCGGCGTCGGGTCGGGGCGGAGGGGAATTAGCGCCGCCCAGCACGGCCGTTCGGCGAACGGCAGCTCCGGCGGCGGCGTCAGCAGGCGGACGTTCAGGCGGGACAGCCGGGGTGAGTTGGCGAGGTCGCCGGTCGGCCGCACCCACACGCCGCCAGTGCCATCGACGCCGGCGACCACCGGCCGACCGGCGACCTCGGCGGGGATGACCCCGGCGGCCACCGCCAGCCGCACCGCGTCCGGGTTCGGGAAGAACAGCGACGGCATGGGGGTCTTGGGCGCGGAGGGGACGACACCCGCAAGTGTAGCACCGAAGCCGCTTGAAGGGGCGACGGCTGGATCGGCCGGAACGCCGCCGCCACCGATTGGGTTTCGTCGGCATAGGCCGTTAACAGATCAACAACTCGTCCGGCGCGGCTTGCAGGCCGGCGTCCTCGCGGGCGGTGCGGAGGAACGCGACGAGTTGCGCCTTCACCGGCTCGAACCATGCCGAGTCGTTGTCCGGGAACAGGGTCACGGTCCAGGTGCGGAACTTCTCGCCCCGGCCACCGATCTCCACCCACTGCACGGCTCGACAGCCGTAGAAAAAGTTGACGAACCGCCGGACGAGCCGTTGCCAGTCGTCCACTTCTCGCGGGTCGAACTGGACCGGCAGGCGGAGTTTGGGGAGATCGACCGGAGCGGCGGTCAGGGCCGTCGCGGTGGTACGGAATGAAAGCTGGTCCGTGTCTTTAGCAACGTTGCAGATAATGCACAACGTTTGCAGGTTGTCGAGTTCCGATGCGCCGCCGAAGTAGTACGACCGGATGTGGTCCGACCGGAGTTGTCGGACGGTGCCTTGGAATCCACAGCACTGGCACGTGTTGGAGTCCCGCGCGAACATCGCCTCCTTCATCGCCTCGGTCGGCTCGCGGGCCGGAATCATCTCCGGTGTCTTCGCCTTGACTGGGGGTGCGACGGCAAGGGTGCCGGGCCGTCGGGCGAGTAGCAGCCGGTTCACGCAGCCGTCGTACTGCGACTTGAACCGCTCGTATTTGTGGTAGAGGACTCCCCAGAAGCGATCCGCTCGCGCGAACTCCGCACGGAGCGCGTCGTCCTCCGCCCAGCGATCGAGGCGGGCTTCGAGGAGTCCCGTGGCGATCTCGTCGAGGTTGTGCGAATCGCGGGCGGTGAACGGGAACCACGCCGGGGGTCGCCCGTCGTTCTGGGCCATGTGCCGCGCCACCGCCAAGATGTCCACCGACCACTGACCCACGGTCTCATCCGCGGCTCCGAAGCACTTGATCTCCAATGCTTCAACGCGATCCCGAACGGTTTCGTACTGGAGCGCCTCGGCCGCGAACGGGTCGAGCGCGGCCGAGTCGAGCGCGGCGAACAACTTCCGGTACGGCTCCTCGTCCGAGTCGAACACGAGGACCAGATTGTCCACCGTTTCCACGTCGTCGGTGCCTTGAACCACCGCCTCGTAGGTGACGTGATACCAGCCGGCCGGGAGCGACGACCGATACGGCCCGGAGTTGACGTTCACGCCGGAGTCCATCTGCCGCGCCAGCCGCTCGACGAGTTCGATGGAGATGAGCTGAATCGGCGGCCGCTCGTACACCACCGTCCGCGAATCGACGGCTTCGCCGAACTGGAATTGGCCGAACCCGGCCCACGCGATGCGGTGCTGCCAGTTGTCGAAGAACGACACGATGAACGCCCGCTCGGTGCCGCCGAACAGCGGCCCCCGCAGCGCGCGACCGACCATCTGCGTGAGCAGGATCTGACTCGTCGTCTGGCGGGTGAGGAACACCGACTGCGCGTCGGGGATGTCCGTCCCTTCGGTGAGCATCCGGATGTTCACCAGCACGTCGAGTTCGTGGTCGCGGAACCGCCGCAGCACCTCGCGGTTCTCGTCCTCGGTTTGGCGGTTACGGGCGGCGGCCGTTCCCGCTCCGCCGCCTTTGTGGGAGAACACGGCCCCGGCGCGGATGCCGCGGGCGGTCAGCATCTCACGCAGCGCGACGCACTGCATCCAGCGGTCGGCGAAGATGATCGTCCGCCCGTACTTGTCGCGGTTGGCCGCGTAGTGACTGGCGATCCGCTCGTTCCGCCCCTGATTCTCCGCCAGCAGCGTGACCACTTCCTCGGGCAGGTCGCGGTTCGTCCGCACCCACTCCTGGTACTGGCCGTCGTCGAAGCCCGGCGCGAAGTCCGTCGGCAGTTCCTCGAACACCGGCTGTGCCAGCACCTTGGACGCGATCAACTCGCTCGCCGTCACCTCGTGCAGAATCCCTTGCGGGAACAGCTTGATGAACCACCCCCGCTGACGTTCTTCGAGGTACGTCGGCGTCGCCGTCAGGCCGAGGATGCGGGTCAGCGGGAACCGCTCCCTCAACCCGATCAGCAGTTTCCGGTAACTCGGCGCGGGCGAGTGGTGCGCCTCGTCGAACACGATGAACAGGCGACCGCCCGACGCGGCGAGGAACGCATCGATGGCGGGGTGTTGCGCGGCGACGGCGCGGCAAACTGTCTGCAAGGTGGCGACGACAATGTCGTCCGTCGGCCGGATCGAGTGGATCGGGAAATGCCCCGGTGTGCCGGAGACGACGCGGACGGCGAGAGACTTCCGACCCGGTTGAATGACGCCGACCAAGCGACTGATGGTGCGGACGGCCTGCTCCAGAAGGTGATGCGTGTGCGCGAGCCAGAGGACTTTGACCGGCGCGGCGGCGTCGGACAGTGGATGACGACACATGAAGTGAACCGCCGTGTACGTCTTCCCGCCACCCGTCGGCAGCACCAGCACCCCGCCAGTCGGCTCTTCGTGCCGTCGCGCGTACCACGCGGCGAGTTTGGCCAGCGCTTCCGTCTGGTGTACCGCGGGCGGTTGCGGAGCTTCGCCCGGTGAACTGTCGGTGAGGTCGTACTCGCGGTACCACTCGCTCGGCGCAGCTGTGTCGCTCATCGATCTCTTCTCCGGACAGGGCACGCATCTGTTGAAGATTGTACGGGAAGATGAACCGTCACTTGATCGGCTATCCCTTGTTCGGCTCCATTCTATCCCACCGCTTCCGTCACCACCTTGCCGGCGATGTCGGTCAGGCGCTCGTCGCGGCCGCTGTGGCGGATGGTGAGTTGCTCGTGGTCCAGGCCGAGCAGGTGCAGGATGGTGGCGTGGAAGTCGTGGACCGGGATCGGCCGCTCGATGGCGTGCAGGCCGAACTCGTCGGTGGTGCCCACACTCGTGCCGCCCTTCGCGCCGCCGCCGGCCAGCCACATGGTGTAGCCGAGCGGGTTGTGGTCGCGGCCGGCGCTGCCCTGGCTGTTCGGCGTGCGGCCGAACTCGCTGCACCAGACCACCAGCGTGTCCGCCAGCAGGCCGCGCTTCTTCAAGTCCGTCAGCAGCGCGGCGACCGGCTTGTCCACCAGTCCGCACATCTTCTCGTGGTTGCCGTTCAGGTCGTCGTGCGCGTCCCACTGCATGTTCACCGGTCCACCACCGCTGTACACCTGCACGAACCGCACGCCGCGCTCCACCAGCCGCCGGGCCAGCAGCAGCCGCGTGCCGAAGTCCTGCGTCTTCTTGTCGTCGAGGCCGTACAGCGCCTTGGTTTCCTTGGTTTCCTGCGACAGGTCCACGGCGTCCGGCGCGCTCTTCTGCATCTTGAACGCGAGTTCGTAGCTGCTGACGCGGGCCTGGAGGTCGGTGTCGTCGGGCGGCAGGTTGAGTTCGTTCAGCCGCTTCACCAGGTCGAAGGTGCGGGCGTTGCGGGCATCGCTGACGCCGGCCGGCGGGTGCAAATTCAGGATCGGGTTCGGCCCCTTCCGCAGCAGCGTGCCCTGGTACACCGCCGGCAGGTACGACGCGCCCCAGCACGGCGCGCCGCCCTCCAGGATGCCCTCCGGTTGCGGCATGACGCAGTACGCCGGCAGGTTCTCGCTCTCGCTGCCGAGGCCATACGTCACCCAACTGCCGATGCTGGGGTGGCCCATCAGGGTGCGGCCGGTGTGCAGTTCGTACATGGCCGGCGCGTGAATCGTGGACAGGCTGGTGCAAGACTTTAGGAAGCAGACATCATCCACGCACCCGGCGAAGTGCGGCATCAGGTCGCTCACCCACTGGCCGGACTTGCCGTGCTTCTTGAACTTGCGGGTGCTGGCGAGGATCGTCTCGGCCCCGCTGGTGAACTGCGACTTCGGCCGGCCGGTGGTTTCCGGCAGCGGTTGGCCGTGCAGCTTGGTGAGGGTGGGCTTCGGGTCGAACAGGTCCATCTGGCTCGGCCCGCCGACCATGAACAGGAAGATGACCCGTTTGGCCCTGGCCTCGAAGTGCGGGGCGCGAGCCGCGAGCGGACTGGCGGTCGGCTTCGGGCCGGACGCCGCGGCGTCGCGGTTCAGCAGCCACTGGAGCGCGACGCCCCCGGCGGTGGTGGCGACGAACTGCCGGCGGGTGGGGGTGGTGTTCATACCCCCCACGGTAGCAGATGGTGGCGGGTCCGGGCAATGGGGTGGACGCATCCCGCTCGGCCGGGGTGTAGCTAACTTCTCCGGTGGTGACAGGGCAATTTGGTAGTGTCTCAGTTTGAAATCGGATTCCGTTTCCGCTCGATTTCGTCCCGGTCGATGAGGTCCACCAGTTCCTCGAACGACCAAGCGTGATCCGCCA
>JAYUFU010000060.1:0-7808 GCA_043738505.1 Fimbriiglobus sp. | reverse complement strand
GCGCGAGCAAGGGCCACTTTGCTCAGCGCCCCTTGCTCGCGCGGCGGGCGAACGACACCGGCCGCCCATGTTCACGTCGCGCACTGGTCGGAAGAGGGCGCGTCGGCGGTGCGGGTGGCCGTTTCAAAGCTTGAGTATGCCGGAGTTACTGCAAGGCGGAAATAAAATCCCGTGCGCGTTGATTGCGTTTGCCGGACGGCTAGCTTATCGCTGGCTTCAACAACGACTGAGGTGCGATGCCCAATGGCCGATCAACTCCCTTTTTTCGACGCCAAGTTGGTGACGAATCCCCAGCAGCGTTGCCCGTGCGTGCTGCTGCTCGACGTGTCCGGTTCGATGGGTACCATCGTCGAGAACGCCGGACGCGACACCGGCGAGACCGTCCAATCCGACGGTCAGACTTTCCGCGTCGTCGCCGGTGGGACGACGCGGATGGACAGGTTGAACAAAGGACTGCAAACGCTCAGTAGGGCGTTGAAGGAAAACAGCTTGGCTTCCCAACGGGTCGAGTTGGCCGTCGTCACGTTCGGTGACACGGTCAAGGTGGAACAACAGTTCGTGACCGCGAACGAGTTCACTCCACCCACCCTCCGGGCCTCCGGCGACACGCCGATGGGCAAGGCGATCCTGACGGCCATCGACCTCTTGGAAGAACGCAAGAAGAACTACAAGAGCCACAACGTGCTGTACCTCCGGCCGTGGCTGTTCTTGATTTCCGACGGGATGCCCACCGACGACTGGAGTGAGGCCGCGAAACGGATTCGCGAGTACGAGGACAAGAAGAAGGTCGCGTTCTTCGCCATCTTGGCGGACGCGGAAAACGCTGGAGTCCTGAGCCAACTCTCGGTTCGGCCGGTGAAGTACATCGAGAGCGTCAAGTACGACGAACTCTTCCTCTGGCTTTCGGCCACGCAGAAGAGCATGTCGCAGTCGTCGCCGGGCAGCGAGTCGGAGGTCAAACTACCGGCCCCCGCATGGGAGAGGTTGTGAACCCGAATACCTACTGGCAAGTGCTGGGCGAGAGCGTCGCGGGCACCGCGCACGTCAAGCGAACGATCCCCTGCCAGGATGCGTTCGGCTTCCAGCGGTTCGGCCCGGAGGACGGTTGGTTGGTCGTCGCCGTGGCGGACGGGGCCGGGAGCGCCTCGCACAGCGATGTCGGGTCTCGCATCGCTTGCGACGAGTTGGTCCGTTACGTCGTGGACTTGCCGCCGGAAACCGACTACTCGAATCTGGACGTGTCGCGCGCCTTCGCCGGTGCGCGAGAGGCCGTCTGCGCGAAGGCCGCCGAACTCGGCCTCCGCCCGCGCGACCTGGCGGCGACCGCGCTCCTCGCCGTCGTCGGGCCGGAGTCGGCGGTGTTCGGTCAAGTCGGGGACGGGGCCATCGTGATCGGAGATGGATCGGCGTACCGAACCGTCTTCTGGCCGGAAATCGAGGAGTTCGTCAACGTCACGAACTTCCTCACGGAAACGGGGTTTGAACGGCACTTGCTGACGACACGCCTCGGGGAGTCGATCCGGGATTTGGCCCTGATGACGGACGGCGTGCAGTGGCTCGCGCTCGATTTCGCCCTCCGTCAACCGCACCCGGAATTCTTCCGGCCCATGTTCGTCCCGCTGCGTGGAGGCACCGATATGACGGAACTCCGTCCGCACTTCCGGAGTTTCCTCGATTCGGATCGAGTGAACGAGAAGACCGACGACGACAAGACACTCTTCCTCGCCAGCCGGTGCCCCCGCCATGCGGCAGCCGAACTTCCTGATTGATGAGGCCTCTCGCCGAATCAACCTCGACCGAATGCTCGCCGACGGCAAGGGCGGCGAGGGCGCGGTGTTCGGCATTCAAGGTGTCGCGGACCAAGTGGTGAAGGTCTACCACACTCCCCCCGACGCCGAGAAGGTCCAGAAACTTCGTTACATGTGCCAGTCGCTCACGCCCGCCTTGGCGAAGGTGACGGCTTGGCCGAGCAGAATCGTGTTCGATCCCAGGACGCGCTCGGCGGTCGGTTTCGTCATGCCGCGAGCGGACGGGAAAGAAATTTGGACGCTGGCTTCACCGCAGGAACGGGCCGCACAGTTCCCGTTCGCGACGTGGGCCTTTCAGGTCCGCGCCGCCGCGAACTTGGCTGCCGCCGTCGATGAGGTTCATACCGCCGGCCATGTGATCGGCGACTTCAACCTCAAGAACGCCTTCGTCGCCAAGAATGGCCTCGTCCGCCTCATCGACTGCGATTCGTACCAGATTCGCACACCGCACAAGCACTTCCTGTGCGACGTTGGGATGCCCGACTACACCCCGCCGGAGTTGCAAGGCAATGCGCCGCGAGGGACCGGCCGCACGCGGAACCACGACAACTTCTCGCTCGCGGTTCTGATCTACGAGTTGCTGTTCCTCGGAAAGCATCCGTACCAGGGGAATTACCAAGGCAAGGATGATCCGCCCCTCGTCGATTTCATTCGCGGTTACATGTTCAGCCAAGGGCCGGCAGCGCGGAGTTGGAACATGGCACCGCCGCAATGGTCGCCCACCTTCGACGACGTACCCGGCGATGTGGGTTTGTTGTTTCGCCGCGCGTTCGAGCGGGGTAGCCAGAACGATTCGCGTCCCCCAGCGGAGGAGTGGCACAAGACTCTCCAACTCCTCGAACCACAGATCGTCGAGTGCGAGCAGGACCCCGGACACCGGTACTGGCGCGGCCAGCGCGCGTGCGTGTGGTGCCGGATCGAATCTCAGATTCGGGTTCCCTTGTATTTCGGTGCCGGGGGCGGTTCCGCTGATACCTTCGAGGTGGACGAAGCCAAACTCCAGGACATTATCCGGCGGCTGCGTGAGATCGAGACTGAGAGGTTCGACTACGACCGCGACAAGTATGCCCCAAAGCAGGCACCCAAGCCCCGGCCACTGCCTGAAGGTATCGGCGAACACCAGTCGATCCAGTCGACTCTTGGCGCGGTAGCCGCCGTGTCCGCTGCGGCGATGCTCCTCGGTTTTCTCTCGACCACGGTCGGCGCGATAGCCGCCCTCGCAACGGTCGCCTTCGTCCCGTGGTTTCTGATCGTCTGGCGGCAGTCGCCGTGGCGTGCGGAGTTACGGCGAAGGAGAGTCGTGCGAACGCGCGCCGGTCGATGGTTGCGGCGGCTCGAAGGCGAGTGGGCCGAGTGCGTGGCGAAGTACGACCGTCGGGATTCCGGGCTTCGGGTACGCCTGCGAGAACGTGCCGCCGGCTGTCGCGGGATCGGCGACGACTATGATCGGGCCGTTTCCCGGCTGGGTTCGGACGCGAAGCAAACCGCGTTTGATCGGCACCTCCGCCTCCATGGCATTCTGGATGCCAAGATCAAGGGAATTGGAATGAAGAAGAAGCAGGACTTGATCTCGGCCGGGATTCGCTCCGCCGCCGAGGTCGAGGAAGAGGCGGTACTGAACCTCTACGGGTTCGGGCCGGATTTCACCGCGCGGGTGATGACTTGGAAAGCGGACGTGGTTCGCAAGTTCAGATTCGACCCGGCCGCAGCGGTTTCTCCGAAGGTCCGAAAAGAACTCGCGGTGCGATTCCGGCGGCGTCAGGCCGAGGCGTTCGCCGAACTCGAAAGTACCCTGACGGAACTCCGGACGCTGGCACCGGCCTTTCGCAACATCTTGCGGGAACTCGCCCCGCAGGTGCGTGAGGCCATCGCCGAGTACGAGCAGGCCGACGTGGACGTGGCGGTTATGACACCGAACCGGTAGCCCGAACGGCAATTCGACAGGCGATACCGGACCTACGGTGCGCGTCGTCGGCGGCGGGCACGATCTCGCCTATTCTGAGGGACAAGTCCTCTCCGCGCTCATGTCCCCCATTCCGCAAGGACACCCCCGTGGCACACCGCGTGTTGACGCTCCTCCTGGCCTGCTCGTGCGCCGCTGCGGCGCGGGCGGGCGACCCGGTCCCGGCGATCTCCGCCGACCGCATCAAGGCCGCCGTGGCCTACCTCGCCAGCGACAAACTCGAAGGCCGCGGCCCCGGCACGCGCGGCGAGGAGCTGGCCACCGAGTACCTCGCCGACGAGTTCAAGAAGGCCGGCGTGAAACCGGCGGGCGAGAAGGGCAGCTACTTCCAACCGGTGCCGCTGCTGCGGATCGCCACCAGCCCGAAAGCGACGCTGAAGGCCGTGAAGGGCGACGTGACCCTCGACATCCCGTGCGAGGAGGGGTTCGCCGGCACCAGCCACACGCAGACGGAACTGGAGCAGTTCGACGCCGAGGCGGTGTTCGTCGGCCACGGCATCACCGCCCCCGAATTCGACTGGGACGACTACAAAGGCATCGACGTGACGGGGAAGGTGGTCGTGCTGTTCACGAACGAGCCGCCGTCGGAGGACGCGAAGTTCTTCGGCGGCAAGGCGCTGACCTACTACGGCCGCTGGACGTTCAAATTCGAGGAGGCGGCGCGGCGCGGGGCCAAGGCGTGCTTCATCATCCACACGGCGGAGACGGCCGGCTACCCGTACTCCGTCGTCAAGACGCTGGACGGCGCGCAACTGAAACGCGATCCCGCCAAGCCGGCGCTGGCGTTCGCCGGCTGGCTGTCCCGCAAGTCCGGCGAAAGCCTGCTGGCGAAGGCCGGCAAGACCGTGGACGGCGCACTGAAGGAGGCCGACACCAAGGGGTTCAAGGCGTACTCGCTGGGCGTCAATTTGAAGGCCGACATCCCGACCGAAGTCAAGAAGATGGCCAGCAACAACGTCGTCGGCATGGTCGAAGGCAGCGACCCGACGCTGAAGGCGGAGGCGGTGGTGTTCACCGCCCACTGGGATCACCTGGGCGTCGGCAAGGCTCCGCTCGGCGACGCCATCTACAACGGCGCGGCGGACAACGCGACCGGCTGCGGGCTGCTGCTGGAACTGGCCCGCGCGTGGGCGGCCCAGCCGGTGAAGCCGAAGCGGTCGGCCCTGTTCCTGGCGGTGACGGCCGAGGAGAAGGGGCTGCTCGGGTCGAAATACTACGCGGAGAACCCGATCGTCCCACTCGGCAAAACGGCCCTCAACCTGAACTTCGACATGATCCTACCCCTGGGCGCGATGGAGTCGGTCGTCCTGAACGGGGCCGAGCGGACGACGGCGTTCCCGATGGTGAAGGCCGTTGCGGAGAAGCACAAGTTGGAGATCGAAGCCGACCAGCGGGCGCACCTGGGCGTCTACTATCGGTCGGACCACTTCTCGATGGCCCGCGCCGGCGTCCCGGCGTTCTCGGTCGCGGCCGGCACCAAGCTGAAGGGCAAGCCGGCCGACTTCGCCAAGAAGGCGATGCAGGAGTTCAACGACAAGGTGTACCACTCGCCGCAGGACGAGATGAAGGCCGACTGGGACTTCGCCGGGTTCGAGGTGCTGGGCCGGTTCGCCTTCGATGTGGCCCGTGCCGCGGCCGACGCTGACAAACTGCCGACGTGGAACCCCGGCGACGAGTTCCTCCCGGCGCGGATCAAGAGCGGGGTGAAGTGACCGGCGGCGCTAGAACTCGACGACGTGGGGCCAGGCGGTGGGGACGGCGAACAGCTTGCCGTCGCCGATGCGGCCGGAGCGGGCGACGGCCGCCAGCCGGTCGGCGAGTTCGGCGGCGGCGGCCGCCGGCACCCATACGGTGATCTCCACCTTTGGCAGGTACGCCATGCTGTACTCGCTGCCCCGGTAGCGGTCCAGGTAGCCCTTCTGCCGGCCGTACCCCTTGGCCTCGCGGACGGTCCACGCGCACGCCGGCGAGTCGGCGACGGCCTTCAGAACCGCCTCCGCGCGGAACGGCTTCACGACGACGACGAGTTGGGTGATCGAATCAGTCGGGGTCATAAGTCACCGGCTTCCTTCGGCGGCAGGTCCAACTGATCCGGGTGTCGGTCACTTCCCGTCCGGGCGGGGGATGACCATCTCCTTCAGGTAGTCCTTCACCGTGTTCGGCGTCTCGTCCGGCGGGGTGTCGTAGGGCAGCGACTTCATGAAGGCCACGAGGTCGTCGAGTTCCTCCTTCCGCAGGTGGCTGGTCTTGCCGTGCTTGTCGCCCGCGTTGTGGGTGGTCAGCACGTCCATCAGCGTGGCGGCGCGGCCGTCGTGCAGGTAGGCGTGGACGCGGTACGCACCCAGCAGCGACGGGGTGTCGTACTTCGGCCCCATCTTCTCCCGCTTGTCGCCGCCGGTGCCCACGTCGTGCGTGACGAACGGCCTGTCCTTCTTGCCGTCGGTGAAGTACGCCCCGCTGTGGCACGTGGCGCAGTTGGTCTCCTTGCCGAAGAACAGTTTCTTGCCGCGCTCGGCCGCCGGGAACAGCTTGCCCGGCTGCGGGATGTGCGGGGAGAGCCGCACCTTGAACGAGTTCGTGTAGATCGCCAGCGCGTCCAAGTCCTTCGACTTGCCGGCCAGCTTGTGGTCGAGGGCGATCGGCTCGAACCCCTTGCCGGCGGGCAGCCGACTGCCGAGCAAGCCGCGGCCGCGCATCAGCGCGCCCTGAATGGTGAACTCGAAGTCCTGCACCTCGTCGCGGTCGGCCGACGAGTGCAGCGGGTGCGTGTGCGCCAGGCCGAACAAGTTCGGCGTCTTGCGGTTGCCTTCCGGGTTCTGCCAGGTGCGGCCGTCGGTCAGGCCGTCCGGGTGGCAACTGCTGCACGCGACCCACCGGGCGTTCCCCATCGGCTGGTTGGCGAGTTGGAACAGCTCCTTGCCCCGCCGCCATTCCGGGGTGTGGGCCGGCGGACAGACGGGTACGCCGGCCTGCCGTCGGCCGTCGGCGTTGTAGATGCCGACCTCGTAGTCGAGCGTGTTGTAGACGTACACCTCCTTCCCGTCCGGGCTGACCCGCACCGCGCGGGGGTGCTTGCCGACGCCGCGCGGCAGGCCGATCCGCTCGATCTCGGTGTAGTCGTCGTCCAGTACCGTGCAGACGTTCATGTCGTTGGTGCCGGCGTAGATCGTGTAGAATTTCGACCCGTCCGGGCTGAACGCCGACTCCCACGGGTTGCACATGACGTACACGCCGTTGAACGTGTCCATGGCGATGGTGCGGCGGCGCTTCTCGCCGGCGGGCTTCTTGTCCAGGTCGGCGAAGCTGACCTTCGGCGCGATGGACCCGCGCGCGTCGAACACGGTCACGATGCTGCGGGTGTGGCTGACGGCCGCCTTCGCCCGCTTCGGGTGCAGGACGACGTGGCGGGCGAGGTTGTCCGACCCGAACGCGGGCCACTTGTCCGTCACCTTGCCGGACTCGCGGTCCACGGCCAGCAACGTGGTGGTGAAGAACTCGGTGACGTATAGCGTCTTCTCGTCGTGCGCCAGGGCGAGGCCGCGGACGCCGGTGCCGACTTTGAACGTGCGCAGCACCTTCCGCGCGGCCACGTCGATCTCGGACACGGTGCCGGGGTAGTCGTGCGTGACGTAGGCGAACTTGCCGTCCTTCGTGACCACGACCGCATACGGCTCGTCGTCCACCGTCAGGGACGCGAGGTGCCCCTTCACCGCGTCGAACCACATCAGCTTGTCGTCGCCGTACACGGTGGCCAGGAACACGCCGGTGTCGGCCACCCAACTCACCGCCTCCGGGTGATCGCCGCATTTGAACTCGGCCAGCTTCTTCCGCGCCTTGAGGTCCACGACCGAGACGGTGCCGGTGTCGGTGTTGGCGACGGCCAGTCGGGTGCCGTCGGGCGACACGTCGAGCAGGCTGTTCGAGGAGCCGGCGAGGACCGGAGAGGCGAGGAGCAGGGCGGCGATCAGGGTGCGCATGGGTGGGTCGCTGGGGGCTCTCGGATGTTAGGGAGGGCGAGGCTCCCGCCGAGCCGTCTT
>JAYUFU010000059.1:0-7811 GCA_043738505.1 Fimbriiglobus sp. | reverse complement strand
GCTTTCGCTTTTCTCCCTCTCGACAGGGCTTTACAACCCGAAGGCCTTCGTCGCCCACGCGGCCTCGCTCGGTCAGGCTTGCGCCCATTGCCGAAGATCCTCGACTGCAGCCACCCGTAGGTGTCTGGCCAGTGTCTCAGTGCCAGTGGCGCGGGTCGTGCTCTCACACCCGCTAGACATCTTCGCCTTGGTGGGCCGTTACCCCACCAACTAGCTAATATCACATAGGCCCCTCCGCCGCCGCCGGAGCTTTGGACTTGCGTCATCATCGGGAATTACCCTGTACTTCTACAGGCTATGCCCGAGCCGCGGGTAGGTACCTATGCCTTACTGCCCCTTACGCTGCTCCCCATTGCTGGGTACGCTCAACTTGCATGCCTAATCCAGGCCGCCAACGTTCGTTCTGAGCCAGGATCAAACCCTTCAAAAGTGTTTTATGTTTCCCCACCGACAACCGCCTTTTGGGTGGCCACCAGCGGAGTCACTTTCAAGCGTTTGTCGCCGACGGTTCGACATCATTCATCCGTGCGTTGTTTCCCGACTTCACCCGCCCTCACCTCGCCACCGGTTTCCCGTTGGGTCGATGCGGTCGAGCCTGTCGGGGCAAGAATGAATCATGCCGACCTCGGCATAACCCACTCTCGTAAGGCTCTCACGCTACTGACTTGTCAAAGATCGGCTTCGCTTCGAGGCGTTTAGTCGGAGTCGGTTAGAACTCGTCCCTCGCGTCTCGTCGCGTCAGTCGGTCGGCTCTTGGCCGGCGACATGAACCCAATATTAACCCCGTCCGGGGGACTGTCAACGGGGTTTTCGGAACGAGGGGGAAAAAAGCCCCGCCCCCCCGGTTGAACGTGCGAAAACGGCGATCGTCCGTGTCGCGTCGGGCGACCCCACTGGATTGGGGGTTGGGGTCGCCGTACAGAAGACTATGGTCGCCCGCGCAGGCGCGGTCAAGCAGTTTTCCCCCGGCTCCCGGAAATTCACCATGTCCACTCCGACCGCCCTCGTCCTCCGCGGGCCGGGCACCAACTGCGACCGCGAGGCGGCGTTCGCCTTCGAGGCGGCCGGCGCGCGGGTGACGAGCCTGCACGTCAACGCCCTGCGCGAAACGCCGCACGTCCTCCGCGACTGCCAAATCCTCGTCGTCCCCGGCGGCTTCAGCTACGGCGACGACGTGGCGGCGGGCAAAATCCTCGCCGCGCAGTTCCAGCACCACCTGGCCGACGCCGTCCGCGAGTTCCGCAACGCCGGCAAGCTGGTCCTCGGCATCTGCAACGGCTTCCAGGCGATCCTGAAGGCGGGCCTGCTCATGCCGGCCGACGAGGACGGCCCGCCGTACACGCTCGCGCACAACGAGTCCGGCAAGTTCGAGGACCGCTGGGTGCATCTGAACGTGGCGTCGAAACTCAGCCCGTTCCTCACCGGCATCGACCGGATGTACCTGCCGGTGGCGCACGGCGAGGGGAACTTCGTCGCCCGGAAGGACTGGCTGCTGAAGGGCCTCGGCCAGACGGGACAGGTGGTGCTGCGGTACACCGACCCGGCCGGCAACGCGGACGCCGGGTATCCGCACTCGCCCAACGGCTCGCAGGACGACATCGCCGGCGTGTGCGACGCCACCGGCCGGGTGCTGGGCCTCATGCCGCACCCGGAGCGGCACGTTTTGCCGACGCAGCATCCCCGCTGGACCCGCGACGGATTGGCCCGCGAAGGCGACGGCATGCAACTGTTCCGCAACGCCGTCGCGTACTTCGGGTGACGGAATTGGCGAACCCGGCCCTCAAAGGCCATGGGCGGGGCGGGCCATTTCACGATTGAAGAGGGGAGTTTTACCACGAAGGGCACAACGAGCACAAAGGGAAGCAAACACTGGGATTTCCACACTCTTCTTTGTGTTCTTTGTGCTCTTCGTGGTTCCAAATCTTTCCCCGCTTGCAATTCGGAATGGCCCTGGATGGGCGGGCCGGGTTCGCCGATTTCCCGAAATCCGCCCCCGCCTGCTGCGAATACTCTGACAGCACCCTTCCCTCCCGGGTTCCGCCATGCTCATGTTCCTGCAAGCCGTCGGGGAAGCGGTCGTCGCCAAGGGACTGGGCGCGCTGAAGGGGTTCGTGCCGTTCGGCAACGTCCTGTACGACGTGGGCGCGGACGCCATCGACCGCTATCGCAAGGCCAACCGCCACGCCAAGATGGCCGCCGACGCGGAAGCCTTGCTTAAAGCCGAGATGAAAGAGGTCCGCGCCGAGGCCGAGCGGATCGTCCGCGAGGTGGCGAAGGGCGAAAGCGAGGAAATCATCGACCTCGCCGTCGCGTACCTGACGCAGATGCCCGGCGCGATTCGCCAGTCCCTGAAGCGGGCCGACGACCCGACCGGTACCACCATCCCGGCCACGCTGAACCTCAACGACGCGATCCAACTGAGCGCGGTGCTACCCCGCCGGCTGCCGACGTTCCGCGCCGGCGACGCGGTGCCGCACGCCCCGCAGTGGCGGTTCGTCGAACTGCTCGGGGCCGGCGGCTTCGGCGAAGTCTGGCTCGCCAAGCACATCCACTTGAACCGCTTGCGGGCGTTCAAATTCTGCCTGGACGCGGCCAGCCGGGCGCGGCTGATGGCGCACGAGATGGCCGTCGTGGACCGGGTGATGGAGGCGAGCAAGGCCGTCACCGACGCCGACCACGGCATCGTCCCGCTGCTGGATTGCCACATCGCCGACGACTCCGCGTGGCTGGCCTACGAGTACATCGACGGCGGCGATTTGAGCGGCTGGGCGCGGGCGAACGCACTCCTTGCCCCGCCGGTGCGGGCGGTGAACGCACTGGGCATCGTCCGCGACTTGGCCGGTGTCGTCGGGCACTTCCACGCGCTGCCGCAGCCGGTCATTCACCGCGACCTGAAGCCGGCCAATGTGCTGCTGAAGAACGCGGACGGCCGCTGGCTGCTCCGCGTGACGGACTTCGGCATCAGCCACGTCGGGGCGTCGGCGGGGCTGTCGCGGGCCACGGCGTCCACGCCGAGCATGAGTCTGGGCGACACCTTTCGCGGCGCGCACACGCCGAACTACGCCAGCCCACAGCAGAAGCGCGGCGACCCCGCCGACGTGCGCGACGACGTTCACGCGCTGGGCATCATCGCCCTGCAACTGCTGCTGGGTGACTTGGGTGCCGAACGGCCGTCGGGCAACTCGTGGAAGAAGAAGCTGGCGGGGTGCGACGTGCCGGCCGAAGTGCTGGAACTGCTGGCCCGCTGCTGGGACGACGACCCCGACGAACGGCCGAAGGACGGGAGGGAGTTGGCAGAGCTTCTGGCTTCCCAATCTCGTAATCCTGGCACGAAGGTGCCGAGTCCTGGTTCACTCCTTCTACCTACACTCGGCTCAGCCGGGAGCAGATCAGCGACGAACCTCTCCACCGGGTCGCAAGAGTTCGTCCGGATGCGTTGCCCGAACTGCTCCGGATCGTTGAAATTCCCCGTGACGGCGGCCGGCAAGACGGGGAAGTGCCCCAAGTGCCAAATGCAGTTGACTCTGCTGGCAGTCGAAAAACCGCCTTCGCTCTCGATGCGTCCAAAACCCACCGTGGCAACCTGCCTGCCTGCGGTCGAACGGCCAACCGGCGAAGTGCCACCGTCAGTACCCAAGAACCCTGCCGGGCAAGCTGGTGACCGCATCGAGCTTCGCCTGCCGGACGGTTCCTCAATGACGTTCGGGTGGTGTCCGCCGGGGACATTCCTGATGGGAAGTCCCGAATCGGAAATGGATCGTGGCGAAGATGAACGTCCGCACGAAGTCCGGCTGGCGAGTGGCTATTACTTCGGCGTCTGCCCCGTTACCCGGTCGCAGTTCGCGCAGTTCGTCTCTCAAACCGGTTACAAGACAACCGCCGAGATCGAGGGCGGGTGGTGGTACAAGACTGGGGGGTTCACACAGAACATCGCATGCCAGTGGCGGACGCCCGGTTATTCTCAATCGGATGACCACCCGGTTGCGGTGGTTAGTTGGACGGATGCCAAGGCATTCTGCGACTGGTTCGCTGGGATCGTGCAGCTTCCGGCCCGACTGCCCACGGAATGCGAGTGGGAATATGCGGCCAGAGGCGGCACCACCACTCCCTTTCACTGGGGCGACGAACTCAACGGTACCCAGGCGAACTGCGATGGCAATTACCAGTACCGTGCATCGACAGCCGGTCCCAGTCGCCAAGGCACTTCTCCCGTCGGCAGTTATGCGGCGAGGTTTCCACATCCGTGGGGCCTGGCGGACATGCACGGTAACGTGTGGGAGTGGTGTTCGGATTGGTACGAAGAGGATTTCGGAAGGGGCGAAGCGGCCAGTGATCACTCGGCGAGAGGACCGAATCGCAGAAAGCGGGTCGTGCGAGGCGGATCGTGGCTTAACTACCCGATCCTCTGCCGCGCCGCCTTCAGAGGAGGCCTTGTACCTGATCGTGGGTTGAACATCGTCGGCTTCCGGGTCGTCCTCCCCGTTGCCGGGTAGCGACTGTCGGGTTCACCCCGCCGCGACTTCGGGCCACACCCGTCGCTCACGCTTCCGGCTCGGATCGTGACGCCTGCTCCCACAACCGACTCGCCAGCGATTCGACTCGCTTTCGCACTTTCGCCTGCTTTTCCAGACGGCTGAGCCAGTCCTCGCGGAGGCACCCGATGCCGTGGAGTGCCCCGCACAGCGCGCCGCCCATCGCCGCCAGGGTGTCGGTGTCGTCGCCCAGCGCGATGGCCCGGCCGACGGTCTCCTCGAAGTCGCCGCCGGTCGCCGCGAACAGCGCGATGGCCGTGACGACCGACCGGTGCGCCTGCAAAGTGCTGCCGAGGACCGAATACGAATCGGACTTCCGTAGACCGAGGGCCGTGTCGATCGCCCACCGCAACTCCTCCGTGGTTGCGAGCGCCCGGAGTCGGCGGAGGAATGGCTTCCGTTCGATGGCGTCTGCCTGCACCGCGAGGGCCACCGCCGTGGCCAGGAGCTGCGCCGCCTCGATGCCGACGGGATGCCGGTGCGTCGGCCGCGCGGATTTCACCGCCTGCTCCCACACCTTGTCCAGATCCGTGGCGAACCGCAACCCGACGGGCGCGACCCGCATGGCCGCGCCGTTGCCCAGCGACCCGCCGGGGAACTGCGAGATCGCCAGCTCCTCCCACGGGTCGCCGGCGCGGATGCGATCCAGAATCTTCTGGAGTCCGGGGCCGTACCCGCGCTCCGGGTGGTAGTTCGCGGCGAACCGCCGCATCAGCACCGTCTCGTCGATCTCCCCGCATTCGACCAGCGTCTCCGCCACGCCGATCATCATCTCGGTGTCGTCGGTGTAGTACAGCGGTTCCGTGGACGGGATGTTGAGGAACTGTTCGGGCAGGCCGCGCAGGTCGTAGATGAGCGTGCCGGTCAGCCCCTCGAACGGCGACCCCAGCCCGTCCCCGACCGCGAGGCCGAGCAGGCAGCCGACGAACCGGTCTTCGGACAGCGGCGGGGACATGGCGACCTCCCGTTGCGGTGGTTCCGCGCCCTTCGAGTCCGGACAGACACGGGTATGAGTCTACCAGCCGGCGGCCCGGCAAGTCCAGGGGGTCGGATCGCCGCGCGACCTCGTACACTTCCACAGTCGCCTCCGCGTTCCCCCGTGGCACCGTCATGCCGTCCGTCACGCTCGCCCTGAAGGACTTGCGGCTGCTCCTCCGCGACTCCCGGTCGGCGGTCATCCTGCTGCTCATGCCCGTCGCCCTCATCCTCGTGCTGGGGCTGTCGCTCGGCGAAGCGTTCGGCCGCAAGGCGGACAACAGCCTGCGCATCTCCGTCGTCGTCGAGGACGAGGGGCTGCCGGCCAAGCCGGGCCGCGCGTTCCCGCCGAACGGCCGCTGGACGGAGGTGGTGCTGGACGACTTGGCCGACACCGGCAAGGTCCGCATCGAGGTGGTGCCGACGCGGGCCGAGGGGCAGCGGCTGGTGGACCGCGGGCAGCGGGCGGCGGTCATCGTGTTCGGCCCGGACTTCAGCCGGCGGGTGGAGCGGTGCTCGTTCGTCGGCGGCGACTTCGTTACCGACCCGATCAACCCGCTGAACAAGTACGGCATCCGCACCGACGCCGTCGGGGTCACGGTGCTGGACGGCAAGTTCCAGCCGATCGGCGTGGCGGTGGCCAACCAGGTGACGCAAGTCAGCCTGATGCGGGTGGTCATCCCGTGGATGATCGGTCAGGCGTTCGACCTGATCGGCGGCGACAAGTTCATGGCCAAGTTCTTCGAGATCATCCCGGCGGCGCTGCTGCCGGAGGTGTTCCGGACGGCGCTCGGCCGGTCGCTGATGGGCGACTACATCAAGAAGGGGATCGCCCGGTTCTTCGCCGACTTCAACTTCACCGCCCTGACCTGGTCTGACCTGACCAAAGACAAGAAGACCGACCGCGTGGACGAGAACCGCACCGCGTACGCGCCGGACGACTCCGGCATCGGTCGCGGCAGCCGGCGGTATCAGGTGCTGGTGCCCAGTTACACCGTCACGTTCGCGTTCTTCCTCGTGCTGACGGTGGGCTGGCTGTTCGTCGCCGAGCGGCGACACGGGACGATGACCCGCCTCCGCGCCGCGCCCATCAGCCGGGGGCAAATCCTGCTGGGCAAGCTGATCCCGTGCCTCGTCGTGTCGGTCTTCCAGGGGGTGTTCCTGCTGCTGGCCGGGAAGCTGGTGTTCGGCATGAGCTGGGGGGCGGAGCCGCTGCTGCTGGTGCCGGTGGTGTTGAGTACCAGTCTGGCGGCGGTGGGCATGGCGATGCTGGTGGCCGGGCTGGCGCGAACCGAAACGCAGGTGGCGGTATACGGCACGCTGCTGGTGCTGGTGCTGGCCGGGGTGAGCGGGTCATTGATGCCGCGCGACTTGATGCCGGAGGCGATGAAGGAGTTCAGCCGGATCACGCCGCACGCCTGGGCGCTGGACGCCTACGAGCAGGTGCTGCACCCGGACGGCGCGGCGGTCAGCCAGATCGTCGTCTGGCAGGCGTGCGGGGTGCTGACCGCCTTCGGCCTGGGGTTCCTACTGCTGGCGTGGTGGCGAATGCGGTTGGATTAGGTCCGTCCGGCGCGCGGTTCCCGAGATGCCGCTCCCTGGCGGTCGCGGCTCGCAAGGCCGCCGCCAGTGTTGCACTCCTCCAGCGGCCGCAGCCCGGAGGAGTAACCGCCGGCGACGTGCGTGCCGGCGACCGAGGCCTTGTGTCGGAGTCGGGTTTCCTCCAAGTCCAGGATCATTTGCAGCGCCTGGAAGGAGTTCTCGTCGTGGCCGCTGGCCAACCGGCGGCGCAGCTCCGCGACCGCTTCGGCGACGATGTCTTCCCAGTATTGTTTGCGGCCGGCGGCGTCGCGCGGCGAGTCGGGGACTTCCACCTCGCAGCGGAAGCGGTCGGCCTCTTCGGTGGTCTGGTGTGCGGTGTTCACGGCGGTACTGCGGAACGGGGACGTGTACACCAGTAGTTATACGTTCCGTTTTTGGGTTTGTCAAATCAAAGTGGAAAGATTGTCAGAAATCGTTTGTTCAGGCGAACCGGCGATGGGGGCGCAGGGTCGGAACCAGACCAAGCTCAATCCGGGCCGTAGCTGCCGCCGGTCGCGTCGCCGGAGATGCCGCCGCCGTGGGTGGCGTCGGGATTCCGCGGGGTGCGGCCGAGCAGGCGGTAGAGGCCGAAGAAAAGCGCGCCGACGCCGGCCATCGCGAGAAGCATGTAGACGATGTCCACGGCAGTCCTCCCGGCGGGAATCGAACCCGCATTCTTGGCGAACCCGGCCCGCAAGGGCCGTGGGTGCTGGAAACCCAAGC
>JAYUFU010000058.1:0-2536 GCA_043738505.1 Fimbriiglobus sp. | reverse complement strand
GCGTGCCGCCGGTGCGGGGAGAAGCCGCGTGCGGCTTCGCGGGCGGTGCGCGCTTCCCGCGAAGCCGCAAGCGGCCCGCGCGCCTCTTCCGCCCTCTTCTCTTCAAGGAGGGGGGAAGGTTCTTCCGACGCTTGGTACAGAATTCGCTTCCAGAATCCCCTTGGCCGGAAGCCGTTTCGTATGAGGAACTTCGATATGCGTGTGTGGCCGGGCCGCCCGTACCCGCTCGGAGCGACGTGGGACGGCGCGGGCGTGAACTTCGCCCTGTTCAGCGAGAACGCGACCGCGGTCGAACTGTGCCTGTTCGACGGACCCGCGCGGGTCGAGCGCCGTGTCCCGCTGCGCGAGTGTACCGACCAGGTGTTCCACGCGTACCTGCCGGACATACTCCCCGGCCAACTCTACGGGTTCCGCGTGACCGGCCCGCACGAGCCGGAGAAGGGTCACCGGTTCAACCCGCACAAGCTCCTCTTCGACCCTTACGCGAAGGCCGTCGGCCGCGGCCTGACGTGGTCCGACGCGTTGTTCGGGTACGCCATCGGCGAGGAAGACACGACGATCGACGCCCGCGACAGTTCGGCGTTCGCCCCGCTCGCGGCCGTCGCCGAGACCGCGTTCACCTGGGGCGACGACCGCCCGCCGGCGCGCCCGTGGCACGAGACGCTCATCTACGAGTTGCACGTGAAGGGGTTCACGCAACTCATGCCGGACGTGCCGGAACACCTGCGCGGCACTTACGCGGGCGTCGGCTCCGAAGCCGCCGTGCGGCACCTGAAGGAGCTGAACGTCACCGCGGTCGAACTGCTCCCGGTCCACTACCGCATCGACGACCGGCACCTGATGGAGAAGGGGCTGAGCAACTACTGGGGGTACAACACGCTCGGCTTCTTCGCGCCGGACCCGCGGTTCAGTTCCGCCCCCGGCGACCCGGCGTCCGCGATCCGCGAGTTCAAGACGATGGTCCGCACGCTGCACGCGGCCGGCATCGAGGTGATCCTGGACGTGGTGTACAACCACACCGCCGAGGGGAACCAGAACGGCCCGACGCTCTCCTGGCGCGGGGTCGATAACGCGAGCTACTACTTCCTCTCACCGGACAGCCCGCGGCACTACATGGACTTCACCGGGTGCGGGAACAGCCCGAACATGCAGCACCCGCGCGTGCTGCAACTCATCATGGACAGCCTCCGCTACTGGGTGGAGGTGATGCACGTGGACGGGTTCCGGTTCGACCTCGCGCCCACGCTCGCGCGCGAACTCGCCGAGGTCGATAAGCTCGGCTCGTTCTTCGACATCATCCACCAGGACCCGGTGCTGAGCCGGGTGAAGCTGATCGCGGAGCCGTGGGACATCGGCCCCGGCGGGTACATGGTGGGCAACTTCCCGATCGGGTGGACCGAGTGGAACGGCGAGTACCGCGACGCCGTGCGCGCGTTCTGGGCCGGCCGCGACGTGCCGACCGACCTGCTCGCGCACCGCCTCACCGGGTCCGGCGACCTGTACGAGCGGACCGGCCGGCGGCCGTACGCGAGCGTCAACTTCGTCACCTGCCACGACGGTTTCACCCTGCGCGACCTCGTGAGTTACGAGCAGAAGCACAACGAGGCCAACGGCGAGGAGAACCGCGACGGGTCGAGCGAGAACCACAACTGGAACGGCGGGAGCGAGGGGCCGACCGACGACCCGAAGGTGACCGCGCGGCGCGGCCGGCAGCGGCGGAACCTGCTCGCCACCGTGTTGTTCAGCCAGGGCGTGCCGATGCTCCTCGCGGGCGACGAGATCGGCCACACGCAGCGCGGCAACAACAACACGTACTGCCAGGACAACGAGCTGACGTGGCTCGAATGGGCGCGGGCCGATCGCGACTTCCTCGCGTTCGCGCACGCCGTCACGCAACTGCGGGCCGAGCACCCGGTGCTGAAGCGGCGCACGTTTTTCCAGGGGCGGCCGATCCGCGGGGCGGGCGTGGCCGACGTGTCCTGGTTCAAGCCGAACGGGGGCGAGCTGACCGACGCCGAGTGGACGACGCCGCACAAGGCCCTGGGGATGCGGCTGGCCGGCGACCTGATCCGCGAGACCGACGACCGCGGCGACCCGATCGCGGGCGACACGCTGCTGGTGCTGATGAACGCCGACGCGAAGGCGGTCCGGTTCGTCCTCCCCGCGACGCACGCGGACCACGTGTGGGAACGGGTGCTCGACACGGCCGACGACCGGAAGCCGCACGCGGCGGTCGCCGGCGGCGCGCGGTACGAGCTGATCGACCACTCGCTCGCGCTGTTCCGCACGCGCCCGCTGAAGGAGCCGGGCGCGGACGTGACCCCGCTCCAGGCGGCGGCGCTGCGCCGCGCGGCGTCCGGCCCGCGCGCCCGCCCGCTCGACGCGGAGGGGCCGTCGTGAGGGGGGACCACAACACGCGCGCTCTTTCTCTGACCTCCCCCCTTGAGGGGGAGGTCGCCGCGTCGCTTTGGACGCGGCGGGTGGGGGGGAGAGCGATACCGGAGCGCGAACGCCTTGGGCCCCACCCCGCCGCGGA
>JAYUFU010000057.1:0-7831 GCA_043738505.1 Fimbriiglobus sp. | reverse complement strand
CTGGCGCGGCGGGCTAACAAACCACGACGGACACGGATCAATCGAACTTGGTATCAGCAGCGGCCGCGCTGAGAGATGGCGACCCATCAAGCCCCAGGAACGCGGCCGCCGTCCGCTGCGGCATTCGGTTCGGCGTGCGATTGTTTTTCGGAGAGCTTTCGCTCCAGTTCCTCGATCCGCTTGTGCTGGGCTTGCAGCGCCTCGATCAAGGCGGCCACGCAGACGGCCACGAGGAGACACGTCAGTCCGAGATACTTCGGCCACTCGGACTGCTCGATAGCCGTGCCGCCCAAGAACAGGAAACAACCCAGAGCCAGAACGAAGATCGCGAGCGTCAAAAATGCTCGAGGCTTCTTCATCACACCCTCCAAGGTGGGCCTTCCGCCGCCGTAACGACACAGCTCGGCAGCGGGGCACCGGAGAGCTAGGAAGTTCCGGAAACGATTCAATCCCCGCCGTCGGCTGTAGCGCTTGGCTAGGCGTCCCACATGCCCCCATCGTGCCATGTGAGGATCAAGAACCACGGCAACCCGCCGGTGTCCAGGGCCAGGGCGACCAACCCGACGACCGCCGTTGGCACCTCCCCGAATCCCGACACGCCAGCCAAGACGACGAACAGGGTGCCGAACAGCGGCAGGCCCGATACGAACCGATAGCCTTCCATCGAACCCCGCCGCCGCCGATACAGCCGAGGACGGACGAAGGCCAAGTAAGCGTTCAGGAGGCCGAACAGGAAGCCGACGAGGGCGAAGCCGAGACCCGCGACACCACCCGTCCGCTCGACGACCGCGAATGCGCACGATGTCAGCAGGAGGGCCACGGGGCCGAAGCCGAGTGCGATTCCAACGGCACGGCGAAGGTAATTGGTGCGCCTGGGCGGCGAACCGGGCAACTGCTCGGCAATACGCAATGCCCTCTTCTGCTGCCGCCGAACGCCTCAGTCACTTCACCAGCCGCCACAGCTTGTCGATGAGCTCCAGGCCGGGCGGATTCGGCCGTGTGGTGAGTTTGTCGGCCCCGACCAGTTCGATGTGCAGCGGCTCCGGGCGCGGGGCGGCCAACTCTGGCGGATACGCCGTGGCGTCCCAGTCCAGGTCCAGCTCTTTCAGGCCGGCACGAATCTTCCGCAAGTCCCAGACGCGGACGCAGGCGCTGTCCGTGGTCGTTCCGATCAACCGGGTGCCGTCTGGGCTGAACGCGAGCGACTCGAGCATGTCCTGGTTCGGGTCTTCGAGCCGGGCCAGTTCTCGGCCGGACTCGGGATCGACCAGGGGGATAATCCCCTTGTGCCCACCCCAGGCCATGAGCCGCATGTCGGGAGCGAAGGTGGCTTCGCCTCCGATGTGACGTGGACCTTCGCTCCAGTCGTCGACCCGCCAGCTCTGGCCGCCGTTGTTCAGGAGCCAGCGGCCGTCCGGGCTGAAGTAGGGTCTTGTGCCTCGCGCGTCCGGCAAGAACTCCCGGATCAACTCGCCGCTGGCGGCGTCCCACACTTTCAACCCCGTCCCGCTATGCGAGCCGGTGGCGACCCGCTTGCCGTCCGGACTGACGGCGACGACGCGGCAGTCCGGGTGCGGCTGAAGGTGGATCGCCTCGCGGGGGCGGTTGCGGTGCCAGACGTAGGCTCCGGTGGCATAGGGGTTCGCGCCGACCAACACCGTGCCGTCCTCGCTGACGGCGATGCGGCTCATGAGCGGCGGGATCGGCACGGGGATCCGTTCGGGCGGGCCGACGCGGAGGCGATGGGCGGCGGCCGGGTCGGCCCGGACCGGCCAACGGAACAAGCCGGCCTGCGTGTTCGTCAGCATCGACCCGGACGGCTCGAACAGTACGGCTTGCGCGGCGACCGGCAGGAACTCCCGCTCGCTCCCGGTCGCCAGGTCCATCAGGCTGATGCCCTGATGGGTGCCAACGGCTAGCAGCCGACCGTCTGGGTGAATGCTGCAACTCTGGTAATCCTGAACCAGCGCCGTCCGCCCGGCCCCCGCGACCAGCGTGCGATATTCCCGGCTCACCTCGACTTGTGTCAACGGCCCGGCACTCCCCTTCCACAAGTTCAAGTATGGTACGGCCAGCCGGTCCCCCGACCCGAAGTACCCGGAGTATCCGGTCGTACGAAAGACCTCCCGGCCGGTGTCGGGATTCCACAGTTTCACGCGCCCGTCCCAGCCCTTGCTGACCAGTAAATCGCCGGCCGGGTTGAAGGCGATTTCCAGACCCCCGCCGCGATGCTCCAGTTGCCAGTTGCGTCGCTTGCGGGGCACGTCCCAGACCTGGATGTGAAGGGCGGTCGTGACGGCCAGCAGTTCCCCATCCGGGTGCCAGGCGAGGCGACCGAATGGCGACGGAGCCAGTAGTCGGACCACCTCCTTGCCTGTAGCCAGGTCCACGATCAACACGTCGCGCCGGCCGGCGAGGGCCGCCCGCGGCAGGTGGGGGTGATGGGCGATATCACCGTAGACCTCCTCGGTGAACGGGAAGGACTGCGACGCCCGCCCGTCCGGCAAGTCGTACACCCGCAGCGAGCCGCCCCCGGCCGAGATTACTTGGCCCCCGGTCGGATTGAATCCGAACGCCCGGCAGTCACTTTTCTCTTCCATCGCCAAGGTCGGCGTCGGCCCGTCCGCCCGCCACACCTGGAGCCGGCCGATGGGCCAATGCCACACGGCCAGGAACCGGCCGTCCGGCGACCACTGGGGGCGCGCCTCGCTGCCGAAGCCCGGCAGGCGAGCGATTTCGCCACTATCGGCCGCACCGGTCCCGACCCGCCGCAGGCTCACGTCTCCACTCGGGTTGGTCACGGCATCGAATCGGAAGCCCGGGTCGATGTCCCGGTAAGAGATGTTCCACCCGTTCTCGTCCGGGTTGCTGATCCACTCGGCGGCCGGCCGCAGGTCGGGAAGGGCCAGGGCGACGATGGCGAGGTTGCGCAACTCGTCGAACGCGGCCGGGGGCTTGCCCAATTCTCGCCCCAGCGCGACCGCCTGACGGACGGCGTCAAGGGTGCCGAAACGCTGGCCGATGCGCTTGCTGAACCGCCCGGCCTTGGCCTCCGACACCAGCGACTGGTACAGCCTCTCCTTCCCCTCGCGCTGGGCCCGGACGGCGGCGTCCCGGTCCGACACGGCCTGGAGTCGGTTCCCTTCCGACTGGCCCAGGGCCGACTTCAGTCGAAGAGACAGTCCGACGCCGCCGACGGCGATCACCAGGAGCAACAGGGCCGTCAGCCCCGACATCGTCGCCACGCCGGGGTTCCGCCGCGCCCAGCGCCGCAGCCGTTCCGTCCGACCGACCGGCCGGGCCAGGATCGGCTCGTCCGCGAGGTAGCGGTGCAGGTCGTCGGCCAGCGCCGCCGCGGACGGATAGCGCTTCGCGGGATCTTTCTCCAGACATTTCAGGCAGACCACGTCGAGGTCGCGAGGGCAGTCCGACCGCAAACGCCGCACCGGCACCGGCGCGTCGTCGAGCACCCGCCGCAGGACTTCGACCGCGGTCGCGCCCTGGAACGGGGGCCGGCCCGTGAGCAGCGCGTACAGGATCGCCCCGAGGCCGTACACGTCTGCGGTTGGGCCGAGTTCCTTCTGCCCCGTCGCCTGTTCGGGCGGGATGTAACCGGGGGTGCCGAGGATGGCGTGGGTGATGGTCAGCCCGGTCGTGTCGCCGATCCGCCGGGCCAGCCCGAAGTCGGCGATCTTCGGCACCCCGTCGGGAGTCAGGAGGATGTTGGCCGGCTTCAGGTCGCGGTGGAGGATGCCGCAGAGGTGGGCGTGGTGGACGGCGGCGGCCAGGGTCTCCACGAGCCGGGCGGCGTCGCGCGGCGGTTGCGGGACGCCGGTCGTCTTGCCCGCGAGGTCGCCCCCGCCGACGTACTCCATCGCCAGGTACGATTGCCCCAGGTGCGTCCCGACCTCGTGGACCTTGACAATGTTGGGGTGGTCGAGTTTGGCGACCGCCTCGGCCTCCCGCCGGAAGCGGATCAGCTCGACGGTCCCGGCCTGATTGCCGGCCAGAACCATTTTCAAGGCCACGTCCCGATTCAGCGCCAGGTGCCGCGCTTTGTAGACCACCCCCATACCGCCCCGGCCGATTTCGGCGGCGATGTCGTAGCCCGGCACCACTGGCTGCGCGACCGAGCCGGGCGGCAGAACGCATTCGCTTCCGTCGAAGCCGAGGGTCGCGTCCGTGCCGGGTGTGGGCGATGGGGCATCGAGCGTGGTCTGGTGCTGGGAGTCAGTCATGATGCACGGCGTCCTTCAAGCCACAAACCGAGCCAAGGCAGAACGACTGCCGCTTTCCAAGCCGAACTTGTAACTGGACGGATAACGATTCCGTCTGTCTCCGGTGGCCGGAACCGCGAGTTCTGGCTACCGCGCCTCGTGGGATCGAACGTTCCCACGAGGGACATCTAAAGGGAATCTACCCACGGTCTTCCGCCAGGTCAAAGGAAAATCCGCCGGGGGTGGAAAATCCCTCTCCGCCCCCAAACTGCCCGAACAGCTCCGCCACAAACGTGCCTCCCGCACTGCTCCAAGCGAGCCGGTAGCACGCCGGCTCAGCCGAAGAACGCCGACACCGCGACGCGGAAGTCGGGGAAGACTTCGGGCAGCGTGTCGTAGACACGCACCCGGTGGTGGTGTCCGTTCGCGTGGCCGGACGCACTCTTCGTCGTCCACCTCCCCTCGTTGAGGGGAGTCTTCGCTTGTGTGCTCTGCTCGCTCCGCGAGCGGTCTGCGGTCCGCACTGCCAAGACCGCTCGCGGAGCGAGCAGAGTACTTCCTCCCCTCGTTGAGGGGAGGTGGAAGAACCGGGTTCACCGCACAGCGTCTGGCAGCCCGAACCGGAGCGGATCGTATCACGCCGCTCGCCCGCGATTTTCGCAGAATCCGCGTAACCCGTACACTCGCCGACGGTTGCGCGGGTTTCCGAGTCGGAATCCGTGGCGGAAACCGCCCGGAATTCGTAAAGTAGTACCCATACGTCTGATGCGACACGCGACCGTCACCGGCCGTCCGTTCCCGTTGCGGAGCGGCCGATCTGAGGTAAGTTCATGACAGCCTTGAAGATGCGGCGGATCGACCTGACCGCGAACAACGCCGCGTCCCAACTGGCCAAGCTGCGGGCGCAATTCCGGCTGGATTCGGAGATCGTCAGCCCCGCCGCCAAGAAGTTGACGCAAGCCGTGTTCGGCGAATCCCTGTCGCCCGCCAAGGTGGTCGAGCGCATCTGCCTGGACGTGCGCGACAAGGGGCTGGCCGCCGTCCTCAAGTTCACCGAGCAGTTCGACAAGGTGAAGCTGAAGCCGGACGGCATCCGCGTGCCCGTCGCCGAGCTGGCCGCCGCCCACGCCGCCGCCGCGCCGGAGTTCATCGAGACGATCCGCCGCATCCGCTACAACGTCGAGTCGTTCCAGTCCGGGCTGATGCACCGCGACGCCGAGTTGCGGTCGTCGCAGATGCACGAGCTGCACCTCCGCTACCGGCCGCTGCGGCGGGTCGGCGTGTACTGCCCCGGCGGGGTCGCCGCCTACCCGTCCACGCTGCTCATGACGGTCGTCCCGGCGCTGGTGGCGGGGGTGAAGGAGATCGTCGTCACCATGCCGCCGACGGCGACCGGGGCCGGCAGCGCCGACATGCTGGCGACGTGCCACGAACTGGGCGTGACGGAGGTGTACAAGTTCGGCGGCGCGCAGGGCGTCGCGGCGATGGCTTACGGGGTGGACGGGCTGAAGGCGGTGGACATGATCGCCGGGCCGGGCAACCAGTACGTCGCCCTGGCCAAGAAGTTCGTGTTCGGCCACGTGGCCATCGACTGCCTCGCCGGGCCGAGCGAGATCGTGGTGGTGGCCGACGACTCGGCGCACCCGAAGTACGTCGCCCTCGACCTCATCGCGCAGGCCGAACACTCGCCCGGCGTGTCCATCCTGGTGACGTGGCACGAGCCGCTGCTGGAAGAGGTGCAGGTGGAGCTGGAGAAGCGGCTGGCCAAGCTGCCCCACGGCGACCTGGCCCGCGACAGCCTGGAGCGGTTCGGCGCGTTCGTCCTGACGAAGGACAAGCGGGAGGCCATCGAGTGCGTGAACGACCTGGCCCCCGAACACCTGCACATCCAGATCCGGGACGTGGACTCGGTGGCCGACGAGATCGACTGCGCCGGGGCCATCTTCCTGGGCAGTTTCAGCCCGGTGGCGGTCGGCGACTACGCCGCCGGCCCCAGCCACGTCCTCCCCACGGGCGGGACGGCGCGGTTCGCCAGCGGGCTGAACGCCAACGACTTCCGCCGGCGGACGAGCGTGCTGCGGTACACCCGCAAGGGGCTGCGGGACATCGCCACCGAGATCGTCTACCTGGCGAACAAGGAGGGGCTGACGGCCCACGCCAAGAGCGTCGAGGAGCGGGCGGCCGACACCGGCCCGGAGGCCCGCCCGAAGCCGAAGCCGGAGAAGGCCGGCTCCACCCCCGCCCCGCTGAAAAGCGGTGCCCCCGCCCCGCTGAAGAAGTGATGGGATGACGAAGAGAAGATTCACCACAGAGGCACGGAGACACGGAGAAGACAAGAGAGAGGAGAGTTTCAAAGCTCTCTCGTCTTCGTTCTCTGCCTTTTTCTTCTCTGTGCCTCTGTGCCTCTGTGGTTAATCTTCGTCCGCTTCGCCGTCATGCCCATTCGTACCGCCATCGCCGCCATGTCCGGGTACGTCCCCGGCGAGCAGTTGAACTCGCCGGCCGTGGTCAAGCTGAACACCAACGAGAACCCGTACCCGCCGTCGCCGAAGGTGTTCGACGCCGTCCGCGCCGCGCTCACCGGCGACGTGTTCCGCAAGTACCCCCCGCCGCTCGGCGACACCTTCCGCAAGGCCGCCGGCCGGGTGCTGAACGTCGATCCGGACGCCATCCTCATCGGCAACGGGTCGGACGACATCCTCACGATCCTGACGCGGGCGTTCGTGCCCGACGGCGGCCGGATGGCATCCCTCACGCCCAGCTACATCCTCTACAAATCCCTGGCCGAGATCCAGGGCGCGACGTTCCAGATGGTGCCGTTCACCCCGGACTGGACGCCGCCGCGGCCGTGGCCCATCCGGGGCGCGGACCTGACCTTCCTGGCCAACCCGAACTCGCCGAGCGGCACGGTTCTGCGGCCCGACGCGGTGGCGGAGCTGGCCGCCGAGGTGGACGGCCCGTTCGTCCTGGACGAGGCCTACGCCGAGTTCGCCGAGACCAACGGGCTGGGGCTGATCGGCACCATTCCGAACCTCGTCGTCACGCGGACGTTCAGCAAGTTCTACGCGCTCGCCGGCATCCGCTTCGGGATGGCCGTCGCCGACCCCGCGCTCGTCCGCGAACTGGTGAAGGTGAAGGACTCGTACAACTGCGACGCGCTGGCCCTCGCCGCCGCCACCGCCGCCATCGAGGACCAGGAGTACTACGCCGGCGTCCGCGGCAAGATCCTCGCCACGCGGGGCCGCCTGACGGTGGCGCTGACCGAACTCGGCTTCGCGGTCACGCCCAGTCAGGCCAACTTCGTCTGGTGCCGGCGGAGCGACCGCCCGGTGAAGCCGCTGTACGAGGCGCTGAAGGTGAGGAACGTGCTGGTGCGGTACATGGCCTACGCCGGCTTCGGCGACGGCCTGCGGGTCACCGTCGGCACCCCCGCTGAGGTGGACACGCTGCTGACGGAACTGCGGGCGGTGCTGAAGGGGTGAACGCCGTCTTGCGAGCCGCGACCGCGAGGGAGTGGCATCTGGTCGAAAAATCAGTTGAACCGCCAAGACGCCAAGGTCGCCAAGACGACCAAGAAATCCTGCTCTGTCTTCTCGGCGATCTTGGCGTCTTGG
>JAYUFU010000056.1:0-2540 GCA_043738505.1 Fimbriiglobus sp. | reverse complement strand
CTCCGGCGGGATGGCGACGACCGCCCGGTCCAGGTGGACGTGTCGCGCCTCCAGGCGTCGCGCCTCGAACGGCCGACAGCCGGTCTCCCACACGAACTCGAGCAACTGGCGGAACGGGTTGTCGGGTTCGTAACTGTCGCGGATCGTCGCCCAGTCCTCCGGCGAGACGAACCGCTCCCGCCGCTTGGCCGCCGGCTTCCGGATCGTGCGGACGGGGTTGGCGGACAGGTAGCCGAGTTCCTCGGCCCAGGCGTAGGCCCGCTTGACGGACGCGATGGCGTTGCGGCGGTAGGTCGGTCCCCAGGCGGGGTGCTTGTCGAGCCACTCGACGACGTGGAACGGCTTCAGGTCGGCGGCCGGAAGGATGGTCGCCGCCGGCAGGGCGTGGGCGAACCGCTGGAGGTGCCACAGGTACCCCTGGTAGGTCCGGGGCGAGCGGTGCTTCTGGCACCAGTCGAGGTACTTGTCGAACAGGCCGGCGACGGTCAACTCCGAGGGAGTGACCGTCCGGTTGGCTCCAGGATGAGCGGCCGTCGTGGCCCGCTCGGCGACGAGGAGGTGGAACGTGTTCCAAGCCTCCTTCTCGGTGGTCGGCGTCTTGGGTCCGGGGGCGAGTTTGAACTGTTGGGTGCCGAGTTGGACGTACCAGGCGGATCGAGCGGAGCGGTAGAACGGCTTGGGCATGTGCGGCATGGCAGAAACCTCCCGTGAAGTGTACGGGGGAGGTGAGTTCTCTGCCAAACTTCTCTGCCATCCACAGGCCGAGATTGTCGTAACCCCAAGTACACTCGACAGGAGTCGAACCTGTAACCCTCGGTTCCGAAGACCGATGCTCTATCCAGTTGAGCTACGAGTGCGCGGCTCCAGTTTACGGGGCGGCCGCGGCCCCCACAAGGGCGGTCAGGGGGTCCGCTTGCCGCGCGGGCGGCGGGCGGGCGGCGCGTCGTTCGGGGTCGCGGGTCGGACGGCGGAGTCGGTCGCGCGCCGGTCGCACGCCGGTGATCGGCGGCGACCAGTTCGATCAGCCGCCGCTGGCTCCGCAGCGGCGGCTCGCCGTCGGCCGGCTGGACACGGCGGGGGTTCGACTTCGCCACCGCGGTGGACGGGTCCATCACCGCCGAGAAGGTGGTCGGGCTGCTCCGCGACCGGCCGAAGCCTGCGGGGGACGGTGGTGATCCTGTGGGGGCGGCCCGAACCACCAGGGGTCGGCGATCCGCGAGTTCCTGCGGCGGAACACGCGACTGCGGTCGGAGCGATGCCGACCGCGCCCCCGACCGGAACCCGGCGGAGGTGGCGTGAGGCCGGCGCGAGTGGGGTCGGCCGGCCAGCGTCGGGCCGGACGACCGGACCACCCGGACGACGGGATCGCGGAGTGTCCGGTCGCCCTCGAGCACGACCCGAAGTTGCTCCGCGCCCCGTGGGAACGCTCCGACCTGCCGTTCCCGCCACCGGATCAATGGACCCACTTACCCGCGAATCTGCAGGGATGTCCCGACGGGATGGGAACTGGTGGTCGAGCGAAAAGCCGGCAACTTTTCCGACCGCATTCCCCCCCTCCCTACTCCTCCGTCACGAACTCCTTGAATCGCCTGGATTCGGTCGCTAGTGGCTTCGCGTCGTCGGTGGCCTTCACGACGATGTACGTCGCGCCGTCCTTCCGCCCGTCCATCCACTTCACCGCGTCGGCCGGCGGCAGCACGCTGGCCGCTTTCGTCATGGCGTCGGCCCGCCAGCCGGGGCTGGCGATGACGGTCGCGCTCCGCCGACCGGTGAGGCCGAGGCCGGTCTTCGGGTCGAGGACGTGCGAGTAGCGGACGTTCCCGATCTCCACGAACTGGAACAGGTCGCCGGACGTGGACACCGAGGCGTTCTTCAGCTTGACGTACCGCGCCGGCTCGCCCTTGCCGATGAATGCGATCTCCACGACCCAAGCATCCTTGTCCGGCGGCGCGTCGGAGACCGTGATGTCGCCACTCGCGGCGATCAGCGCGGAAGTCACGCCGTTCGCCTTCAGCACCGCCATCGCCTCGCCCGCCGCGAACCCCTTGCCGATGCCGCCGAGGTCGAGCCGCATCCCGGCCTTCTTCAGGGCGACGGTCTTCGCCCTGGCGTCGAGCGTCAGCATCTGGAACCCGACGAGTTCCTTCGCGGCGGCCAGCTCCTTGGCGTCCGGGAGCTGCTTCGTCTTGCGGGCGGCGCGCCACAGCTTCACCAGCGGGCCGACGGTGATGTCGAACGCGCCGTCGCACTCGGCCGAGACTTCCTGGGCGTGCGACAGCACGCGGAAGAGGTCGTCGCCGACGGCGAGGGGCTTGCCCGGCGCGCCGTCGTTGGCGACGCACAGCCGCATCAGTTCGCTCTTCGGGTCGTAGTCGGTCATCGTCTTGTCGAGCGCCGCCACCCGGTCGAACGCGGCCGTCTTGGCCTTCTCGGCGGCGGCCTTGTCGGCGGCGTAGAGGGTGATCCGCCACTCGGTGCCCATGTGGACCGAGGTGAAGGTGTGGCGGGTGGGAGCGGGTTTCTCGTCGCCGCGAGCGTGC
>JAYUFU010000055.1:0-7834 GCA_043738505.1 Fimbriiglobus sp. | reverse complement strand
GCCCCTTGCTGGCGCGGCGGGCTAACAAGACAGCAATCCATCACGGTGCGGCTTCGACCCAGGTCAGCACCTTCGCCAGGCTTTCCATCGGCAGGCCGATGACGTTGCTGACGCTCCCCGTCACCACCGCGATGTACGGGTCGTTCGGCATCTCGATGGAGTACGCGCCGCTGCACCCCTCCCACTTCCGCGTCGTCAGGTAGTCGTCGATTTGGGCGGTCGTCAGTTTCGCCATCGCCACCTCGCTGACCTCCTGCCAGCAGACGTGGAAGTCGCCGGGGCGGAGCCACACGCAGACGCCGGTCCAGAGTTCGTGCGTGGTGCCACTGAGCGCGGTGATGATCCGTCGGGCGTCGGCCTCGTCGTCCGGCTTGCCCACCACTTTGCCGTGCTGCCAGCCGACCGTGTCCGCCGCGATCACGATGCCGTCGCTCACCCCCCGCGCGACGGCCGCGGCCTTCCGCCACGCGAGGTCGGCGACGTACCGGCGGATATCGCCGTCGGCCGCCTCGGTCGGCTCCGGCACGTTGGAGGGGCGAACCTCGAACTCGTACCCGTGGAACGTCATCAGTTCCCGGCGGCCGAGCGACCCGCTGGCGAGGATCAGTTTCTTCGGCATGATTGCAGCACCTCGCGGAACGCGGGCCAGAGTTTGTCGGGCGTCAGGTCGGTCATGCAGACCATCCCGTGCGGGCACTTTTTCAGATAGCTGCCGGCACACGGGACGGTGGTGGCGAGCGAGTGTTTCCCGCGATACGGGCCGTGCAATTCCACCTTCGTACACAAATACGGCGCGACGCACGGCACCCCCAGCGCGGCGGCGAGGTGCAGCGGCCCGGTGTCGTTCGCCAGCATCGCGTCGGCCTCGGCGAACAGCGCCGTCAGCTTCGGCAGGCTCGTCTTTCCGGTGAAATCGACGAAACTCCGCAGCCCGGCGGCCACCTCCGCTGACAGCGCGATGTCATCCGCCGCGCCGACGAGGATCGCCGTGCCGCCGAACTCGGCCTGCCCGCGCGCCAGCAGTTCGGCGAAGCTGGCCGGCGGCCACCGCTTCGTCACCCACTTGGCCCCGGCCGCGACCGTCACCCACGGCCGGGGGAACGCCGCCAACTCCCGACGAACGGCGTGCCGTTCGTCTTCGTTCACCGGCACCACGAACCGCTTGGTCAGGTGCCCGCCGCCGAGCGATTCCACCACCCGCCAGTAGCGATCCACGGCGTGGATGCGGTCGGCGTCCGGGACATCAACGCGATGCGTGTAGAAGTTGCGGCTGCCCTCGCGGGCGTTGGCGAAGCCGATGCGGACGGGCGCGCCGGTGGCGGCGGACATCAGGCCGGTGCGGAGCAGCCCTTGCAGGTCGATCACGAGGTCGAACCGCTCGCGACGGAGCCGGTTGGCGAAGCGGACCGAGTACGCGGCGGAGCTGAGGACGCCTTTCTTGAACGCGCCGCGGTCGAACGGGATCGTCGCGTCTAGCTCCGGGTGGCCGGTCAGCAGCGGCTCGAAGGACGTGTTCACCAGCCACGAGATGTGGGCGTGCGGGTGCAGGTCGCGGACGGCGGACAGCACCGGCAGTGCGTGGACGATGTCGCCCAGCGCGCTCGGCTTCAGGATGGCGATGCGACGCACGGGCATGAACGACTCTCGCCTTCCCGGATGAGAACAGGGCCGCCCCGCCGGCCGAAGCCGGCCCTACTATCTTCACACCTGCGGGGCCGGCGACAACCGCTCGCGCCCCGCCGTCTGGTGCCCCCGTGACCGACCCGCGTTTCCTCGCCGGCATCGCCCACTTCAATGCCGGCGAGTTCTTCGACGCCCACGAGGTGTGGGAAGAACTGTGGCACGACTGCCCGGCAAATGACCGCCGTTTCGTCCAGTCCTTGATCCAGGCGGCGGTCTCGCTCTACCATTGGGGCAACGGAAACACGGCCGGGGCGACGACGCTGTACCACCGCGGGCGGGCGAAGGCGTCCGACTACCCGCCGGTCTACCACGGCTTGGCACTCGCCGAGTTCTGGGCGGCCGTGGAAGCGACCGTCTTCCGAAACGACTCGCTGCCGCGCATCCGACTGGCACCGGAACCGACTCCCCCGACCCGCGAGCCACCGTCATGACGACCGCCGACGACGACCTGGACGGCTTCGACGGCGTGGCCCGGCTGTTCCCGCTGCCGAACTTGGTGCTGTTCCCCGGCGTCGATCAGTGCCTGCACGTCTTCGAGTACCGCTACCGTCAGATGACCGCCGACGCCCTGGCCGGCGACGGGCGGATCGCCCTCGTGCTGCTGTCGCCGGACTGGGAGGAGCAGTACGACGGCCGGCCGTTGATCCAGTCGGTGGCGTGCCTCGGCCGCATCGTCGAGAGCGAGAAGCTGGAGGACGGCCGGTACCACCTGCGGCTGCGCGGCGTCGCCCGCGTCCGCATCGCGTCCGAACTCGACGCGCCGGAGAAGATGTACCGCGTTGCCCGCTGCGAGGTGCTGAGCGAAATCCCGCCGGCCGACCTCGCGGAGGCGACCGAAGGCCGCGCCCAGTTGCGGGCGGCGGTGCTGTCCCGGTTCGACGCCAACGGGCCGGCGCACAAGCAACTCGTCGGGCTGTTCGACAGCGAAGTGCCGCTCGGTCCCGTCTGCGACCAACTCGCCTACGGCCTGCCGCTGCCGTGCGAACTGAAGCAGCAGTTGCTGGCCGAACCGACGGCCTGCGTCCGCGCCGAAATCCTGACGCACGCCCTCCGCCCCCAACCCCGCCGCGACCGCCCCTTCCCGCCGAACTTCAGCAACAACTGAGCGGTGACGATACGGCACCTTGTCATCGCCGCGAGTGAAGCGAGCGTGGGACCGTCACCGCTTCTTCTTCTTCTTCTTCCGCTCCTCGGCCCGCTGCTTGGCGGTCTTGCGGGTGCCGGTGTCGCCCTTCTTGACCATCGGCCCCGCGCCCGGCAGGAACGCGCCGGACTTGCCCAGCCCCGTGATCATCTTCATCTTCTGCCAGATGGACATGCTGGCCATCTGCTTCATCATCGCCCGCACCTGGTCGAACTGCTGGAGGAACTGCTTGATCTCCGGCGGCTCGACTCCGCATCCGGCGGCGATCCGCTTCCGCCGGCTCTGGTCGATCAGGTCCGGGTCCTGCCGCTCCTTGGCCGTCATCGAATCGATCATCCCCTGCACCCGCTTCAGCGCCTCCTCCGGATCCTCGCCCTCCGGGATCATGTCGCTCATCCCCGGCATCTTGCCGATCACGTCCTTCATGCCCATCTTGGCGATCATCTCGAACTGCTTGCGGAAGTCGTTCAGGGTGAAATTCCCCTTCTCCATCTTCCGCTGCTGCTCGGCCAACTCCTCCTGCGACATGTCCTTCTGGAGGGACTGGATCTTCTCGACCACCCCCATCAGGTCGCCCTGGCCCAGAATCCGCTGGGCCATGCGGTCGGGGTGGAACTCCTCCAGCTTGTCGAGCTTCTCGCCGACGCCGATGAACTTGACGTACTTGCCGGTGATGTGCTTGATGCTCAGCGCCGCCCCGCCCCGCGCGTCGCCGTCCAGCTTCGTCAGGATGATGGCGTTCAGTTCCAGCGCGTCGTCGAACGCCTTGGCCACGTTCGCCGCCTCCTGCCCGATCATCGCGTCCACGACGAGGTAGCACTCGTCCGGCTTGCACTGCTTGTCGATCATCTTCAGCTCGGCCATCAGGTCGTCGTCGATCTGCAGCCGGCCGGCGGTGTCGAGGATGACGGCGTCGCACAGCTGCTTCTTCGCCTCGGCGACGGCGTTGCGGCAGACGCTGACGGGGTCGGTCGGCTCGCTGTACACGGGCACGCCGATCTGCTCGCCGAGGACTTGAAGCTGCTCGACGGCACCCGGCCGTTTCAAGTCGGCGGCCGCCAGGAACGGCTTGCGGCCGCGGGCCTTCAACGTGAGGGCGAGCTTGGCGGCGGTGGTGGTCTTCCCCGCCCCCTGCAACCCGCACAGCATGATGACGACCGGCCGGTCGGCCTTCTGGGGAATCTTGTGATCCACCGGCCCCATCAAGGCGCAGAGTTCCTCGTAGACGATCTTGATGATCTGCTCGGACGGGTCGATCTTGGCGAGGACTTCTTCGCCGACCGCCTTGGCCTCGACGTTGGCGATGAACTGCTGGACGACGGACAGGTTCACGTCCGCTTCGAGGAGCGCGCGGCGGACCTCGCGCAACCCTTCGCGGATGTTGTCGGCGGTCAGCCGCCCCCGGCCGCGGAGCTTTTTGAAGGCCTCGGACAGCCCCTTCGTGATACCTTCAAACATGCGCGGTCACCGGATACGGAACGTCGGGCGGGTGTCGAACGGTCAATATAAGCGGAGAACCGCCGCCCGCAACGGGACACGCGGACGGCGGAATCTCGGCGGGCGGCGTCAGAGGCCGATGTCGTCCGGGGAGGCGGCGGTGACGGCCGCGCGGATGGCGGCGGTCCGTGTCGGGATGTCCGTGGTCGCATTGACATTGGCCTCGAGCGTGGAAGCAACGGTGCCAAATCTCGCCGTGAGGACGATCAGGAGGTTTTCCCGTTTCCCTTCCAAATACACTTCAAGCCACCCTTCTCGAAGAGCGGCTTGGTAAGTTGTGGACTCCTTCATGCCCCTGACCCTCCAGTGATGGACGATAGTGAGTATCAATTGCTGGTCGATGGCAGCCGATCCACAATTTCGGCATAGCTGGAACCCATTGATACCCGGCGCACGAGCCAATGCAGTTCCTTTCGCAGAACTGCAGGCAGAACGAAATCGATCTCAAACAGGTTGCTCAGGAGAATTTCCAACCCAACGCCTTCCTCGCCGTGGTCGAGCAGAATGCGGGCCTCCGACATGGCGAAGTCGATTCGAGGACGTTCCGCGTTGGGGCAGCTCTCTCGAACCCATCGGAGTGCGCGGAGGAAGCGATAGCGGGTGAGTTTGTGGCCGCGACGGATTGCCACAGGAATAACCCCGAGTAAAGAACCAGGGGGCTGACGCCCCCACTCGCCTTGTCAGGTCGCCTCACCCGTCCATCACTTCCTTGGTCTTGGCGTCGGCGAGCTGGTCGATCTTGTTCTCGTACTCCTTCAGCAGGTTCTGCACCTTCTCCTTGCTCTTGTCGCGGTCGTCCTCGGTCATCGCCTTGGCCTTCTCGGCGTCGTCGAACGCCTTGTTGGCGTCGCGGCGGATGTTCCGGCTGCTCACCTTGGCCGCCTCGGACTGCTTCTTGATCTGCGCCGCCAGCTTCTTCCGCTGGTCGCCGGACATGGCCGGCACGCTCAGGCGGATCACCTTGCCGTCGTTGTTCGGGGCGAGGCCGAGGTCGGACCCGCGAATCGCCTTCTCGATCTCCTTCAGGTCTTCCGTCTGGAACGGCTTGATCTGGATGGTCGCCGGGTCGGGGCAACTGATGTTGGCGATCTGCTTGATCGGCGTCGGGCTGCCGTAGTAGTCCACGCGGAGGCTGTCCAGCATGGCCGGCGACGCGCGGCCGGTGCGGAGGCCCTTCAACTCGTCGCGGAACACGCCGAGGGCCTTCTCCATCCGCTCGGTGGCGTCCTTCAACACTTGGGCTGCGTTCATGTCGGAGTCTCGGAAGTCCCCCGGAGGAGACCGGGCAAGGGTAGGGTTTAACCGGCTTGAGGCGGGGCGGGTACGGCTTGCCGGCGGGCCACGTCGGCCAACAGGCGAAGGGCCGCATTCACGGCCACGGCCGTCGGGAAGGCGGTTGCCACGTCCGGGTCGAGCCGGATCAAGGGACCGGCTTGATACCGGGCATAGTACTTCCCACGCACGCCGCCGCGCAGTTGCGACAGATCGTACTCGGTCGGCAGATCGTCGTCAGGCGCGGGGGTAGTCGCCATCTTCGTATCCCTTGCGCTCCGCCTTGGTGGTCACGCGAGCGCTGATGATGCGGGTGGCCTCGCCGCGATCCGTGTGCGAGACGATCAACACCCGCCCGGACTCGGACATCCCGATGGTCAAGAACCGTGGCTCGGCGTCCGAATGTCGGGGGTCGCCGAACGTCACGGCGAGCGGGTCGCCGAACACGGTGGACGCTTCTTGGAACGTCACCCCGTGTTTCGTCGCGTTCACCGCCGCTTTGTCGTCGTCCCACTCGAACTGCATGCCAGACACTCCTGTCGTCTCACTCGCTCGTCACCACGGTGCCAATCGGGTGGCCGGCGACGGCCTTCTCGATGGCCCCGTCCTGCTTGTAGTTGAACACCAGGATCGGCAGTTTGGCCGTCTCGCACATGTCGAACGCCGACACGTCCATGACCTTCAGCCGGGCGGTCAGCACCTGGTGGTACGTCAGCCGGTCGTACCGCACGGCGTGCGGGTTCTTCTCCGGATCCTCGCTGTACACGCCGTCCACGCGGGTCGCCTTCATCAGGATGTCCACGCCCAACTCGACGCCCCGCAGGGCGGCGGCGGTGTCCGTCGTGACGAACGGGTTGCCGGTGCCGCCCACCAGGATCACCACCCGCTTCTTCTCCAGGTGGCGGATGGCCCGCCGGCGGATGAACGGCTCGGCCACGCTGTCCAGCTTCACCGCCGACATCACCCGCGTCTGGATGTCCAGGCTTTCCAGCACGTCTTGCAGCGCCAGGCCGTTCATGACGGTGGCCAGCATGCCCATCTGGTCGGCCGTCGTCGCCTTGATGGCGCTGCTGCCGGCCGAGAACTGCGCGCCGCGGAGCAGGTTGCCGCCGCCGACCACCACCGCCAGTTGCACCCCGCGATCCGCCACCCGCTTCAACTGCGTGGCGATGGCCAGCGTCTCGTCCAGGCTGATGCCGCTCTTGCCGGCGTGCCCGAACGCCTCGCCGCTGAGTTTCAGCAGCACCCGCTGGTAGCGCGGCCGGAGCGGGTCCGGGGCGGGGGTGCGGGTCAGGTCCGGGGGCGAAACGGGATCGGGCATGTCGGTGAAGCCTGACGGGACGGAAGACTCGGCAATCGCCCATTATAGCGGCCGTCACCCGCCCGGCAAACGCCCGCCAGCGCAGAGAGGGTTCCGTCTTGTTCGCCCGCCCGGCAAACGCCCGCAGCCGGCGATCATCGTGGCGAACACCAAGAGCATCTGCGCCGTCACCACCACCGCGCCGACGATCCGCCGGATGAGCGGCTGCGTGTCCCGCATGAAGCCGATGGCCCCGAACCCCAGCAGCAGGAACCCGACCAGCAGCCAGTAGCGGTCCCAATAGGTGCTCATCTGGTTGCCGACCTCGGCGTACTTCACGTCCAGTTCCAGCGTCTCCCGCCGCTTCTGCCAGTCCTCCTCCACCTTCTTGATGCGCTCCTCGTTCGCCGCCTTGCCGGCCCGGAGCTGCTTGACGAGGTCGTCGGTGTACAGCCGCTCTTCGGTGATGGCCGCCTGCCGCCGCTCCACCTTCGCCTTGCCGATGAGCGGCATGAACAGGGCGACGAGGACCAAGAAGACGCCGGCCGCGAACGCCACCGTCGGCGGGTCCATGTACGGTTTGACCCGCGCCCAGAGCGGGGCCATCAGCGGTTCGCGCGGCGGCCGCGTGGCGCGGGGGCGGTCCTCGCGGGCGGGCATCGGCTCCGGCGGTCGCGGCGGCGTTTCCACCCGGAAGCCGTCGTCGTCGATGACCAGCGCCGCCCCGCACTTCTTGCACACGATCCGCCGGCCGACGTCCTTCGGGGTGACGGCGTACACGGTCTCGCACGTCGGGCAGGCGTTTCGCATGGCGGGCCGGGAGCCGAGGCGGGAGGGGTGCGGTGACGGGAATTATCGGCGGATCGGCGGAAGGAACAAGGAGGAGAGTTCCGCCGGCACCGGAAAATGGCCGTCCCGCCGACACCGCCCGCCCGTTC
>JAYUFU010000054.1:0-7838 GCA_043738505.1 Fimbriiglobus sp. | reverse complement strand
TTCATCAGTTCCGATGACGGCCAGGAGGTCTTCCTGCATGCCTCTGCCCTCCCAGCGGGCACAACGGTTAAGGCGGGCACCAAGCTCGAGTTTGGTATCGCCGATGGCAAGCGTGGGGCGCAGGCACTTTCGGTGCGCGTACTCGAAGCGCCGCCGAGTCTCGTCAAGCTGAGTCGCAAGCCGGCCGACGACATGTCGATCATCATCGAGGATCTCGTCAAGTTGCTCGACGGCATCGGTACCAACATGAAGCGCGGGCGCTACCCCGACAGCAAGCATGGCAAGACGATCGCCGCCATGCTTCGCAAAGTCGCGGACGAACTCGATGCCTGATTCGTCTGATCAGAGCGGGGAGGTGGCAACCGACGCTGACTTCGACCTCGGCCGCACGGCCCTGCTCGAAATCACCTCAGCCGAATCGATCGGCGCGCCCGCTGGTTCGATCGAGGAGGGCGACGGCGTCGTCACTGTCTACTTCGACACCACACTGCCCGGTTACCCGGGCTGGCGCTGGACCGTGAGCATCTCCCATGTCGACGGTGAGCAGCCGGGGGTGCTCGAGACCGAGCTGACCCCGGGCGACACATCGTTGCTCTCGCCAGCCTGGATCCCCTGGGTCGATCGACTCGCCGACTATCGCGCCGCCCAGGATGCGCTTGGCGCTGCCTCGGGTATCGACGCCGAAGTTGGTGACAAGTCCGATGACGATTCGGACGACGACGGTTCGGACGACGACGACGACGACGACGATGACGACGACGACGACGACGACGACGAGAAGGCGAAGAAGGGTAAAGGCAAGGAGAAGGCGGGCGCCGGGAAGGCGCTCACCAAGAAGGCCGGCAAGGGGCCGGTGAAGAAGGCGCGCGGCGGAGACGACGACGAATGAAAGCACCCACCGACACGGTCGGCACCACGGACGCGGACCTGCTCGCCCGGTTCCGCGCCGGCGACGCGTCCGCGCTCGACCCGCTGTTCGCCCGGTACGAGGGGCCGGTGTTCCGGTTCCTCTTCGGCGTGCTCCGCGACCACCACGCGGCCGAGGACGCGCTCCAGGAAACGTTCGTGCAGGCGCTCCGCAAGGCCGACGCGGTCGCCCCGGACACGTTCCGCGGGTGGCTGTTCACGGTCGCCTACCGGCAGGCGATGCTCATCAAGCGGAAGGCGAAGCGACTGCCCGCACAGGCCGACGACCTCGCGCTCGTGGGGCTGATCGGCGACGGCCCGGCCGACGCCCGCGCCGGGACCGCCGACGAGGCCCGGCACGTCCGCGAACTGCTCGCCCTGCTGCCCGCCGCGCAGCGGGCGGTGATCGCGGCTCGCGTCTTCGACGGACTCACCTTCCGCGAGGTGGCGGCGGCCCTCGGCTGCCCGCTCAACACCGCGCTGGCCCGGATGCACGACGGTCTGAAGAAGCTCCGCGAACTGTGGGAGGCCCGCCATGCCTGACCCTACCCTACAAGGGACCGCGCTCCGCTACGCGGCCGGCGACCTGTCGCCGGACGAGGGGACCGCGTTCGAGGCGCGGCTCGCCGAGGACCAGGACGCGCGCGACGCCTTGGCCGAAGCGGTGCGCCTGTCGGCCGCGGCCATCGGCCAGAAGCCGCCGGCCCCGCACCCGTCGTTCCGGGCCGCGATCCGCGCGCGGCTGGACCTGCGCGCGTACCGCGGGCACCCGTTCGCGTGGGTCGGGCTGGGCGGGGCCGCGGTCGCCGTTTGCACGCTCATCGGCCTGTCGCTGGCCGGCCGCGCCGACCCGCCGACCGCCGCGGTCGCCGCGCCGGTTCCGGTGGAGGCGATCCCGGCACCGCGGGTCGTCGCACCGCCCGCGGTGGCGGTCGCCCCGATGCCGCGCGAACACGGGATGAGCGTCGCGGCCGAACACCCGGTTCCGAGCGGGGACGAGCGCAGCGTCGCCGAGATCTGGGCCGACCTGAGTACGCCCGAGCATGTGGAGAAGGCGCGCGACGACGAAGTCCGCTGGCGGCAGCACGTTCGCGCCCTGGCGCACCCGCACCACGTCTCCGCGACCGCGAAGGCCGCCGGGATGGCCGACGCCCCGCACCCGTGACCTGGGATGATAAGTGATGAATGATGAATGATGAATGCAAGAAGCACGGTGCCTGTATTCATCATTCATCGTTCATCATTTCTGAGCGTTCGAGAGGGGTTTGTCATGTCGAGGACGGCTTTCGCCCGCGCCGCCGCGATCGCGGTGACGGTGCTGTTCCCGTGCGCCGCGCGCGCCGGCGAACCGCTGCCGAAGTTCACCGAGGAGCGGGAGGCCGCGGCGCTCCACTTCGTCAAGAAGCACTGCCCTGACTTGATCCCCCTCCTCGACGACCTGAAGAAGACCGCGCGCCCGGCCTACGAGCTTCAGGTGCGCGAAACGTTCCAGGTGACGGAACTGCTCGCGGACCTGCAAGACGACCCGAAGCGGCACGACCTCGAACTGAAGATTTGGAAGGCGGAGAACAAGTCGCTCGTGCTGGTGGCGAAGCTCTCCACGCCGAAGGAAGACGACCGCAAGGCGGTGGAGGAGCAACTGCTCGCGCTGGCGAAGGAGTTGGTCGAACTCGACCTCCAGTCGATGGAACACCGCGTCGAGGTGCTGCGCACCGAGCTGGCGTCTGCGAAGGACGAACTGGCGAAGTTCCGCGACAACCTCGACCGCACCGCGAAGGACCGCTTCGAGGCGCTGCTGGAGAAGGCGAAGAAGAAGAAGCCGTAGGGGTGCGCGAAGTCGCAAGCGGCCTCCCGCCGCTTGCGGCTTCGCGGCACCTACAATAGCGCAATGAAGCACATCACGAAGCTTTTCGCCGCGGTCGCGCACCGCGTCAAGCCGCCGGTTCTCATCGCGCTCGGGCCGCCGTGGCCGGTCGCCAACCTCGTGAAGGCGCTCGCGCTGCCCGAAACCGAAGTCACATGCGCGCAGTTCGACCTGCACCAGACCGACCGCGTGCGCGAGACGCTCGCCGAGGTCGGGGCCGCGGCCGAGGTCGTCGCGGTGCCGGACATCTGGGACCTGCCGCCGAAGTTCAACACGGTCATCTTCCCCGCGTCCACGCACGCCGACCGCGAGCTGAAGCTCGACGTGGTGGAGCAGGGGTATCACGCCCTCGCGCCCGGCGGGCTGTTCCTCACGCTCTCCGAGTACGAGAAGGACAGCCAGTTCGGCAAACTCCAGAAGAAGATCTTCGGCAAGTGCGGCGAGACGCCGTCGAGCGAAGAGGGCATGGCGTTCTTCAGCACCAAAACCGATGCCGAGGAGAAACGCAGGCGGCACGAGGTGACCTACCACGCGAAGATCGGCGAAGGGGCGTCGATGGAGTTCGTGTCGCGGCCGGGCACGTTCAGCTACGGCCGGTTCGACACCGGCTCGCGGGCGATGCTCGAAGTGGCGGAGATCAACGAGCGCGACGGCATCCTCGACCTGGGATGCGGGAACGGCTCGGTCGGGTGCCTCGCGTCCGCGATGGCCGGGCCGAAGGCCCGCGTCACGTTCATCGACAGCAGCCTGCGGGCGATAGCGCTCGCCGAGTTGAACGCGGCGGCGAACAACGTCACCAACACGCGGTTCGTGACCGCGACGCGGTTGCAAGGTTTGGAGGAAGGCGCGTTCGACGTGATTCTGGCGAACCCGCCGTACTACGCGAAGTCGGAAATCACGCGGCTGTTCGTGGAGGGCGCCCGCGACCTGCTGAGGCCCGGCGGCCGGTACTACATCGTGACCAAGATGCCGACGGCCGTGATGCCGCTCATCTTCGACACGTTCGGCGACTGCTCGGTGATCGAAAACCGCGGGTACTCGGTGGTCATTTCCGGCGTGTAGGACAGGCTTCCAGCCTGTCCGGCAATGACAGGCTGGAAGCCTGTCCTACGAAAGCGCGGCGCGCAACTCCTTCACCAACTGCGTCACGTCCGCGAGTGCCTTGGCGCGGTCGGTCGCCGCGGCTTCGAGCTTCTTCACCACCGCGCTGCCCACGATCACCCCGTCGGCGATGTCCTTCAGCTCGCGCACCTGCTCCGGCCGGCTCACCCCGAACCCGACGCACAGCGGCAGGTCGGTCATCGTGCGGAGGCGCGCGAGTTGGTCGCGGAGGGCCGCCGGCAGCGCCTCCCGTGCGCCGGTGACGCCGACCACGCTCACCACGTACACGAACCCGCCGCACGCCTTCACCACCTTCTCCGCGCGCCGCGGCGACGTGGTCGGCGTGACGAGCAGGATCAGCTTGAAGTCGCGATCCTTCGCGAGCGCCGACAACTCCTCCGCCTCTTCCACGGGAAGGTCGGGCACGACGGCCCCGCTCACCCCGGCGGCCTTCGCGGCGTCGATGAACGCGGCCGTCCCCTTCTTGAACATGAGCGAGTACGACGCCATCGCGACGAGCGGCGGCACAGGGGGCTTACGCCCCCCGCTCAGGAAGTCGGCGCTCACGTCGCGCAACATCGCGAACGTGTCCGCGAGCTTCAGGCGCTTGCCGAGCGCGCGGGTGTACGACGCTTGAATCACCGGGCCGTCGGCGATGGGGTCGGAGAACGGGAACCCGACCTCGAAGAGGTCCGCGCCGGCGTCGGCCGCGGCCGGGAGCAGTTCGCGGGTGAACGCGAGGTCCGGGTCGCCGGCGGTGACGAACGGCATGAACGCGGCCCGCTTTTCGGCGCGGAGGCGGCGGAAGAGATCGTCGATGGGGTTCATGAAGGTGTTTTACGCGCGGCCGATCGGATTTCCCGCACGCGCGGGGCGGTTTCCGGACAGTATGGGGGCATGAACCGGTTACTGATGATCCTCCGCGAGCAACGCGCGGGCGCCCCGCCCGCCACCGATCGGGAACTGCTCGACCGCTTCCGCGCCGCCCGCGACGGGGCCGCGTTCGCCGAACTCGTGCGCCGGTACGGGCCGCTCGTCTGGGGCGCGTGCCGCCGCCGGCTCGCGAACGCGGAGGACGCGGAGGACGCGTTTCAGGCCACCTTCCTGGTTCTGCTCCGCCGGGCGGAGCGGTTGAACGGCGCCGCGCCGCTCGGCCCGTGGCTGTATCAGGTCGCGGTGATGACCGCCCGCAACGCGATCCGCGGGAACCGGCGGCGGGCCGCGGTCACCGGGCCGATGGGGCACGAGGTTCCCGCGCCCGAGCCGGAGCCGACGGCCGAGCACCCGGACCTCGACGCGGCGCTGCTCGCGCTGCCGGAGCGGGACCGCGCGGCGGTGGTGCTGTGCCACTTACAGGGGCTGACCCGGCGCGAAGCGGCCGAGCGCCTCGGGTGCCCGGAGGGGACGCTCTCCGCCCGGCTCAACCGGGCGATGCAGCGCCTCCGGGCGCGACTGGGTGGGGGCGCCCCGGTGGTGCTGGCCGCACCCGCGGTCGCGCTCCCGGCCGGGCTGGCGTCCGCGACCGTTCGTTCGGCAACGATCTATTCCACTTCCGCCCTGGTCACGGTCGGCGTGTCGCCGGCCGTGGTCGGGCTGACCGACGGGGTACTTCACATGATCTGGATGAAGAAGGTGATGACCGCGGCCGTGGCGGCGGTTCTCGTGGTCGGTGCCGGGGCGTTCGCCCTCGGCGTGTCGGGCCGGTCGGAGAACGTCGCCCGCGCGACCGAACCGCTCACACCGGGCGCACCGCCTGCCGCGCCGGAGGCGGCGGACCCGCTGAAGCGGGTCGAGAAGCGGCTGGCCGACCTGGAGAAGCAGAAGCAGTTGCTCGACGCGACACTCGCGGACCTCCAGGCCGAGAAGAAGAAGCTGGAGGACGCGAAGAAGGAGAAGGAGGCCGAGGCCGACGCGCACGACCTGGGGAGGGACATCGCGGTGGCGGTCGGCGAGAGCGACTGGCCGCGCCCGTACCTCGTTCGCGAGGTGGTCAACGGCCGGGTGGCCGAGATGACGTGCTCGAACCTGGACCTCCTCACGACGTACCTGGCGCGGGTACACAACGACCCGAAGGGGCCGAAGAAGCTTCGCATCTCGGCGAACAAGGGGCAGTCGATGGACGAACTTGGGAAGGTGTTCGCGGCGTGCGCGTCGGCCGGTTATGCGAAGGCCGCGTTCAGCCAAACCGAGCGGCCCCTCTTAATTTCCAGGGTGGATCTCTCCGGCCGACAAGGAGTGACCCTCTGGTCCGTGACACGAGGCGAGTTACCTCCCGATCCGGGTGAGATCGACCTGACCAAGTACAAAGGTCCGAAGAAGCCGTGACCGCGGTCACAGGAACTTGATGCACAGCACGCCGGCCACCACCAGCGCCGCGCCGAGCAACCGGCCGAGGGTGACCGGTTGCTCGTTCAGGCCCACGAGCGCGAAGTGGTCGAGCGCGAGCGAGCAGAGCAACTGCCCGCCGACGACCAGCGCGATGAACAGCGCCGCCCCGAGCCGCGCGGTGAGCGCCGCACCGGCCAGTACGATGAGCGCGCCGAGCGGCCCGCCGATCCAGTTCCACCACGGCGTCTCGCGCAGCACCGCCATGCTCGGCACCGGCGGCCGGAAGACGAGCATCGCGGCGGCGGCCGTGAGGACGGTGCCGAGGATGGAGAGGCACGCGGCGAACAGCGGGTTGTCGCCGAGGCTCTTGCGGAAGCTGCCGTTCGCGGACGCCTGCAGCGCGATGCACGCGCCGGCGCCCATTGCCAACAGCGCGAAGAGGGTCGTTTGCATGAGGGGAGTTGTACGAAGCGCGGGCGCGGTCAGGCGTCCGCGTTCAGCACCAACTGCGTGTGGGTCACGTCGAGCCAGCGGTCGAACTTGCGGCCCACCTCCCGGAACGTGCCGATCACCTCGAAGCCGAGCGCGGCCTGGAGCGCGAGGCTCGCGGTCTGCGTGCTGCACGCCCCGCCGATGACGGTGTGAAGCCCGAGCGCCTTCGCCCGGTCGATGAGGTCGAGCAGGAGCGCCTTCCCGGCCCCGCGGCGGTGGTGCTCGTGGTGGATGTACACCGACGCCTCCGCGGACCGCGCGTACCCGCACCGCGACTTCCACGGCGACAGCGCCGCCCACCCGATCACGACGCCCTCACGTTCCGCGACCGTGACCGGGTGCAGTTCGGACCGGTCGCGGAACCACGCCGCGCGCTCCGCGGCCGTTTCGAGTTCGATCTGGTACGTGCAGGTGGAATGCGTGACGTAGTGGTTGTAGAGCGCCCGGATCGCGTCCAGGTCGTTCGCGGTCGCGGGCCGGATGGCGAATTCGGACATGCGAACTCCTCACGAATCCCAGATAATAGCCGCCGGCTTCTTGTGGTGCAGGCGTCCCGCCTGCTCTTAGCGGCGATGCAGGCCAGAGGCCCGCACCACAAGAAGACGGCGGTTCGTTCCTGCGAAGCGTATCACTCGGCGAAGCCGTGCTGCTTGCGGTGGTACGGGCCGTCGAAGTTCTGCGTGGACTTGGACCACTCGAACCGGCCGTCGGTCGCGACCGGCTTCACGCGGGCGAGCAGCGCGTCCGCCTCGTCCTTCGGCATCGGCTCGAAGTCGCGGGCGATGGCCACGTCCTGCATCAGCACCTTCATCGAGTCGATGCCCACCACCAGCGTCGCGATGTCCTGCGAGAGCGCGTAGCGGATGCACTCATCGACGGTCGCGACGCCGCCGGCGACGATGCGCCCGCCGTCGGTCATGTTCCCGCCGCCGAGGCTCTTCATGCCGATCGCCGCGACGTTCTTCTTCTTCAGTTCCGGGATGACCTCGTGAATGCTGCTGCGGTAGAAGTAGTCGCACACGTTCACCGGGAGCTGGCACGTCGCCCAGTCGGTGTGCTTGCCGAGCATGTTCAGGAAGATGTGCGGGGCCTTGTGCCCGGTGAAGCCGAGGAACCGCACCTTGCCGGCCTTCTGGGCTTCGAGGGC
>JAYUFU010000053.1:0-7858 GCA_043738505.1 Fimbriiglobus sp. | reverse complement strand
TCACCATTCTGGGACTGACGTTCGGGCTGGGCTGTAGCCCGCTCACCACGCTCTGGTTCCTGAAGGACGACGGCAAGTCGCCGGCGCAGTACAAGCTGGAGCCGAAGGACGGCAAGCGGGAGGTGACGGTGGCGGTGATCGTCACCCCCGCGCCGGGGATCAGCACCAAACTCCAGTTCGCCAGCCTGGACCGCGACTTGGCGACGGCCATCGGCAAGACGCTGCTGGAGGAGACGGCCAAGGAGAAGGTGAAGGTGGGGGTGGTGGACCAGTCGAAGATCGCCCGCATGCAGTCCATCAACCCGGAGAAGTTCGCCGTGACGGACCCGTCCGAGATCGCCCAGCGGCTCGGCGCGGACTACCTGATCCAGGTGAACCTGAGCCAGTTCAGCCTGGACGCCGGCGGGTTCGGCAAGGAGCTGCCGCAGGGCACGGCGGCCATGATGGTGACCGTGTACGAGGCGGGCGCGGCGGCGAAGAAGTACGACTACCCGTTCGACTGGCAGGCCCCGCAGAAGGTGGTCGGCGACGGCCCGGTGAGCAACTACCAGCAGGGGTTCGTCACCCAGTTGGGCAAGAAGATCGCCCAGCACCACGTCAAGCACACGGCCGACCGCGAGCGGGGCACCTTCCCGAAGCAGTGACACCGAATGCGACTGATCCGTCACCGTTGCGGCGGGGTCGGAACACCTCTCCCCGTTGCGTGCTGTGTTGCGTTCTTGGTTTTCCGGCCTGACGGGCCGGTTCCACCAGCCCAGGCCGTGAGGCCTGGGTTCCGAGGGGAAAGACTCTCCGAGCCTGAAAGGGTCGCTCGTGGCCCGCACGAACGACCCTTTCAGGGTCGCGCGGATTGGCCGGGGCTCCCAGGCCTCACGGCCTGGGCTGGTGGAACCGGCCCTTCAGGCCGGAAAGCGATGAGTACGCTTCACACCGGTAGATCGCAACAAAGCACCCAGCTGGGAGAGGTGGAAGAACCGGTGTCTCCGCCGAGGTTCTCACGCGGGGGACACCGTCACCGGGTTCATGTATCAGGCGTGCAGCCGGACTCCGTCACTTCGCCAGATGCCCCTCGATGGCGGCGACGGCCGCGCGGGCGTCGCCGGGGTTGCCCTGCCACAGCACCCCGCCAGCGCTGTCGAGCAGCACCGCCGTCGGGTACGCCCGCACGCCGAACCGCTTCATCACCCCGCCCGGTGACTTCCCCGGTTCCGTCAGGATGGGGAAGTTGACGGCGTGGTCGGCGCGGTACTTGCCGGCGTGGATGACCCGCGTCCGCAACTCCTCGTCGTCGCACGCCACGCCGATCACTTGCAGGTCGCGGTCGGCGTACTTCGCCTGGATCGCCGTCAGCGTCGGCAGCGCCTTCTGGCACGGCACGCACGTCGTCGTCATGAACTCGACCAGCAGCAGCTCGCCGGGCTTGCCCGACGGGAACCGCCGCTCCTTGCCGGTCGCGTCGATCAGGAAGAACTCGTCGGCCGTGGGCCGGCGGGACTCCTGGCGACTCGGGCCGGGCGGTGGCGGCAGATCGACCACCGGCGGGCGGAAGCCGTCGTCGGGCCGCTTGGTGTTCAGGTCCGGGCGGTACGGCGGCTGGCGGGACGGGGCCGGCGGGTCGAACTGCACCGGCGACCAGCCCTCGGCCGGCAGGTCGTTCCGCCGGGTCGGGTTCGCGTCGCGGTTCGTGTCCCGGATGAGCGGCTGCGGGTGCGGCAGCGCCGACGCGCCGCCCGGTGCCGGCAGCGGGCCGACCGGGTCCAGCGGGTCGATGAACGCCGGCGGCGGCTTTAGCGGGTCGTTGATTTTCGGGTCCGGTTTCGGCTTGCTGTTGAGGTCTTCGTCGATTTTGGACTTCTTCTCCGGCGACTTGGGGAGGGGCTTCCGCTCGGTCTTCGCCGGGGACAGGTCCAACCCCTCGATGAGCGCGATGCGGACGTAGACGTTCGGCACCTTGGCCAGCACCTGTCCGCCGCTGAGGACGCCCTCGTCGTTGTGCCGCACGGTCAGCCGGTAGCTCTTGCCGGTCGTCAACCCGGAGATCATGAACGACCCGTCCGTCTGCGACTCGTAGTCCACGGCCCCCTCGCCGGGGCTGTTCACCGGCTCGACTTGGATGGTGGCCTTCCGCACCTTCTGGCCGTCCGGCCCGACGACGTACCCGGAGAGCAGGCCCTTCACCTCGGTCTTGAAGTCGGCATCCCCCGGCGTGACGACGCCCGCCGGCTGGCGCGCCCCGCTGTTGCCGACGGTGCCGCCGGGCGTGTGCAGCCAGTGCTTCGGCCCAAGGGGGTCGCGTTCGGCCGGCGGCTCGACGCCCGGCCGACCACCTCCGCCCCCCGGCGGGCGGGAGGTCTTGTCGTCCCCAGGACGCTGTTCGCCCGGCGTCCGGCAGCCGCCGAGGACGGCGATCAGGAGGAGCGTGACGGCCGGCTGGAATCGCCGCATCGGTGGCCCCTCCCGCGTCCCAGGACCGGCACACCCAACGGCAGCTCCCCGACGGGGCCGCACGACTGGCAGAGTGTACACATGGCCGAGTACAGGGGATTCTTCCGTCGGGACTTGAATGAATCAAGACCGATTCGGGCAACCGGTGGTATGTTGAGGCGGTGCGGATCACGGAAATCGGCGAACGCGCCGGAATCCGGCCAATCGGCGCATTCTGGGCAAGCGGCACAGTTTCACGGCGGCGGCAGTTGGGCAGCCTCGGAGGGGTTGAGGAGAACTGGGCGGTGTGGGTCGGGAATCGCCGTCGTGCGGGCTGCCATTGCCGACGGTGACGAAAAGGCGGGCGGTTTCCTCACCGTCTTGGGGGCGAACTGTCACAATAGCCGCACCCGCAAGTGTGTGGTGTGGGTGGGTCGTGCGACAAGCCAGCGACCATTGGGGTCTGATACCCAGGATGCGCTGCCCGACCTTGGGTCATCGCGCGCGTTCGCGCCGCCCGAGAAAGTTTGCCAAGCCCGCAACAATCGGCCCGCCGATTCGCTGCTAACCTTGCGTGCCGAGTTTGCCGGCGGGTATGATACGTCCGGTCGCGCGACCGCCGCCCGACCCCCCGTGACCCGCTCCGTTCTCCGCCGAGGTCTCACGTGAGCAACAAACAGCCGGGCGATCCGAGTGATCGCGGTCGGTTCAGCCGACAAATCGACGAAGCGTTCGAGGACGTCTCGAAACTGGCCGGCTCCAACGTCGCGCCGACCGACTTCTACCAGCAGTTCCTCACCCGCGCGCTGACCGGCATCGGCGCGCCCGCCGGGGCCGTCTGGCTCCGCACCCCGCAGGGGTTCCTGCAAGTCGCCTGCCAGGTGAACCTGGAGCGAGTCGGGCTGGAGGCCAAACGGGGCGGCCGCGAGTGCCACAACGAGGTGCTGCGGCACGTCTTCCAGGCGAACCCGCCGCGGTCGGTCATCCTGGAGCCGCAGGGCCGGCTGGCCGGCGTCGCCCCCGACGCCGACAGCCCGCCGGCCGCCAACCTGTCCGACTACTACGCCCTGTTCGCGCCCATCGTCGGCGCGGACAAGCAGTCGATGGGGCTGCTGGAGGTGTTCCAGGACAGCAGCCACGACGCGCGGCTGTACCCGACGTTCATCCAGTACGCCACGCAGATGGCCGGGTACGCCTCGCAGTACCACGCCTACGGCACCACCCGCCAGTCGGCCGGGTCGGAGAAGGTGTTCGTCCAGGTGGAGGCGTTCGCCCGGCTGGTCCACGGCACCCTGAACCCGACCGAGGTGGCGTACCACGTGGCCAACGAGGGCCGCCGGCTGATCGAGTGCGACCGGCTGTGCGTCGGCGTCCGGCACGGGTCGAAGGCGACCGTCGAAGCCGTGTCCGGGGCGGACGTGGTGGAAAAAGCCAGCACGCACGTGCGGCGGATGCGGAAGCTGTTCGACGCGGTGCTGAAGTTCAACGACCGGCTGACGTTCAACGGCACCCGCGACGACGCCCTGCCGCCGGAGGTGCTGGCGGCGCTGGACGAGTACCTGGCCGAGAGCCAGCCGAAGCTGCTGGTGGTGCAGCCGATCCGCGACGAGCGGGAGAAGAAGGAGTCGGCCCCGGCCCGGTCGGCGCTGCTGATGGAGAGCTTCAACCCGCCGGACAACGTCGAGCCGATGGTGCAGCGGATGGAGCTGGTCGGCAAGCACGCCGCGCCGGCCCTGTACAACGCGGCCGAGATGAAGCGGATCCCGTTCCAGTTCCTGTGGAAGCCGGTGCTGTGGGTGCAGAACGGGGTGGGCGGCAAGACCCGGTTCATCACCCTCATGGTGTGCGCGCTGGTCGTCCTGCTGGCGCTGACGATGGCGTTCGTCCCGTTCCCGCTGAAGATGGACGCCAAGGGGCAGTTCAAGCCGCAAGTGGAGAAGACGGTGTACACCCCGCACGACGGCGAGGTGATCGAGCTGCTGGTCAAGCCGGGGCAGAAGGGGGTGAAGCCGGGCGACCCCATCGTCAAGCTGTTCAACGGCCAGTTGGAGCGGCAGTTCGCGCAGATCGACGGCGAACTGGCCAAGGCCATCGAGGACGGCAAGACGCAGCAGACGGCGCTGGACCGGACGCCGACCGACCGGGACAGCCAGAACGTCCGCAACGACCTGATCCGCAAGAAGGCGGAGGCCGACTTCAACCGGAGCCTGTACGCCAACCGCCGCACCGACCTGATCCGGCAGTACAACCTGATCGAGACCGAGCGGGGCTTCTTCCACGCCCGCGCGCCCGAACTCGACCTGCTCAACGTGTCCGACCCGCGGCACCGCGTCTGGACGGTACTGAACAACGACAACCGCACCGAACTGAACCGGCGGACGGTGAAGACGAACGAGCCGCTGGTGCGGCTGGGGGCGGTGGACGGCCCGTGGCGGGTGGAGCTGCGCATCCCGCAGCGGAACATCGGCCACGTCCAGCGGGCGTTCTTCACCGCCGGCCTGCACGAGGTGGAGGAGTCGGCCGACCCGACCAGCCCCGGCAAGACGGTGGCCAAGAAGTACCTGCCGGTGGACATGCTGTTCGCCGGGTCGGAGACGGACCCGTACAAGGGCAAGCTGTACTTCGCCGACCTGGGGGCGGAGGCGGTGCCGAACCAGAACGACCACAACGAGTCGGAGCCGGTGGTCATTGCCTACGTGCAGGTGGACCCGGCCCAGTTCCGGGAGGAGGACCGCAAGGCGCTGTTCGTCGCCGGCCTGGAGGTGCGGACGAAAATCCGCTGCGGCAGCCACTCGCTGGGCTACTCGTGGTTCCACGGCGTGTGGGAGTGGTTCTACGAACACGTCGTGTTCTTCTTCTAAGTCGAAGAAGACTAACCACAGAGACACAGGGACACAGAGAAGACATGAAGAGAGAAGAGGTCGGAGTCTGTATTTTTCACTCTCCCCATGTTTCGTCGCGCCTCGAAGAAACATGAGGAGAGTGAAGAATACAGACCTCCTGAAAGTGAAATCTTCTCTCCTCTTCTCTGTGTCTCTGTGGTTAGTCTTCTTGTGGTATCCGGCCCCGTGGCCACCCCGTCGTCCGGCCGACCGCCCCCACCGAGGGTTCGCGGCGGCCACCCCAACCATCCCCCCGCCGGCGCGGACGGACCTCGCGCGGGCACCACCTCATTCCGAGGAGTCGGACCATGAACCGCGTCCCCCGTTCGCTCGCCGTCGCGTCGGTCGTCGGGTTGTGTATCGTCCTGTCCGCGTGCGGCACCAAGCCGCCGCCGCCCAAGATCGAGCCGTCCGCCGTCACCCCCGCCGACGTGGGTGGCCCGCTGTACGTCAAGGCCCCGATGCCGATGGTGCCGCGGCTCCCCGCCGGGGTCGAGCCGGTGGTCGTGTCGCAGGCCGTCGTCCAGCCCGACGAGCGGATCCACATCGCCTCCCAGGTGGAAGGCACCGTCCTCTTCTACGGCGTCCGCCTGGCGACCAAGCCGGCCGTCCTGGACGGCAACGTGATCGTCCAGAAGTACGAGACCAAGGAGGGCGACGTGTTCCACTACTTCCGCCGCCTCCGCGAGGGGCAGGCGATCGAGAAGGACGAGGTGATCGTCCGCCTGGACGAGGAGATGCTGGACATCCAGCTGCGGGCCAACCGCGAGTCGCTGCGGACGACGAAGGTGGCGGTGGAGGCGTCGGAGAAGCAGGTGAAGGTGGCCGAGGAGTACTACCTCGCCATGCAGAAAGCCGGCACGAAGATCGAGGCCATGTCGGCCAGCGCCCAGTGGGCCCGGTCGCAGGGGGAGTTCGCGCAGACCATCCGCGAGCAGGCGCGGCTGCAGGGCGAGACGGACGTCACCCAGTTCAAGTTCAACCAGTGCTTCGTCCGCAGCCCGGTGGACGGCCGCATCGTCAAGTTCCTGAAGAACCCCGGCGAGGGGGTGAAGCCGGGCGACCCGCTGCTGGAAGTGCAGTCGTCCAAGCGGTTCCGCGCCGAGGGCAAGGTGGACGTGCAGGAGGCGAACCGCATCCGCCTGTTCACCCCGGCCGAGGTGGTGCCGATCCGCCCGTTCAGCCCGGAGCCGTTCTCCGTCAACCACCGCCGCGAGGTGACCGCCGTCGCCGTCACCGCCCACGCCGACCGCCCGCTGGTGGTGTCCGGCGGGCTGGACGCGACGGCGCTGGTGTGGGAGCCGCTGTCGGCCGAGAAGGCCGTCCACGTGCTGCCGCACCCGCCCGGCGTCGGGGTGAAGGCGGTGGCCGTCACCGGGAAGGACGCCGGCACCCACCTGGCCGTCACCGGCGGCACCGACGGCAAGCTCCGCCTGTGGGACTTGAACGACCCGGCCAACCTGCCGAAGACGCCGACGGCCGAGTTCGAGGAGGGGCACGGCGGGGCCGTCGCCGCCATCGCCTTCTCGCCGGACGGCAAGTTCCTGGCCACCGCCGCCGGCCGCGACGTGACCGTCTGGACGGTGGCCGACCGGAAGAAGAAGTACGCCCTGCCCGGCGACCACCGGGACGACGTGACGGCCGTGCGGTTCACCCCGCAGGGGACGCTGGTGACGGTCTGCCGGGACAAGGCCGTGCGGGTGTGGGCAGTCGGCACCGACGCCGCCGCCCTCGCCCAACTGATCGACAACCGGTCCGGCGCGGTGGACGTGCTGGGCGTGTCGGCGGACGGCGGCAAGATGCTGTTCGACCAGGACGCCGGCCGCCTCGACGTGGTCAGCCTGGACGACGGCCGCACCGTCGGGTCGCTGCGGAACGGCGGCGGCACCCGGTTCGCCGGGTTCGCCCTGTTCAGCCCGGACGACCGGTTCGTGCTGACCGCCGGCGGGGACACCGACAGCCGCGGCGAGATGCAGCTGTGGGAAGTCGGCCGGACGGCCGACGCCGTCGGGGCGAAGAAGGCGGCCAGCGGCCGCGCCGTCGAGCGCCGCCGGCTGGTCGCGCCGAACCGGGTGGCCGTCACCGCCGCCGCCTTCAGTCCGAACCCGGCCAAGCCGTTCGTGGTGGTCGGCACGGCCGCCGGCGGCGTCCACTACTGGGTGCCGCCGTCCGCCGCCGAGCCGTACCGCACCCTGCGGGGCAAGGTGACGGCGATCCTGCCGGCCGACTCGCGGTCGGCCACCCTGCGGGTGGAGGTGGAGCTGCCGGACGCGAAGACGGCCGAGTTCCTCCAGGACCGCGGCACGGCCGCCATCCTGATCGACCCGACCGACGCGCCGGAGCCGCCGCAACTGCCGGCGTCCAGCCCCGGCCCGCTGCCCAAGCTGCCGGGCACCGGCGCGGGCAAGCTGCCGCCGGGCACCGTCGTGCCGGTCGGCGGCTTCCGCCCGGTGCCGATGAAGTGACCGGACGGCGGAACGCGGGGGCGTAACCCCAGTTCTTCACGCCGGAGGCGTGGCGGACTGTAGCCAGGGGTGAGCGAGCGCAGCGAG
>JAYUFU010000052.1:0-7860 GCA_043738505.1 Fimbriiglobus sp. | reverse complement strand
TCGCCCCTTGCTGGCGCGGCGGGCTAACACGATAGCCATTCTACGCCCCTTGCTTCCGCACCTCCCACTCCTCGGTCGTCACCAGCACCTCGCGGGCGTTGCTGCCATTGAATCCGCCGACCAACCCGTCTTCGGTCATGAAGTCGATCAGCCGGCTGGCACGGCCGTAGCCGATGCCGAGCGCGCGTTGAAGCAAACTGGTGCTGCCGCGCTGCTCGCGGACGACGATCTCGATGGCCTGCTCGTACATGGGGTCGCGGTCGCGGAGCTTCTCGCCCAGGTCGCTCGGCCCGTCCTTCGCCTTCAGGTTCAGGAGTTCGCCCTCGAAATTCGGCTCGTACTGGCTCAGTTCCGTCGTGATCCGCTCGATCTCGCGGTCGTCCACATACGTCCCCTGCCCGCGGACGATGGTGCTGGTGCCCGGTTGCAGGAACAGCATGTCGCCCATGCCGAGCAGCTTCTCCGCGCCCTTCTCGTCTAGTACGACCATGCTGTCCGACCGGCTCGCCACCTGGAAGCAGATGCGCGCCGGCAGGTTGGATTTAATCAACCCGGTGATGACATCCACGGTCGGCCGCTGCGTCGCCAGGATGAGGTGAATGCCCGACGCCCGGCTCTTCTGCGCCAGGCGGATGATGTGCGTCTCCACTTCCTTCTTCATACTCATGATGAGGTCGCCGACCTCGTCCACAATCAGCACGATGTACGGCATCTTGCGGGGAATCGCCTTGCGTTCGTCCTCCGACTGCGGGTCGATGCGGCGGATCAACTCGTCCCAGGTCAATTCGTTGTAACTGGCGATGTTGCGCACGCGGGCCTTGCGCAACAGTTCGTACCGGTCCTCCATCTTGTCCACGGCCCAGGCCAGGATGGCCTCGGCTTTCTTGTCGTCCGTCACCACCGGGTGCATCAGATGCGGGATGTGCGCGTAGTCGCTGAACTCCACCTTCTTCGGGTCGATGAGGATGAGCCGGCACTCGTCCGGGTCGCGGGTGAGCAGGAAGCTTTGAATGATGGCGTTCAGGCAGACCGATTTGCCGGTGCCCGTCCGTCCCGCGATGAGCAGGTGCGGCATGGTCGCCATGTCGTACACCAGCGACCGCCCCTCCACGTCTTTGCCCAGATAGATGGGCAGCTTGTACTTCGCCACCTTCGCGGTGGTGGCCTGAATCAGTTCCTTCAGCCGCACCGTCTGGCGGTGGTCGTTCGGCACCTCCACGCCCATGGTGCTGCGGCCGGGCAACGACGGCACGATGCGCACGCTCGGCGCGCCGAGGTTCAGCGCGATGTCGTCGGCCAGCGCCGTCACCTTGTTCAGCCGCAGCCCGGTTTCCAGAGCGATTTCGAACTGCGTGATGACCGGCCCGGTGTGGATGCCGACCACCTTGATGCTCAGCCCGAAGTCGGTGAACGTCCTCTCCAGCAGGGCCGCTTTGTCCCGCAGCCGCTGCTCGTGATCCTCGACGGGGAACGGGTCGGGGTCGGCCAGCAGCGACAAGGACGGCCGCTCGTACCCGTCCGGGCGGACGCTCGGCGGCTCGGCGGTCACGTCCACCGGGTCGTCGAACGGGTCGCGCGGGACGATGCGGAACGTCGGCGGCGCGGCGACCGGCGTCGGGACGGGTTCGGGCGGCCGGCGCGTGATCGGCACGTCCTCCGGTTCCTCGGCCGGGTCCGACTCCGGGTCGGTCGGAATGGTGTGCCGGATGATCGGGATGTCGTCGGTCGCGGGCAGCGGCGCGTCGGCTTTTGCCAGCGGAATCGGGGCGTCCGCGGCCGGTTTGGAGGCCGCGTTCAACAGCTTTTCGCCACCCGTGCCCAGCAGTCGCAGGGCGAACCCGGCCGTGGACGCCACCCGCCAGACCGCCCCCGGCAGGGTTAGTGACAGCCCGATGACAGCGACGGTGATCAGGGCCAGCAGCGGTAGCGGCGGCGCGGCCAAATCGCACAGGGCGTAGCGGCCGGCCGCACCCAGCGCCCCTCCCGGCCCGTAGACGCTGACCGCCGGCGAGACAGGGGCGTACAGGTCGGCCGCAACGGCCCCGCAGCCGGTCAGCACCGCCCACCCGGCGGCGCGGGCGAGCAGCACGCCGACCCCGCGACCGGCGACGTACAACGCCAGCCACGTCAGCCAGCCGAGGAGAAGCACGCCGAGCGCGAACCCGCCGGCGTCGAGCAGCCGCCGGCCCAGCCAGGCCCCGGCCGGGCCGAACGGCGCGTCGGCCACTGTCACAACGACCGTGGTGGCGAGTGCGAGCGCGACGACGGACACCAGCGCGGCGGCGTCGAACCGTCGGCGCGGCGGTACGGAATGGTCTTCCGTCATGGGCAACCGCCTCCGGCCGAGGGAGGGAAACAACCGTCCATTGTCCGGCAGTCGCGCGGCAAACTGTAGCTGGAGGCGGGATTCGGCGAAGATGGGGGGCCGCATGGCGGCGGAACAATCGCTACCGGCGGCAGGGTTTGACATACGAGGGCAACTCCGCGGCGAACCGGCGGGTGAACGCGGCGGCGGCGGAGCGGGTCAGGTGGAAGCCGTCGGGCAGGCTGTCGTCGTCCGCGATCCACCCGCGCGCGTCGATCAGTGACACCCCGGTGTCACGCTGGACAGCGGCGAGATGCTGGTCCGCGAGTGCGATGGACTCGGCGGTTTTCAGCGTCTGGAACCGCGCCGATTCGGGCAGGTAGGCCAGCGATACGGGGATGCCAAGTTCCCGGCAGTGCGCGAGGCACGCCCGCAGCGCGCGGTCCTGATTCGCGTCCACGCGGTACGTTCGGTAGAGCGGCCAGTAGTAGTTGAAGACGTGCGGGAACCCCTTGTCGCGCTCGGCGGCGGTCGTCGTCTCGCGGCCCGGCAGCCAGCCCCAGCCGTCGAGATTTGCGAACATCGCGTCGCCGCGTTCGGTGTGCGGCAGCCAGCCGGGGACGAAGCGGTCCATCAGCGGTTTGCGGTGCGCGAGGAACGGCCGCCAGCGGGATTCCGCCGTGCGGCGATTGGTTTCCTCCGGGTCGGCGAAGAACTCGTCGATGGTCCGCGCGTCCTCCGGACGGAGCCGCGTCGGGTTCAGTCGGGCGTCTTCCCGGTACGCGCCGTCGCCCCGGAAGAACGGCGGCCAGTACTCCAGCACGACGGCGGCGGGCGTGATGCCGTCATATTGCAACCGGCGCAGGATCATCAACTGCGTTACCGGTCCCGCCCCGGCCGAGGACAGGTTGAACAGCAGCATCCCTTTCCCGTTCTCGACCGCGTCCGGGCGAACGCCCATCGCCGTGCGCGAGCTGCCGACGACGACCACCAGCGGCCGGCCGGGGTGTTCCTTCAACCGCTCCCGCAACGCGGACAACCGCAGGCCGTATTCCGGGTCGCGGAGGTGCGGCGGGCCGTAGTCGAGGAACAGCCCGAAGCCGAGGTTCAGCGCGAGTAGCACAACGGCGAAACTGACGGCGACACGCAGCGCGCGACGGCGGCGGGACGGGACTGCGACGCACGGCACGGCCGGCGAGGTCACGACATTGACGCGGCGGACGACCGGCGGGGCGAGGGTGTCGGTCATCGCCGTAGCTCCTCGGCGAGGCGTGCCGTGAACGCCTCCGCGCCGGCGGCGGTCAGGTGATGGCCGTCGGCGAAGTGCGAATCCGGCAGCCATTCGCGGGCGTCGATCACCCGCACGCCGCACTCGCGCGCGAAGGACACCAACCACGCGGCAAGCCTGGCATTTCCAGCCGTTCCGTACCAACTGCGGAACTCGGACGCCTCCGCACTCAGCACCAAAATCGGCGTCGCGCCGTGCGTGCGGCAGTGGCCAATCGTGTCGCGGATGGCGGCAACGGCGGCTCCGCCGGGCCGGTAGTCGGTGAACGCCGGCAGGTACAGCCCGCACTCGCGGAGCAGGGCAGCGGGGCGATCCGCGGGCGTCGCGTCGGCCCCGCGCACGAACCCGAACGCATCGGTGCGGCCGGCCAGGGTCATCCCGAACGGGCACGCCGACAACTCCGGCGCGTAGCGGTCGAGCGCGGCGAACCGGTAGGTGTGCGCGGTGGACAGCCACCCGGCGGGGCGGTGCTGCACGGGCGTGCCGAGTCGCCAGCCGAAGCCGTGCAACACGTCGATCTCGTCGCGCGACAGTCGGTACTCGTGCAGCCAGCGGTGTTCAAAGGGCGGGTCGTGGTCGGCGAGCATGGCGGGGTGAAGTTCGATCAGCACCGTCTCGGCGCGGACACCGGCGGCGAACAGCCGGCGGACGGACAGCGCAGTCGCGATCGGCCCGCAGCCGTGGCAGCCGAAGTTGAACGCGGTCGCGTTCAACTGCGTTCCTAGAGTCCCCGCATGCACGGCCAGCAACGTCCGCGAACTGCCGACGGCGAGGACGCGGGGAAGCGCGGCGTCGGGAGGGAAGAACGCGCGATGACGCTGAAGGAGATCGAACTTCTCGGCATAAATCGGGTCGCGGATCGGCAGCGCGTCCGATTCGATGGCGCGCGACAGGCCGAACTGCACCGCGAGGAAGGCCAGCACTGCGACCACCACGGCGGCGCGGGCGTGTCGTTGCGAGGGCGAAATCACGGTGCCCTCCGCAGGGCCGGCGCGATCACGTCTGTCGAAAGTCGTGAAGTAAACGTTTGGGCACCGGCTTTGAACATGTGATGGCCGTCGTACATGTCGTCGTCGGCGAGCCAGTCGCGGGCGTCGGTCAGCGGCGCGGCGAACTCGTCGCCGAGTCGCCGCACGGCCGCGACGAACCGCTCGCCGGTGCCGGCCGGGTACATGGCGCGGAAAGACGAGCCTTCGGGATACAGCACCAGCCGCGTCGGGATGCGGCGCTGCTGGCACTCGCCGAGAAGCGCGCGGAGGGCGGCGAACGGACGGCCATCGGGCGACACATTCGCCAAGGAGCCTGCGTACTCGGCGCGGGCGTTCGCCTCGCGCTCGGCACGCTCCGCCGGTGTGATCTCCTGACGCGGCGGGGTGGCCCAGCCGTGCGCGTCGGCCCCGCGGCTCCAGTCGAAGCGCAGGTTCCACGGCATCCAACTCGGCACCACCCGGCCGAGCAACTGGAACCGCAACTTCGACCACGGCAGGTACGCCGACTCGCGCCACGCCGGTCGCACCGCCGCCGGGTCGAAGCCGTACCGCTCCACCGTCTCGACTTCGCGGCGGCAGAGCCGTTCGCCGGTCAGCGTCAGTTGCTCGGCGGGTCCGGTCGGGCCGTCGGCGCACAGGCCGGGCATCACTTCGACGAGCAGCAAATCCGGCGTCACGCCCCGATCCAGCAGCCGGCGGAGGTAGACCAGTTCCGTGACCGGGCCGGCGGCGGGCGTGCCGAAGTTGAAGGCGATCACCCGCCCGCCCAGAGCGTTTTCAGCGTGTTGCCCGTGGAAGCCGAGCAGCGTCCGGGAGCTGCCGAGCGACAGAACCAATTTGTCGCCGGGGCGGGCGGCGAGTTGCCGGCGGAGCGTCGCCCACTTGTCGCCGTAGGCCGGGTCTTTCAGCCGGGGGGAATACTCGCCGAGGACGCCGAGAGTCGCGTTCGCCAGCACGACGACGGCAAGCGCGAGTAGCACCGTTCGTCGGCTGCGCGACGCGCGCGTTTTCACTTCTGGTGTTGCCGCGACGGGTGCCACGACCACGACGACCGATTTCACCCGCGGTTCGGTTGCGACTCGCGGCTCGTCGAGAGCGGTCACGTTGCCACTCTCCCGCGTCAGAAGGTGAAGTATATGAACGTGCGGCCAGTTTGCGGGGCGAGCAACATGGCGGCCGTCAGGCACACCGCCAGCGCCGCGCCCAGCGCCGCCGGGGACGCGGCGTCCCACATCCTCTGCCACCAGCCCTTCGCCCACAACACATGACACAGAAGCAGGAACAGCACCGTGTACCACAGGCTGCGGTTGTGCAGCGGCAGCGAAAGCCCGCCGTGCGGGACGAACAGCCGATGCAGGATTTCCCAACTGCCGGCGATGTCCGGCCGGAAGAACACCCACGCCAGCGACACGCACAGGAACGTGAACCCGACCCGCCATGCGGTGCCGAGCGGCGACTCCAGCGCGGCGCGGACGCCCGGTCGGGGTTCGCACCAGTCGCGGAACGCGCGGTGAGCGATCAGGAACCCGCCGTGCAGCACGCCCCAGATGACGTACCCCCACGCGGCCCCGTGCCACAGCCCGCCGAGTGTCATCGTGATCATCAAGTTTCGCGCCGTCGCCCACCGGCCGCCGCGGCTGCCGCCCAGCGGAATGAACAGGTAATCGCGCAGCCAGGTACTCAGACTGATGTGCCAGCGGTGCCAGAACTCCGCCACGTTCGTCGCCAGGTATGGCAGGTTGAAGTTGCGGGCCAGCTTGAATCCGAACAGGTGCGCGAGGCCGACGGCCATGTCGGAGTAACCGGAGAAGTCGGCGTAGATGCGGATCGAGAACGCCAGCACCGCCAGCCAAATGGCCGACGTGTTGTGCAGTTCCGGGGCGACGAGCGGGCCGGGTTGCAGGCCGGTGCCGTCGGTGAACACCGCCATGCGGTCGGCGATGGCCAGTTTCTTGAACACGCCGAGGAGGAAGAGTTGCAGGCCGACTTGCACCCGCACCCAGTTCCACCGCTTCACCCGCCGCGTCTGGTGGAGGAAGTCGCCGGCGCGGACGATCGGCCCGGCCACCAAGTGCGGGAAGAACAGGATGAACAGCAGGAAGTGCGGCAGACTCCGCTCGGCCTTGATCTTGCCCCTGTATACATCCACCGCATAGCTGATGGCTTCGAAGGTGTAGAACGAGATGCCGAACGGAATGATGATCTTCAACGTGTCGAACGCGGCCGGATAACCGCCGGCTGTCAGCAACCCGTTGAACGAGTCGAGGAAGAAGTTCTGGTACTTGAAGTAACACAACACGCCGAGGTTCATGCCGATGCTGGTGAGAATCAGGGCCTTGCGGACGCGCGGCCGGGTGGCGGCGTCCATCAGCCGCGCGAGGGTGAAATCCGCCAGCGTGGTCGCCGTCACGAGGAACGCCAACTCGGCACTCCAGGCGGCGTAAAAGTGGAAGCTGGCGATCACCAGCCACCAGACGCGGGCGGTGTTCCGCCGGCGCGGGATCAGCCAGTACCCGGCCAGCACCGCCGCGAAGAACATCAGGAACGGCTGCGTCTGGAAGAACGGTTCGGGCAGCAGCTCGTGCAGCCAGCGGAAGTAGGCGAACGCGGACTCCGGCGCGGCGGGGGGTGTCGGCGGTGGTGTGGTGGCGAACATCGCGGCCGTCCGTGGTGCCGAATGCCGCGGCGATCCGCCGCCGGGCGCGGGGATGGTACTGGAAGTCGGACGCGGCGGTCAAGCCGAACGGGTGCTCCCCAGGGTGAACACGGCTTGACCCGTCCCGCCGATTGTGCCCCCCTTGTCCGGTCGTAGCGGCTGGCGCGGGGACTTGGGTCGGCGTGAGAGGGTCGGGAACGGGTCGGGCGAATGCCGCCCTTGACCGCCGGGCGATAATGGGGTGTGGGATCGCCTTCCCGTCCGGAGGATTCGGCATGTCGCGGACGAAACTGATTCTGGCCGCCCTCGCGGCCGTGTCGCTGGCCCCCGTCGGCTGCGGCGGCATCGACGGGCCGCGGAAGAACGCCGGCAAGCCCCGCCCGGACCTGCCGGAGTACTCCATCGAGGAGCAGCGGAAGCGCGCCCGCGACAAGTACGCCCTGCCGGACGACGACTGGCGGACCGGCCCCGCCACCTTCAGCGACCGCCCCAGCCCCATCGGGCGGTGAAGCGTGGATGCGAGTGGGTGGAACGCCCACCTCGCCTCCACCGCCGCCAGCAACCATAAAGTCGGCAGGTGAGGGCCTCGTTCAACGCACGGCAACACGGGCGGGTGAGGGTC
>JAYUFU010000051.1:0-22072 GCA_043738505.1 Fimbriiglobus sp. | reverse complement strand
GACACACCCACGGCCCTTGCGGGCCGGGTTCGCCGGATACCGGTCTTACTTCAGCACCAGCTTCAACTCCACCGGCGTCGTTTCGCCCGGTTTCACCTCCACCGCTTCGCCCTTCTCGCGGCCGGTGGACACCTTGGCGGCGAACACGCGGTACTTGCCCGCCGGCAGGTCGGCGAACCGGAACGTGCCGTCGTCCTTGGTCGTCGCCTTGGCTTTCTCCTTGCCCTTGTCGTCGGACAAGGTCACCGTCAGCCCCGGCTGGGCGATCTCGCCTTCCACCACTTTCCCGGCAATCGCGCCCGGCTTCGGCTTGTCGAACTCGGCCGCCGGCACCAACTCCACCGTCATCGTGGCGAAGCCGGCTTTCCCGCTGCCCGATACGACCTGGGCCGTGATGTCCGCGGGCACCGGGCCGGGACCGAGCGGCACCGTCGTCGTCCAGCCATCGCCGTCGGCCTTCGCGGGAATCAGCATGGCGTTCGCTGGCGGAGCGTTGTTCACCGGCTTTCCGAGGAAGACGTTCACTTCCTTCACGCCGGACACCGGCGGATCGACCGTCACCCGCACGGCCAACGGCGTCGCCGCCTTCGCTCGCGCGGGCGGATCGACGAACTTCACGTTGCGTGGAGCGGCCCCGTCTAACACCACGCGACGGGTGGCGCGGGCGATCTCCTTCCCGTTCGCGTCTAGCATGCGGGCGCGGATCAGCCGCTCGCCCACCAGTCGGTCCACGGGCAGTGACACCTCGGTGTCAGCGATCGTGGCGGCGAGTGCGAACGCCCCCTTCGGGTCGAGCGCCAGCGTCGTCGCCCGCCGCTTCGCAGCCGGGTTCAAATCGAGTTTGTAGTCGCGGCGAAAGTCCGGGCCGGACTCGGTGCCGATGTCCACTTCGAGCGTCGCCGGCGGCGGCGCGTTCTCCGTCTCGAACCGCACCGGCAGCGGCTCGGTTCCCGTGGCGAAGTCGTCGGCGACGACCTTCACTCGCGGCGTCGTCACGGGTTGCAGCCGCACCACCCCGCCGACGTTGCCGATGTCACCGCGGAAGACAAATGCTCGGTCCACGCCGTCGGCCGCGAGGGTCAGCGCGACGGTGCCGCCCTTCGCCCGGTCGAACGTCGGGTTCGTGGCGTACAGCCGCACCGCCGCGCCGCCGGAGTCGAGCGTCCCGCTCAGCTTGCCGTCCGGCACGACCAGCCCCGGATTGCGGTCGGTCGGGAACGCCATCGCCACCGGCATCGGCCCGCCCCGGAACGACTCCCGTTCGGCGAGAGTCGCCGACAGTTCGCTCGGCTTGCCGTCGCCACCGGGCCGGAACACGACCTCGCGTACCGTCACGGACTCGGTCGGTTCCAGCAGCTTCACGGGCACGGTGAACGTCTGGAGTTCCGCGAGCGACTTCGGGTCGAGCAGTTGGATGCGGAAGTCGTCCGGGGCGGAAACGGTCGCCACCGGTGGAGCGGCGGGTGGTGGGTTGACAGCCGGGGGAGCGGGGAACACTAGCGGCATGGACTTGCCCGGCGGCACCGTCAGCGTGGCGATTTCGCGCGGCGGATCGGACAGGCGGACGACGACCGTTTGCGGTGTCGCGGTCGGGTTGGACAACAGGAAGGTGAAAGACGACGCCTTCCCGTTCGGGCGGAGGCGGATCGCCGCGGCCGGCAGTTCCGGGCCGTCGGCCCCGGCTTTCACCAGCAATTCCAGGCGATTCGAGAGCCGGTCCGTGTTCACCGCGAACCGCCGGAAGGACGGTCGCCCCGCGACAGTGGCCGACAACAGCACGCCGGACAGTTTCGAGAACCGCTGCGGGGCGGAACCGACGGCAACAGTCAACGCCGTCGGAACGGCGCGGATCGGTGACAGCTCGATGTCAGCGAGCGTCCGGGCCGTGACCCACTCGGCCGTCGGCGTCAGCACCGCGAGCCGCGCCGCCAGCGGTTTCTCGGAGCCGAGCAGGCGGAGCCGGACTTCGACGGTTCCCGCCTGCTTGCTCGGCGTGAGTTCGACCGACTCCGGATTCAGTGCCCATTCGACTCGCGCGCGGGGCGACGGCGCGGCCCCGAACGCCCGGCACGCCTCGGCGGCCTTGGCCGCGAACTCGGCGTCGCGGGTGAAGTCCGGCAGGTCGAGCGGGTTGACGGTCCAGTCGTCGAACCGGGCCGCGTGCCAGTTCAGGAACTCGCGCGGCGGCCCTTGCTTTTCCAGGGCGAACGGCGATCGTACTGCACTCGACTTCGCGGGCAACGACGGCGGCTTTTCGGCCGGGTTCTTCCACGGCACGGGGATCAACCCGGCGCGGATGTCGTCGTCCTCGCGGCGGTCGCGGGCGCGGACATCGTCGTGCAGCTTCGAGAGAAGTGCGAGGCGATCCGTCCAGACGGCGGCGCGGTCCGGAGCAGACAACAGGGGCGAGGCGAGCAACCGGCCGAAGGCGTCGAGCGTGGCGGGACCGTCCGCTCCCGAAGTGGCACGCTGACGGAGCCGAGCGACGGCCGCGGTCCGCACGGCTTCCGTCGCGCCGACCCGCGCGGCGGCGGTCTCGGCAGTCGCCGTCGCCCACCGGTTCGCGGCCTCGGCGAGCGGGGCGGCGGCGGTAGTCAACGATTCGCGGAGCCGCTGACGGGCCGCTGTCAGTGGCTCGTCGGCCGGGATGCGCTCGGCCGCGCGGAGTTCCGCGACCGCTTTGGCGAACCGCCCGCGGACGAATGCGAGCATCCGCACCGCTTCTTCGTACAGCGCGACGGCTTTCTCGGCGTCCGCGCCGGCGACGTGTTTGGGCGAGAAAACGTAGGCCACCGCCGTTCGCCACTCCGCTTCAGCCCCCACCAACGATGGTGACGCCCAGGGGAAGAACTCGACATCGCGGGTGACGGCTTCGAGTTCCGCCGTCGCGCGGACCAGTCGGCCGGCGAGGTCGGGCAACACCGGTTCCTCGGTTGAGCCGATCCGCCGGACGAGGAGGGCGAGGAACGACGACGGTTCGGGTTCGATCCCGGTCAGCAGGGCGGCCAACCGTTTCCACTTGGTCGGCGTCCAGGCCACGTCCGAAACGGCGACGGCGAACACGGCTGCCGGCGTTGCGGCGGGCGGCTTCTCGGCCGGGTCCGGCGGGGCATCGGCACGGGCGACGTACCGCGCGACCGCTTGCACTTGGGCGGCGTCGGCGGCAGCAAATTCCTTCAAAACGCCGGAGATGCGTTCGGGCGGTGGCACCTTCGCGGGGTCGAGGTTGTTCGCGGCTGCGTCTAACCCGGCCCTCGCGGCGTCCGAGGACAGTCCCGCGAACCACTGACGATCCATTGTCAGTAGCGCCCGTTCGAGGGCGAGGAACGCGGTCGGATTCTTCTCGCTCCGGCCGTCGGCGAGCCACGCATCCCGCGCCGCCCAAGCGTCGCGGAGGGGTTGCGGGTACGCCAGCGGAATGGATGCAACCGGTTCCGAATCCGTCACCGCCGCCAGTTCGAAGTCGGCACCCTCTCCCACCAGCCACGGCGTCTGTGGGACCGTTCCGTTTCGCTCCGCCCAACGGGAGACCCGCGCGCGGACGAACGCGGCCAGTTCGTCCGCCGTCACGCGGCCGTCCCGCTTGCCGCCGGCGTTCCACCCGTCCGCCGAACCGCGATACCCGTCGGCGATGTACCCGGCGAACGTCGATCCGCCCCACTCCAATCCGGCGTGAGACACTTCGCCGACGCCGTGCGCGAACAGCACCTTTCGCCCGGCATCCGGCACCGCCTCCAGCGCGCGGAGCGCCGGCGTCACCCAATCGCCGGCGGTGGCGGTCAGGTTCAAGACCAGGAGTTTCTTGAGCGATTTGCACTCGGCAAGCGACTGGAGGAGTTCGGCGAACGGCCAGCGGTTGCGGGTGTGGTCCGTCCCGGCCACGGTCGGGGCGAGGATCAGGTTTCCGGTCGCGTCCACCTCCGCCACTCCTCCGAGATAGACGACGACGGGCGACCGTGCTGACGATTTGCGGAGCGCGGCGACGGCGGTGCGCAACTGATCGCGATCCGGTTCGGCAGACAGCGGCATCGGCGGCGACTGGCTCGAAAGCGAGGAAATCAAGCGGAAATCGGCGACCGCGAACGGAGCGGGTGACGTGTTCACGGCCAACAGGACGGGCAGGCGGGCCGGCTGTACCCAGACCAACACGCCGAGGGCGACGGCCGCGACGACCGCCACGGCGAGGATCGGCGGCAGCACCCGACGGCCGGAGCCGCCGGCGGCGGATCGGGTGGCGCGCCAGTCCGGGCCGACCGGGTCGAGCGGTGTCATGGCACTGTCACCGGGGGGCGGGGGTGGGCACGGGGCCGCCGGCGGCGGGCGGCGGGAGCGTCGGCAGTTCGGCCGAAAGGGCGAACTTCTTGGCGGCGGAAACGGACACCAACTCGAAGCCCGTCACGGCTTTCACCGCCTCGGCGTCCGCCCACCAGAACAGGCACGTCGCTTTCCCGGCGGCCTGATAGACCCGCGATTCGCTGCCGGTCGGTGCGCCTCCGGTCGGCCGCGCGACCAGCGTTTCCTTCGGGTCGAAGCCGAGGCGGACGACGAGGCAGCTCCGCTTCGCGCGGGTGTCGGGTTTCACCTCGACCTCGTGTTCCTCGACGGTCACGGATTCGATGGCGTTGCAGTTCACCGTCGCGGGCGAATGGCCGACGAGAGGCGGTCCCAGTTCCGGCTTCCACGTCGCGGTCACGGGGAACGGCTTGTCTTCCGCCCACCAGGCGGTCAACTTCGCCGGCGAACCGACCGCGCCGTCCTTCGGCCAGGAGCGCGTCGAGAGCTGCCACGTCGGGGCAGGCCAGCCGGGATCGGTGGTCCAGCGAACCGCAACCGGGCGCGGCACGGCCGGCGACAGATCGAACCACACGTCCGCGAGTCGGGCCGGCGAGAGGACGTTCGTCGCGGCCCCGGCGCGGTCGAGTGCGACCGCCAATTCCAGGCCGCCAGAGTCAAGGAGCCGTTGGCGGGGCACGGCGGCGGTCCACGCGCCGGCCGTCTTGCGGGAGACGGCGGGGAGGTCGGCGGCGGCATTCGGCCGCACGAACCGAGGTTCCGGCGAACCGTCCTCCAGTGCCAGTAGCAACCGCTCGCCGGGCTTGAGGTCGATCTGCTGCTCCACCGGTTTGGCCAGGGTCGCACGCGCCGAGTACTTGCCGGGCGGCACAGTCGGTGACAGCCAGTTGTCACCGCTGTCGCTGCCGGTCAGCAGGTCGCGGGGTCCGCCGTCGTCCGCGACCGTCACCTTGATGCGGGCGGCGGTCGCCGCGCGAATCCACTTCACCAGTTCGGCCGTCGCGTCCGGGGCGACGAAAAGTCCCGCCGGCTTGCACTCGGCCACCACGCGGAACTCGTCCTGGGCGGCCTTCTCCGCCTTGTCCGTCACAGTCACGGCGACCACGTGCAGCGCGGCGGTGTCGGTCGAAAAGGCCGTGCGGATCGCGTCCTTCACCGCCAGCTTCTTCGGGTTGGCCTCGGCATCGTCGGCGAATTTGGTGTCCACACCGTCGCCGATCAGCACGACCGCAGTCGCGCCGGCGCGGCCTTTCAGCGTCTCCTTGGCGCGGAGGACCGAGCGGACGACGGGCGACTCGTCCCACGGTTGCAGGGCGCGGAGGCGGGTCAACACGGCGTCCGTCTGCTTGCCGGCGTCGAGGGTCCAGGCGGTGAACGGCAGCAGGGTCTCGAACCCGCCGTCGTCCTTCGGGGCCGTGCGGTGGCCGAACGCGGACACGGCGACGGACACCCCCGGCGGGATGCTTTTCAACACCGCCTCCAGCGCGGCGCACGCCACGGGGTAACGGCCGGGGTCGCCGGGCGTGTCCGGGTCGGCCCCCATGCTGCCGGTCGCATCGACGACGAAATGGAGCGATCCACTCCCGTTGCCGTACCTGGTTCGGAGCGAGGCGTCGGCGCGGACGGCGACGGAGGCCAGCTCGCCGAGCGGACGGTTCACGGCCGTGACGTGCGGCACGGGGTGGCGGTCGATGGCCACTTCCCGGTTGAACGTGCGGCCGCGGAAGTAGCCCGTCACGGCCACGGCGGACGACTCCACCACGGGTGCGGTCGGCACCGGTTCCGTGCGCGCGGGAATCGCAATCACGAGATCGCCCGGCTTCGCCTCGGTGGTGTCGCGCGGCCAGCGGCGGTCGGGCGCGGCGGCATCCCAGAATGCGACGACGCCGGCGCGAAAAGGCGGCGATTTCTCGGAAGAGAGTGCGAACGCCACTCGGGGGGACAGTTCGTCGGTGACAGCGCGACGGGCCGGCGCGGTCAGAGTGAATGGCAAGCCATCGGGACGCGCGGACGGGTTCGCGGGGCGGTCGCGGAGGGTCGCCGCATCCGCGCGGAGGGCGCGGGCGGCGCGCTGGAAGTACGGCGTCGCGGTGCCGTCGTTGCCGGCCCAGAAGTCGGCCTCGGCGCGGGTGGCCTGCCACTCCAGCAGTTCGGCGACGCGGAGCCGACGGAGGCGGTTGGCGGCGTCGGCCGTCGTGGGCAAGACGGACACCCGCGCGAGGCGGTCGGCGTTTGGCAGCGTGGCCTCCTCCGCCGCGTCGGTCGCCACCCGCGCGGCGACGGCCACGAACCGTGCGGCGAGTGTGTCGCTGGCTTCAGTCAGCATTTCGGTGGCGTCGGCGAGTTTGGCGAACTGGTCGAACTGGAACGCCAGCGGGGGAACGTCGGTGCCGGGCTGTCCGAGTCGCGCGAGGTGCAGAAGCCCCCGTCGGCTCGCGTGGTGGCGGGCGACTTCGCGGGCGACTTCGGCCGAGGGCGCGGCCTGCGGGTCCGGTGTCGTCGCGTCGGTGACAGTCAGTTGTCGCGACGCGCGGCGGAACTCGGTGACGAGTTCCTTCCGCTCGGCCCCGCCGGGGACCGTCAGCGCGGACTCGGCCGCCGCCCACCAGCGGGCGAACTCGGCGCGGGTTTCGAGCTTGTCCCGTCTGGCCAGCAGTTCCGCGACCGCGTTGGCGTGGCTGGTTCGCAGTGCGGCGACGGCTGTCACGACCGCCTTCGTCTTGGCGGCGAGGTCCGGCACGCGGGCCGAATCCGGCTCACTCCGGCTCGCACTTGCCAGTTCATGAACGGCGGCCCACGCGGATCGAGTGGCTTTCAGGGTCGCCTCGCTCTTCATGCGGTCGGGCAACTCGGCACGGCGGGTGCCGTCGGCCAGCCACTCGCTCAGGTCCGAAAGGTCCGCGATTCCGCGCTGCCACGTCGCCTCGGCGGTGCGGACGGCGTCGGCGGTCTCGGCGGCACGGGCGCAAGACTCCTCCGCTTCGGCTGCCTGCACGGTCGCGCGGGTCCAGGCTTTTTCGTCGCCAAGGAAAAGCAAGTCTTCGGCACGGCTCCGCGCGGCGTCCGCTTTCTCGATGTCCCGTTGAACCCACGGCCGCACCAATTCCCCGCGCGGGCCGTTGGCGACTTCCTCGGCACGGAGCCGTAGCCGCAGTACCCGCTTCAACACCGGCCCGGCGGCGGTCGATTTGGAGGCCGTAGGCAGGTCGGAGGCGAGCATCGACACGAACTGCACCTCGGCCGGCTTCAGCGGCAGCGGTTCGCACACGGCGACGAGCAGCGCGCGGGCCGTCGCCAGGCGCGGGAGCGGGTCGTCGGCGAGCCAGGAAATCACGGCACGACTGAGGGCGAGCCGCTGGAGAACCGCGTCCCCGCCGAGGCGTGCGAGTGCGGCAGCAAGGCCCTTCGACCGCTCCGCGTCGGGCAGCACCGCGACCGCTTCGACCCCTTCCCGCGCGACGGCGTCACTCGCCGGCTGCGTGCCGAGGGCGAAGGGCAGCCGCAAAGTTTGTGGGGTCGCGTCGATCACACGCCGCGCCAGCAGTTGCGTTCGCAGCCGGTCGGCGGTTTGAACGGCCGCACTCGCGCCGGCCGCGTCGAGGACGACGAGCTGGTCGTACCGCAACAGCCACGCCGCGTAGTCGCGCCACAGTTCCGGGGCGAAGGCGGTCGGGTGCGGGTCGGCGGCGGCCAGTTCGCGGTAGTTTTTCCAGGCGTCTTCCCACTCCGGCGGCGGGGCGAACGGCGTCGGCAGCGGGTCGGCCGGGGTCGGGCCGTCCACCAGTGACAGCGACATGTCAGCGGCGCGGCGGTCCCCTTCCCCGCCGGCCGGGAACACGGTCGGCGTCTGGAGCGCGGCGTGGTGGTCGGCGGCCCATTCGCGGGTGCGGCGGGCGACGAAGTCGAGCAACTCGGCGGCGTTCAGCCGGCCGTCGCGGTTGGCGTCGGCGTCGCCCTGCATCCCGCGTTTGACGAAGTGCAGGAAGGCCGTCGTCCCGCGCTCGACCGCGGGCCACGACCGCTGATCCGGCCCGGTGCTGGACACGACGACGAGGTTCGAGATCGCCGCGATTCGCTCGCCTAGCGCCGCTAACCCCCGTGCGAAGTCGTTGTGGAACTGTCCGAGTGCGGGGATCGCGGGCGCGGCGGTGGCGTCGAAGAGGATCAACTTGCGGCATTTCTTCGGCAGTTTGGCGAGCGTGTCGAGAATCGTGGGAATGCGGATGCGGTCGGCCGGGTCGGGGCCGGCGTCGTCCGGCAGCAGGAACGCGCCTTGCCCGTCGCAGCCACCATGCGCCGCGAAGACGAGGACGAGCGCCGGCCCCCGGAAGTCGGCGAGGTCGGCGAGTTGCCGGGCGAAATCGCCGCGCGTCAATCGGAGGGCTTGCGGGTCGGCGGAGAAATGACCACCGCGCCCGGATCGGGCCGTGTCCAGAATGCGGGTCGCGCCGGCGACCCCGGTGGCATTCGACGGGATGATCGCGGTCTCGCCGTAGGCGGCGGTCCAGACGACCACCTTCGCGGCCTGCGGCGGGCGGAGCCAGAGGACGGCGTAGGTGAGCAACCCGACGACGGCAAACAACCCCAGGCCGGCGGTCGTCACCCGGCGGAGGCGAACCGACTTCGGCCCGGTGCGGCCGGTCGCCGGGGCGAGCCAACTCGGAGGTGGTGCCGCGGACATGGTTCGCTGGACTCCCGGTGCGGCGCGGTACGATACTATTCTACGGCGGGGCGGCGCGCATCCTTTCATCGGCCGCCCGCCGGCGCGGAGAAAGGAAACCGCCGGCGGTGGCGTAACAGAAGGTGGCGTGCGGCGCGGGGCGAACCGGTTGTGCCGGTTCCGCCCGCCGCCCGGTGGGAGACGCGATGACCACTCCGGAACCCGGCCGCCGACCGCGCGGCCGGCCGAACCTCGACCAACTGTACGATTCGCTGCAACCGGCCGAACCGGTCGCGGCGAAGACGGTCGTCAACGACCTCGGCCAGACGTTCGCCTGGCTGCCCGGCGGGTCGTTCCGCATGGGGGCCGCCGAGGACGCCGACGGCCACCGGGCGAACGAAGGGCCGGTTCACGAAGTCGTCCTGACCAAGCCGTTCTATCTTGCGGTGCATCCGGTCACGCAGGCGGTGTACGCGGCCGTCACGAAACAGAACCCGGCGTGGTTCACCGCCGAACGCGGGGGGTCGCCCGATCACCCGGTCGAACGGGTGTCGTGGACCGACGCGGTTCGGTTCTGCGAACTGCTCTCGGCCCAGCCCGACGAGCGCGCCGCCGGCCGCACTTACCGATTGCCGACCGAAGCCGAGTGGGAGTTCGCCTGCCGTGGCGGGACGACCGACGCGCCGAGTTCGCCCGATGCCGTTCACTCGGCGACCGCCCCGGCCCGCGTCGGCCCGCGCCCGGCGAACACCTTCGGCCTGTTCGACCTCCTCGGCAACGTGTGGGAGTGGTGTTCGGATTGGTTCGGCGAACGGTACTATGCTGAGACACCGCTCCGCGATCCGACCGGGCCGGTGACGGGCACGTTGCGGGTCTGTCGCGGCGGGTCGTGGAAGAACTTGGCCGGGAGCTGCCGGGCGGCGTACCGCAACGCCCTGGCCCCGCACTCGAAGAGTTCGGCCGTCGGGTTCCGCGTCGTCGTGGAGGTGCGCTAACCCGATGCCCCGCGTCATGCTCGTCGAGGACAACGACGCCAACCGGACCATGCTCTGCCGCCGCCTTCAGCCGAAGGGGTACGAGATGGTGCCGGCGGAGAACGCCACCGTCGCGCTCGCCCTGGCCCTGGCGACCCCGCCGGACATCGTCCTGATGGACATCGGCCTGCCGGACATCGACGGGTGCGAGGCCACCCGCCGCTTGAAGGCCGACCCGAAGACCCGGCACATCCCGGTCATCGCCCTGTCCGCGCACGCCCAGGCCATCGACCGCCAGCGGGCGATGGACGCCGGCTGCTGCGAGTTCGAGACGAAGCCGGTGCGGATGGACGCGCTGGTGAAGAAGATCGAGGCCGCCCTCGCCGCCCGCCCGAAGCCGTCGCCGCCGTCGGCGGAGGACGACGCGAGCGGCTTCGGGGAGATCGCCGACCCGACGGCCACGTTGACCAACGTCAATTTGGCCCGCGTCTGGAAGGACATCAGCCCCACCCGCAAGAAGCACGTCCTCGTCGTCGAGGACACCGACGCCAACCGCGTCATGCTCCGCCGGCGGCTGGAGAAGCAGGGGTTCGACGTGACCGAGGCGGAGGACGGGCGGGTCGCACTGGACATCGTGCGGAAGCACACGTTCGACCTCGTGCTGCTCGACCTGATGATGCCGGAGGTGGACGGGTTCGAGGTGCTGACCGAACTCAAGCGCGACCCCGATTTGGCGATGATCCCGGTCATCATCATCTCGGCGGTGGACGAGATGTCGAGCGTCGTGCGGTGCATCGAGGCCGGGGCCGAAGACTACCTGAACAAGCCCTACGACCCGGTGCTGCTGAAGGCCCGCGTGAACGCCTGCCTGGACAAGCGGCGGCAGCGGGACGAGGAACTCGACCGCTTGAAAGCGCTGGCGGCGCTGAGCGCGGCGGCGGGCGCGGTGGAAGGCGGGAAGTACGACGCGGCGCTGCTGCAACCGGTCGCCGACCGGCCCGACGAACTCGGCCGACTGGCCCGCATCTTCCAGAAGATGGCCGCCGAGGTGCAGTCCCGCGAACGGCAGCTCCGGCAGGAGGTGGAGCGGCTGAAGGTGGAGATCGACGAAGTGCGAAAGCAGGAACAGGTGTCCGAAATCACCGAGTCGGCGTATTTCCAAGAGTTGCAGCAGAAGGCGAAGGCCCTCCGCCAGGGCCGGCGACGGCAAGACCCGCCGAAGCTGGAGTAGCAAGTGTTCTGCTCGCTCCGCGAGCGGTTCGGCTCGGGAAGACCGCTCGCGGAGCGAGCAGAACACGACCGGCCTTCCGTCACCCCTGGGACACCCGCCGGCATGCCCGCCATCGTCTCCATCCACTCGTACCGCGGCGGCACCGGCAAGTCGAACGTGACGGCCAACCTGGCCGTGTGCGTGGCGATGACCGGCAAGCGGGTCGGCATCGTCGATACCGACATCCAGTCGCCCGGCGTCCACATCCTGTTCGGCCTGGACGACAAGCAGATCACCCGCACCCTGAACGACTACCTGTACGGCCAGTGCAAGGTGGAGGACACGGCGTACCACGTCTCCCCGCCGGAGGTCCGCGCCGCCGGCGGGCGGGTCTACCTCATCCCGTCCAGCATGAAGGCCGGCGAGATCGCCCGCGTCCTCCGCGACGGGTACGACGTGGGCCTGCTGAACGACGGCTTCGAGGAGCTGCTGGACAAGCTGCAACTCGACTTCCTGTTCATCGACACCCACCCCGGCCTGAACGAGGAGACGCTGCTCTCCATCGCCGTGTCGGACATCGTCCTGCTCATCGTCCGGCCGGACAAGCAGGACTTCCTCGGCACCGCCGTCACCATCGAGGTGGCCCGCAAGCTGAACGCCCCGCGCATGATGGTGGTGCTGAACAAGGTGCTGAACACCATGGACATGGCCGCGCTGCGGGCGGACGTGGAGCGGAGTTTGCACGCCGACGTGGGGGCCGCGTTCCGCCTGACCGAGGACCTGATGAACCTCGGCAGCTCCGCCCTGTTCCGCCTGAAGTACCCCGATCACGCCTGGTCCGTGGAAATGACGAAGCTGGCCGGAAAGATTCTCACCTGATGCCCCGTAGTGTCAGCGGAGAACCGCGCCCATGACGCCCCCGCAAGCCCGCCCCGCCCCCCGCCCCGCCGCCGAGGTGGTGAAACCGCTGCCCCTCTCCGACGAGGCGACGGCGCTGCTCGCCCCCACGCACTCCGTGCGGCAGTACCTCGACGCGCTCATCGCCGTGCCGCTGCGCGTCGATGCGCTGCGGGTGCTGGCCGTCGCGCTACCCAAGCCGGAGGCCGTCTGGTGGGGCTGCCTGTGCGTGCATCTGGGGTTGGCGAAGCCGTGGAAGCCGTCGGCGGTGCTGGCCATCGAAGCGGCCGAGAAGTGGGTGAACGCGCCGACCGACGAGAACCGCCGGGCCTGCGCGACGGCCGCCGAGGACGCCGGGTGGGACACCGCCGCCGGGTGCGTGGCCGGGGCCGCCTGGCTCTCCGGCGGCAGCCTCTCGCCGCCGAAGCTGCCCCCCGTCGCCCCCCGCGAAGACCTCACCGGTCAAACCCTGGCGGGGGCACTCGTCCTGGCCTCCGTGGTGGACCCGAAGACCTGCGACGCGACCCAGGACAAGTTCATCGCGCTGGGGTTGCAAGTTGCCGCCGGGCAACTCAAGAAGGGCGAGAAGGGGTGACTCATTCTTCCTCGTTGCCTTCCTCGTCCGATTGAGCAGTCGCGGTACCAGGCCGCGACTGGTTCAGCGTCAGCAGATTCGCCAGCAAATTGTTGTCGCTCAACCCGACCGGCCAGCCGTAAGCGGCGAATACGGTGGTATCCAGGGCCGCGTGCAAGTCCTTCAGCCACTTCGGACATTCGTTGTACAGGTTCGTCAGCGTCCGCGTTTTCAGCACGCTTTCCATGCCCGGCCTCGGCACCAGGCGCGGATATTTCACCGTCCCAATGCCGTGGCTATCGACGTTCACCACGAACCGCTTCCACGGCCCATCGATGCTGCCGGGGAAGTCGAGTATCTGCGTTTGCACCCATGCCTGCGGGTAACACCACTCGTGTCGTTTTGCCTCCAGTTCCCCGGCGGCGTCGGCGATGTCCTTCCTCTGCTCATCCGTCGGCGTCGGGAACGGGAACGTCTCGAAACAGGTCGTCGGCGTGTAACGGAACCCGGATTCCACCTCCCGCAACTGCGTGCCCTTCGCCCGCGCCCAGACTTCGTGAACGCGAGAGTGAAGTACGCCGAAGAAGTCGTCCGAACCGTTGGTGAAGGCCCGCGTCTGGTGGTCGGCGAGGTACACGTCATCCAGCCAGACGAATAGCCGGTGCTTCGACACCTCTGGCGTCACGATGAAGCGCGCCAGTGTTGCAGTGGCTGCACGGAGAGCGGGCCGTGGCCTTCCGAATTGCCACCAATACTGACGGAGAGCTTCGTTGCGGTTCTTGTCGCGGACGGGTTTCACCGCCGTTTCGACGTGCTGCCACGGTGCGGCGTAGAGCGCCATTTGTTGGGGATCGGAGTCACAACCGAAGTCGATGATCCAACCGACGGCGGCGCGTTGCAGGATGTCGCGGGCGGTGAGGCGGGGGCGGAGAACGTCGCTGTTCGGGCGACCGTTCGGGTTGGCGTCTTGTAGCCACTTGAAGGCGGTCGCTTCGTCGATGTCGAAACTGCCGGCCTTCATCGCGCCGAGGAAGCAGAGGTTGGCGTTCGCGTCGAGCAGTTTGGCCCTTGTCACGTCGGGCCGATTTCCGCCCGTGAGGTCACTGTGGATCACGGCGGTGGCAACTCCGTCCAACTCCTTCGTCGTCTCCGAGCCGTCATCGAACCCGACCATGCTCACATGAACCGTCGCGCCGTCAAGTGCCCAATCGCGGTCGGCCCAAGCGAAGAAGATGCCACCGGACCACGAGATGCGATCCAGACAGGTGCGGTTCGCGCCGCCTCGAATGCCCTGAGTGGCGATCAGTCCGGCACGTTTGACCTTCTTGTGCAGGATCATGTCCCGCGCCTTCTCGAACCAGTAGCAGACGAGGTCGGACTGCCCCGGCAGTCGGCCGGCATACAGCTTGCGAAGGGCATCGACGTATCCGTCCGAAATCTCGCCCCGCATCTTTTTGTCGCCCAAGAACGGCGGGTTACCGACGATGAACTCGGCGTCGGGCCATTCGGGTTCCTTGGGGTTGGCCGGGTCAGTCAGGTCGAGGATGGCGTCGCGGTTCTCGATGTTGTCCATCGCGTCCAAGACCGGATCCAGATTCGGCTGGTAGCCGTTGAACCGTAACCACTGGAGGTAGCCGATCCAGATCACCACCTGGGCGAGTTCGCGGGCGTATGGGTTCAACTCGATGCCCCGGAGCTGCGACGCCTGGACCGAACGGAGGATGGTAACGCCGTTCACCGCGGCGTAGGTGATGACTTCTTTTTCCAGGTCGAGCAACAGGTGCAGGGCGACGTAGAGAAAGTTGCCCGACCCGCAAGCCGGGTCCAGCACGCTGACGTGGGCGAGGCGGTAGTGGAAGTCCTTCAGCGCCGACTCGACGCCTTTCGGCGGTTTGCCGCCCTTTTTCGCCTGCTTGGCCAAGGCCTTGTCCACCCCGGCCTTCACACCGTCCCACTCGCGCCGCAAGGGAAGCATCATCACCGGTTCTACGAGAATGAGGATGTCGGCCCGGCTGGTGTAGTGCGCACCCAATTGGCTGCGCGTGTCCGGGTTCAGGATGCGCTCGAACAGGGTGCCGAAGATACTCGGCTCGACGTTCGACCAGTCCGCTTCAGCGGAAGTGGCGAGGTGGTGGATTTCGGTCGGTGTCAGGTCGATGACTTTGGCATCGGCAAACAGCCCGCCGTTGAAATAGGCGATCTCGTCGGCCCCGAAAAGACCGCCCCGCTGTCCCATCGCCGCGAACAGATTGCGGAGCATGGCGGAGAGTTTCGCCGGCTCCCACTTGGTGTTCCGCACCGTCTTCAGGAACAATTTTTCGGGCAGGAGTTCGATGTCCTCGGCAAACATGCAGAACATCAGTTTCATCAGAAAGTGGGCCGCCTCGTCCGGCGGGACGTTCCGCTCTCGGAGGCCGTTGGCGATACGGACGAAAGTGCCGGCGATCTCTTTCGTCACCTGCTCCTGCGTTCGACCGGGCTTCAGCTTCTCCGGGTCGGTGAAGCAATAGCGGAGTTTGTCGACGTTCTCCGTAACGGCGAGGCCGTCCAGGTCGAAGGCGTGGACTTCCTTGACGGTGCCGGTGAAATTGGTGTGTATCTCGAAGCGGTTCAGGTCGCACACCACCAGCAGCGGCGGGTTCAGTAACGCCTCGCGGTACTGACAGAGTTGCAGGTAAGCGGTCTTCAAGTCCTTCTTCTTGCCCTTGTACTCCCAGCCGAAGAAGCCGCGCCGCCAGACATCGGCGAATCCCTGTCCGCCGGTATCTTTGCGTACTCCCTTCTCGAACGTGTACCAGTCGCCTTTCGGGTCGGCCTCGACCGGGGTCTGTTGGCCAAGCAGCCGACACAGGTCGATGAAATGCTCTTTGCTGGACGCCGTCTCTTTCAGGTCGGCGGCCTTCCACTTGGCGATGAACTCGTGCGGCGTCATGGCTGATCTCCGTGTATCCGAACTGTACTCACGACCATTGAAAAATCCAAATCAATTTTTTTCCGCTACCGAGTTTGCCAATTTACCTCAGTTGTGGTACATCTGTATCCCAACACGGGAGAGGTGCGCCATGAAGTTGCTGTTGTCGCTGGTCGCGGTGTCGTGGGTCGGCGGGGTTGCGGTCGGGCAAGCGCCTGTGCCGGTGCCGGTGCCGCCACCCGCGCCGATGACGGACGCCGAGTTGAAGGACTACATCCGGCAGAACTACACCAAGACCGAGTACCGCATCCCCATGCGGGACGGCACGAAGCTGTTCACCAGCGTCTATTCGCCGAAGGACGACGCCAAGACGTACCCCATGCTGCTCATCCGCACGCCGTACAGCCTCGGACCCTACGGCGTGGACAAGTACCCCCCTTCCCTGCGGCCGGGACAGGCGTTCGTGAAGGCCGGGTACATCTTCGTCAACCAGGACGTGCGCGGGCGGTGGATGTCCGAGGGCGAGTTCGTCAACATGCGGCCGCACAAGCCGAAGAAGGGGCCGAAGGAGTTCGACGAGAGCAGCGACACCTACGACACCGTCGAGTGGCTGCTGAAGACCGTGCCGAACCACAACGGCAAGGTCGGGCAGACGGGCATCTCGTACCCCGGCTTCTACACCGTCGCCGGGATGATCGACGCGCACCCGGCGCTGGTCGCCGTGTCGCCGCAGGCCCCCGTCACGGACTGGTTCGTCGGCGACGACTTCCACCACAACGGCTGCCTGTTCCTGCCGCACTGCTTCAACTTCATGGGGAACTTCGGCAAGCCCCGCCCGGAGCCGACGACCAAGTACCCGTACCTGCCGTTCGACCACGGCACGCCCGACGGCTACCAGTTCTTCCTGGAGATGGGGCCGCTGGCGAACGCCGACAAGAAGCACTACAAGGGCGAGGTGGCGTTCTGGAACGAGGTGATGGCGCACCCGAACTACGACGACTTCTGGAAGGCGAAGAACATTCGCGCCCACATCAAGGACATCAAGCCGGCGGTGATGACCGTCGGCGGCTGGTTCGACGCCGAGAACCTGTTCGGGGCCGTCGAGACGTTCAAAGCCGTCGAGAAGACCGGCGTGCCGAAGGGCGGCAACACGCTGGTGATGGGGCCGTGGGACCACGGCGGGTGGAGCCGCGGGGCCGGCGACCAGCTCGGCGACCTGCGGTTCCACGTGAAGACCGGCGAGTTCTACCGCGAGAAGATCGAACTGCCGTTCTTCGAGTTCCACCTGAAGGGCGTGGGCGAATCGAAGCTGCCGAAGGCGTGGGTGTTCGAGACCGGCACCAACGTGTGGCGGAAGTACGACGCCTGGCCGCCAAAGTCGGCGAAGCCGGTGGGCCTGTACTTCGACGCTGGGAAGCTGGCCTATGTGCGGCCGTCCGAGAAGGGCGGTGTCGCCGACGAGTTCGTCTCCGACCCGGCCAAGCCGGTGCCGCACCGGGGCGACATCAACATTAACATGACCGGCGACTACATGACCACCGACCAGCGACATTGCGCCCGCCGGCCGGATGTCCTCGTGTATACCGGCGAGGTGTTGAAAGAGGACGTGACCATCGCCGGGTCGATTGAAGTGGAGTTGCACGTCAGCACCACCGGCACGGATGCCGACTGGGTGGTGAAGCTGATCGACGTGTACCCCGACGACTTCCCCGACTTCGACCCGAACCCGAAGGGCGTGCGGATGGGCGGCTGCCAGCAACTCGTGCGGGGCGAGCCGTTCCGCGGCAAGTTCCGCAACGGGTTCGACAAGCCGGAGCCGTTCAAGCCGGGCGAGGTGGCGACGGTGAAGTTCGCCATGCCGGACACCCTGCACACGTTCCGCGCCGGCCACCGGATCATGGTGCAGGTGCATTCCACCTGGTTCCCGCTGGTGGACCGCAACCCGCAGAAGTTCCTCGACATCAACACCGCCAAGCCGGAGGACTTCACCAAGCAGACGCACAAGGTCCACGCGCCGTCGAAGGTGACGGTGCGAGTCGTCGGGAAGTGATGGTGGCAGGTGTGGATTCGGAGGGCCGCAGATGACGCGGAGAAGAGCGCGGATGAAGCCAGGACAAGACGGAATCGAGAGAGTTCGGCAGGCAGAACAGTCCGAGTCAGAAGTGAATCCGCCTTGTGTGCTGCCTACCTCTCCTCTGCTTTCTGATCCTGCCTTCATCCGCGCTCTTCACAGCGTCATCTGCGGCCTGCTTGAATTCATCGATTCCACTCAGCCTGGAGAAGTTCCTCTCGACAAGTCGCCACTCGGTTGGCATAAGCCGCGCACTTGAGTCACAACTCGGCGCGGCCGGCCACCCACTCGGGGGAGTGGGCGTTCTCGGCGGTTCGCGCCGCGGGGGGAAGTCATGCACCGATTCCGCGCCTGGGGGCCGCTCGCGGTCCTCGTCGCTTGTTCCGTCGCGGCGGTTGCCGCCGACCCGCCGCCGCGCCCCGCGCCCCGCGTCGCCCCGCTGTCGCCGGAAGCGATGGTCGAGGCGATGCAGGCGGAGCGGGACGCCTACTCGCGGCGGCTCGACATCTGCACGCAGCTCCGGCGGATCGCCGGCGAAACGAATGACGCCAAGTTGGACGCCGAAGCGCTGCAACTCGAGCAGATGGCCGAAACGACGTACAAGCAGCGGGTGGCGAAGTTGGGCGTGAAGTCGGACACTCGGACGCCGATCGCCCCGCTCGAGTCCATCGACCGCACGCTCGGCTCCGGGGCCGCCGTCAACCCGCTGATGGCCGGCCGCCCGACGACGGCCGCCGGCCCCGCGACCGCCCAGCGCAACCAATTCCGGGAGGTGAAGCCGTGAGGACGTTCCTTCTCGGACTGCTGTTCTTGACGCCCGCCGTCGGGTGCCTGCCGATTTACAAGTCCGGCCCGATGTGGGGCAAGGACGGGAAGGCGACCGGCCCGACGCGGAGCAAGGCGGACGCGAAGGCGCTCGTCATGCCGGCCAGGGACGCCGCCGGCCCGGTCCTCGAGGAAGGCGGCCCGCGACCGCCGGCCCCGACGTTCCTGGTGACGCCGAACGAGGTGAACCAGGTGAACGCCCACGAGATCGCCGCCCGCGTCCGCGAGGAGATGCAGCGGGACGGGAACGCCCAGTTTCCCGTGTACCCGGTGGTGTCGAAGGTCCAGCGGTAGTCACGCCGCCGGCTTGCCGCGCAGCGCCCGGACGCCCGCGTACCCGCCGGCGAGGACGGCCATGCCGCCGAGGGCGAACAGCGCCTCGCGGCCGCCCGACCCGCCAGACTTGTTCTTCTCCGCCTCGATCGAGCCGCGCTCGAGCAGTTCGCTCCCGCCGTCGGGTTTCTTCCGCAGTTCGAACTGGTCGAACAGGTTGCCGTCGGCGGTGCGGGCCTCGAAGTGGAGTTTGTCGCCGTCCACGCGGACGAGCTGGTAGAACTGCTTCTTCTCGGCGTTCGTCACCATCCACGGCATGGTGCCGACCGGATACTGCTTCGGCCCGGACACGCTGACGACGTACACCGACCCCTTCCGCTCGAACTCGTCGTCCGCCGACAGGAGGGCGTCGTCCCGCAGCAGCCCGCTCCGGCCGTAGCAGTGGTCGTGCCCTTGCAGCACCAGGTCCACCCCGTACTTGTCGAAGATCGGCCGCCACTTCGCCCGCACGGGCTTGGTCTCCTCGCGCGTCTGCCGGCTGGCGGCGGTCGAGTAGACCGGCACATGGAACGTCACAATCGTCCACTTGTTCGGGTTCGTCCGGAGGACGTTTTCCAGCCACGGCACTTGGGCTTCGATCTTCTCCATCGAGTTCAGGCAGATGAGGCGGACGCCCTGGATGTCGAGGTAGTAGCACGTCTCCTCCAGCCCGGCCGGGCCGTGGTCCGGCAGGGTGAACTGCGCCCGCCAGTGCGGGGTGACGACGCTCGGCCGCGAGGGGGACTTGGGGATCGCGCCGCCGACCGCCGCGCCGAGGCCGTCGGCCTTCAGTTCGTCGTCGGTCTTCGGCGGCGCGCCGTACTCGTGGTTTCCCGGCGACGGGACGCAGGGGATGCTGCCGTTGATCCACCCGGCCGCGGCGTGCCACTCGCCCCACTGGCCGTCGCTGTTCGATCGGGTGATGAGGTCGCCGGCGTGCAGCACGAACTTCGCCTTTGGCATGTCGGCGTGGGCCTGGCGGATGAGCCGCGACCAGTGCGACTTGATGGCCTCCTGCGCGTCCCCGACGTAGATGAAGCCGAACGGCTCGGCCTTGTCGGAGGCCGTCTCGAACTGGAACCACTCGCTCCAGTTCGGGGCCGCGCCGACCCGGTACAGGTACTTCGTCTGCGGCTTCAGCGCGCGGAACGTGACGCTGTGACAGTGACAGTCGTTCAGGTCGGTGGCCAGGAACTCCGTGACGGCCGGAACGGTGCGGACGGCGTCCGCCTTGCCACCCCAGGCGGGATCGAAACTCGGCCCGGCGGCGCTTTCGGTGATCTGGCCGACCGCCGACGCGACGGTCGTATCCGTCCGCCACGTCACGGACTGCGTGGTCGTCGTGTCCCCGCTCCACGTCAGGATGACGCGATCCGGCACCGGCGTCGGCGCGTGGATGGCCTTGTCCGGGTAGGCGTTCGGTTTGGGGGCCTCCTTCGGTTTCTCGCCGGGCGGCTGGGCGAGAGCGAAGGAGCAGTAGACGGCGGCGAGCAGGGTCGCGGTGGCGAGGTGGCGCATGGCGGGTGTGAGGCGGGCGTGGGGTGTCGGCAGGCAGTTACACGAAACGATACCCGCTCCGTACCGTGAAGGATGAGGAAAATTCACGAACCCGCCGGCTTTCGCCCCGGAGTGTCCCCCATGTCGTCACTGTTGATTCTCGCCGCGCTACTCCCGTCGGCCGAGCCCGTCGTGGCGGCCGACCTCGTGGTGTTGAACGCGAAGGTGTGGACCGGCGAGCCGAAGCAGCCCGAAGCCGAGGCCGTCGCCGCACTGCACGGCAAGATCGTCAAGGTCGGCACGACGGACGAGGTGAAGCAGCTCGTCGGGGTGAAGACGAAGGTGATCGACGCCGGCGGCAAGCGGGTGGTGCCGGGGTTCCACGACAGCCACCTGCACTTCCTCGGCGGTGGTCAGCAACTGGCCCGCGTCGAACTGAAGGACTGCAAGGACGAGGCCGAGTTCGGCCAGCGGCTGAAGGCGTTCGACGAGAACACCCCGCGCGACCGCTGGATGCTCGGCGGCAACTGGGACCACGACCGCACCTTCGCCGGCAAGCTGCCGACTTCCGCCACCATCGACAGCTACGTCCCGAATCGCCCGGTGTTTCTCCGCCGGTACGACGGCCACATGGCACTGGCCAACTCGCTCGCCCTGAAGAAAGCCGGCATCACGGCTGACACCAAAGACCCGTCGGGCAGCGTCATCGAGCGGTTGCCCGACGGGAAAACGCCGAGTGGCGTGTTGAAGGACAACGCGATGGACCTGCTGGACAAACTCATCCCGGAGCCGGACGACGCCGAGATCGCTGAGGCGGTGCGGGCTGCGATGAAAGCCTGTGCCGAGAACGGCATCACCAGCGCGGCGGACATAGCGGGCAGTTCGGCGGCCACGCACCGCAAGTACCTCCGCGTGTTGCAACGCCTGGCGGCGAAGGGCGAACTCACGACGCGGCTGGATGTCCATTCGCCCATCGCCTTCAGTTCCAACGTGACGGCGGCCGGCGTGGAGGCGAACTTCGGCAGCGACTTCGTCCGCGTCGGCGGGCTGAAGGGGTTCATGGACGGCTCGCTCGGCTCAAGCACCGCCAAGATGTTCACCGGGTACGACTCCGACCCGAAGATCACCGGCGTGTACGTCACACCGCCGGCGCAGATGAAAGCATTCGTGAAAGCGGCCGACGCCGGCGGCCTGTCGGTGGCGGTCCACGCCATCGGCGACGAGGCAAACGCGGTGCTGCTCGACATCTTCGCCGAGGTGGCGAAGGCGAACGGCCCGCGCGACCGCCGCTTCCGCGTCGAACACGCGCAGCACCTGCGGCCCGAGGATTTCAAGCGGTTCAAGCAACTCGGGGTGATCGCCAGCATGCAGCCGTACCACGTCGTCGATGACGGCCGTTGGGCCGAGGGCCGCATCGGAACGAAGCGGTGCGCGTCGTCGTATGCCTACCGGAGCCTATTGGACGCCGGGGCGGTGCTGGCGTTCGGATCGGACTGGCCAGTCGCCCCACTGGACGTGCTGGCCGGCATCGACGCCGCCGTCAACCGTCGCCCGCTCGACGGCAAGCACCCGAACGGCTGGTTCCCGGAGCAGAAGATCACCGTCGCCGAAGCGGTGACGGCGTACACGCGCGGCAGCGCCTACGCCAGCCACCAGGAGAGCGAGAAGGGAACGATTGCGGTCGGCAAGTTCGCGGACTTCGTGGTGCTGAACCGTGACATCTTCGCGAAGGCCGAGCAGAACAAACTCGCCGACGCGAAGGTCGATGTGACGGTGGTTGGCGACAAGGTGATGTTCGAGCGGAAGTTGAAGTAAAGAACTTTCAATCAATCCGGAACACGGATGACA
>JAYUFU010000050.1:0-22078 GCA_043738505.1 Fimbriiglobus sp. | reverse complement strand
AGCCTCGCCCTCCCGAATGAGGTGTCACTTCGCCGCGACGGGCGCGATCTCGAACGTCAGCGACTTCGGCTTCGCCGCCTCGCGGATCTTCTCGTCGGCCGCCTCCACTTTCTTCGTCAGCGCGGCGAGGTCGTCCATCAACTTCGCGTCCGCGCCCTTGGCGTGCGCCCGTTGCGACAGCCCGCGCCAGGTGCCGACGATCCCTTCCTTGTCCTCGACGGCCTTCAGCACGGCCCGCATCTGCGCGGTGATCGGGTTCGCGTCCTTGGCGTTCGGCAGCGGGGCCAGCGCGGTCAGGTTGATGCCCTCGGCGAACGTCGTCGAGGAGAACTGGCCCACGGTCGCGCCGCCGATCTTCAGCCCCCAGATGCCGTTCTTCAGGTTCTTCACCGTCAGCGTGTACTGGCTCAGGGCCAGCACGTCCGGGGCGAGTGTCAGCGCGACCCGCGCGCCGTCCGCGACGGGGAACGGCAGCGTCTCGTCCAGCCGCTCGAACGTGTACCCGCCGTTCGATTCGGCCAGCCCGGTGACGGTGCAGCCCTTGGCGTCGGCCTTGCCGCCGTCGAGGCTGACACTGCTGACGAACCCGTCCGCGCCCAGCCCTTTCAGCAGCGCGGCGGCCATCATCAGTTGCCCCGGCGAACCGGGGTGGACCGGGTCGCCGAGCAGGCTGACGCCCTTCGACGGGCTCTTCTCCTGCGCCGCCAGGAAGCCCCGCAGTTGCTCGATGCCGGGCAGCGTGTCGTCGCCGGCCAGCTGCTTCATCTCGGCGATGGCGATGGCCAGCCGCTCGCGCGGCTTGTTCTTGCCCCACACGTCCACGAGCGCGTGGAACTGGTCGGCGTAGGGCAGCTTCTCCTTCTCGCTGAAGGCGGCCAGCGCCGTGGAATACTCGCCGAGGCGGACGTTCCGGCCCTGCGCCTTGGCCATGATCGTGCCGTCGTTCACCGGGCTGGGGGCGAGGACGACCGGCCGCGCGCCGGCCTTGCGGATGCGGTCCGTCATCATCCCCATGTTGCTGACGAACTTGTCGGTGGCGGTGCCGCCGCTGTCGTTCATGCCCAGTTCCACCGACACCACCGTCGGCTTCCAGGCGGCGATGTCGTAGTCGAACCGGGCCAGCGTGCTGGGGATGGTGTGGCCGCCGACGCCGGAGTTGCGGAAGGCGAACTTCAGCTTCGGGTAGCGGGCGTAGCAGAACGCCTCGAAGTAGTTGGAGTGCAGGTGCTGGGCGGTGATGCTGTCGCCGGCCATCACCCACACGTCGCCGTCCTTCAGCGGGAAGGCGGGATCGGCGGCGGGCGACGGCGCGGCGGCGAGGGCGAGCAGCGGCAGCGCGAACAGAACGGTGCGACGCATGGCGGGAACTCCGGCGGAGAGGGGGAAGGGAGCGAACCGGCGGGCCGGCGTATCCTAACCGACTGGGGCGGCAACGGCCACACACAAGCGAGGGCGAAGTCCCATGCGGAAGAAACACGTCTTGCGATTCGAGTCGAAGAAGGAACCGCTGCTGAGTCGGGCGAAGTTCGTCGAGCGGATGGGGCGGAACTTCGGGCTGGCGTCCGCGCTCGTCGCCGTGTCGCTGCTCGTCGGGATGCTCGGCTACCACCTGACCGAGGGCATGGACGGGGTGGACGCCTTCGCCAACGCGGCCATGATCCTGTCCGGCATGGGGCCGCTGGAGCCGCTGAAGACGACGGCCGGGAAGCTGTTCGCGGGCTTCTACGCGCTGTACAGCGGGCTGGTCCTCGTCCTCGCGTCCGGGGTCGTCCTCGCCCCGGTCGTCCACCGGATGCTCCACCGCTTCCACGTCGAGGACGGCGGGGACCGCTGAGCCGCGGGTGGCTTGAAAAACGGACCACTCATACCAAGTCCGATTGATCCGTGTCCGTGGCGATGGCGTGTCTTCCCACCTCTCCCCGCTGGGGAGAGGTGTTCCGACTCCGCCGCAACGGTTACGGACCAACCTCATTCGGTAGGATCGGCCGCGAGGCGGATCGGGTGCCGCGCCCGCGCCGCCGGGGACGGGCCGGGAATCTTTTTTCCCGGCGGCGGGCGGTTTTCATTCAATGACCGCTGGCGACCGGCGAACACTCGATAGACCCCGCCGCGTGCGTCCTCGCTTCCGTGGAGACCGTCCCATGTCCGATGTCGTCGATCCGGTCAGCAACCCCCGCCACCCGTTCGGCCTGCCAATGGGCACCGTGCGGGGGTTCCTGTCCCTGCTCATTTGCAGCTTCTTCTGGATCGTCCTGCTGTCCGCCACCGACCCGAACGTGAAGCCGCTGCTGGCCCACTTCTTCCTGCTCGCGCTGGTGCTGCTGGCGTTCGCCTCGTCGCCGGGCGCGGAGGACAAGAAGGAGGGCGGGGCCACCCTGCCGTGGCTCATGCGGGTGCTGTTCGTGGGCGGCAGCGTGGCCGTCGTCGGCTACTGCCTGGCCACCGACCCGAGCCAGTTCAGCCACCGCATCACGCCGAAGCCGGACGAGTTCAACAAGTGGTGGGGGCCGTTCATGGCGTGCCTGGCCGGCGGGTTCGCCGCCGGCCTGTTCCTGCGGTTCGTGCTGGGCACCCAGAACATCGCCTTCCAGGCCATCCGCGCCTGGCTGTCGGTGGTCGGCATGATCATGCTGAGCGTCGAGCTGACCGTGTTCGTGGCCATGCTGAACTCCGACAGCGACAAGTACGACGCCTTCTTCCACACCTGGCAGGCCATCGAGATCGCCATCGTGAGCGCGTACTTCGCCACCCGGTCGTAGGGAGAGACCGAAAGTAACCAGAGAGTCCGACCGTCAGGCGAAAGTATCTTCAAACGTTTCGCTTGACGGTCGCTCGCGATTGCTTAGAGTGTCTGAAGTAGAAAACGACTCAGCCTTTTCCGCCGCCTTTTCCGCCGCCTTTTCCACCGTCGCCTGACCCGTCACCGATCACCCGGCCGACACGTCCGACCCGCAACTCGCCCTGGAAAACCCAAGGCCAAACCCCGTCACGCTCCCGACATGATCCGCCGGACGGGTACACTCCAATCACAACATCTGAGGACACTGCCGAAAATTCCGGCGTAAAGCGAAATTTAGGTGTTGCACTTTCGGTTCACCGGGTTAGACTCTCCCTCAGATTTTTCCCTGATCGAGAACAAATTCCCCTGACGCCTTACTGTGCTGGAATCGACCGTTGAGTCGATTTGCAAGTTTGTCATCCCGCTTTTGGCGAGATATGCGCGACGAGTGTGTATGACGAGACTCACTGACCGGTTTGCGATCTCAGAATAGACAACTTCATCCGAACTCGACGACCGCACAAGATTCGCGATGCTGTCGAGCGTCGCTGCCCGGTACCAATAAGCCAAAAATCGCAGTCAGTCCGAATCCCGATAGCCACTTTCCAAACTTGAACAACAAAGGGGTCTCTCATGTTCAGCTTCCGCCCCAACAGCAGCGAGCAGACCCAGCGCACGAATGAAAGCCAAAGTGCGAAAACCCTCAGTCATCACTTGCGGTTGGCCGTCGAGCAACTCGAAAGGCGTGAGTGCCCGAGCGTCTTCTACGACTTCGACATCATGGCCCGAACCGGGCAGAACGGGGTCGGCACCTCGATCCAGCAGGCCGTCTCGATCAACGACTCGGGGGCGGTCGCGTTCGTGGCGGCATCCGGATCGTTCCAGGATGTCTTCGTGGCCACCGGCCCTCTGGCCGTGACGGGAATTGCGTCCGCCGCGTCGAACCGGACTTACGGCAATGAAGTTCAGATCAACAACTCCAACCAGGTGGCCGCCGTCGCCATCACTTCGGGATCGACCGTCTCGCGGAACGCCCGGATTTACACCCTGGCCTCTCCTGGTTCGTTCACGAACGTCGGCCTTGGCAGCACTCCGCTCGCGAACCTCAGTCACTTCGACTCGCTCGGCGCGTTTGTCAGCATGACAAACGACGGACAACTGGCGTTCGCCGGGCTGGAGGCGGACGAGCCGGTGGCCCCATCACTGGCATCGAGTTGGGAGATCCACCTGGCCGACGGGTCTCCGGTCGTGGACAGCCGGGACCTACTGAACACGGCGTTGAGCGAAGTGGCTCAGCTTTCCGCGGCCCCGACGTTCTTCCGCTTCGCCGCCGCAGACGGGGACCGCGTCGTGATCGGTTCCCGCGACGGCGCGGGCGGGACGCCGGGGGTGCCGAAGCGGATCGTGTGGTACGATAACACGGGCGGGGTGACCACACAGGGGACGATCGCGACTACGGCCGGCGGGGTGTGGAGCGACCTTGGCGTGAGGCCGGGAATCAGCGACGACGGACGCATCGTCACGTTTTACGGGAATGAGGCCTCAGATGTTGATGGCGACGGAATCACGGGGCCGGGCCTCTTCGCTAGCGTCGAACTGACGATCGGCCGGCGGCTTGTCCGTCTCGCCAGCCTAGCTGACGGCTTCTCCGCGTTCGCGATTGACCAACGGGTCGGGGTAACTAACCGGAATGACGAACAACTCGCCGCGTCGGTAGTGTTCCAGGCTACAGACGCCACTGGCAAGCTGGGGGTGTTCCGCTCCCAACTCAAGTTCCACGTCGATTCGATCACCGGCACGATCATCACCGGGTTCACCGCCAGCAAGCCGAGCAGCATCGTCCTTCAGGGCGACACAATCCCCGGTCTCGGGGTGGTGGATAGTGTGGCAATTCATGATCCAGTGAGCAACGACGGGCGGGCGGCTTTCTGGGTCAACTCGAGTGGCGGACAGGCGGTCGTCCGCACCTGGCTGCCGGCCCAACGGGTAGTACTCGCCTGGGGCGAATCGGTTCCGGTACTGGTCAAGGAGGTCATCACCCCGTCCGGACCCACCTACCCGGTGGTGGTGGGTACGATGCCTGCGTTCGCGGCCACGAGTACCTACCAGGAACAGGTCCGCGCCCGCGTCCAACAACAGTTCAAAGATTCGGGCATCAACGGCATTGAGGTGACGAACGGGAGTCCAGAGCCTGGGGCGACGGTCGTATACTTCACCAACCCACTCGGCATCCTACTCGGCCAGGCGTACTCAGGGATCGACCGATTCAATCGTCAGTCGTCCGACAGCGTGGTGGTGATGGTACAGGGGAGTTTGGAAACGGACGCGGAAACCGTTACCCACGAGGTGGGCCACTCGCTCGGCTTGCGGCACATTGACCCGCCCGGTGCCCTCGAGGTGATGGACTACGACGCGGTGGTCGGCGACATCGAAGTGTTCACCGACATGTCCTTCAACATTACCGAGCCGCCGCAAGTGGGCGGCAACGTCTCGAGTAACAAGCACAACCCCGTCTACCACCTCAAACGCTTTGTCGAAGGTGCGTCCGATGCCGAGCTGACCGCTGCGGGCACCCAATCGGGGGACTGGGATCGGACGAGCGTGTTCTTCGGCCTGTTGCCGTTCACTTTCTCCTTCCGCCTCCGCAACGGATTGCCTCCAGCAGCCGTCACCCTCCATCAGGTCTACATCCTCGCTGGGGAGAGCGTCCCCGACGGGTTCCGGACCCTGGCCTATTACGAATCGATCACCCTCGAAAGCCTGTCCCAACAGAGCTTCACCCTAACTGAAGGCCAGGGCCTAAGGCTGTTCGCCGCCTCGACCCCAGGGGGCCCGCACGATCTCTCGCTAGCGGCAGGCGACCCGTCCCTCGAAACCAACGTCGTAGTGTTCCCGACTGTGGGAACGAACAACTACTTCCTCCAGATCAGCGATTCGTCGTCGGCCGGGTTCTCGACACTGGCAGATGTCACGGTGGCCATTTCGGTCCCAGGGGGGAACGCGCCTCCGGTGCTTGATCCCATCGGGAATCGAGGCATTGATGAACTCGTGACGCTGACGTTCACGGCCACGGCATCCGACGCGGACGTGCCCGCCAACGTGCTCACATTCAGTCTGATCGGTGCGCCGGCCGGTGCGACAATCGATCCCGACACCGGCCTCTTCGCGTGGACGCCGACCGAGGCACAGGGACCGGGCATGTACGTGTTCAAAGTTCGCGTGACGGATGATGGCAGCCCGGCGCTGTTCGACGAGGAACAAATTACCGTCGTGGTTGCCGAGATTAACCAATCCCCGGTCGCCATCAACGATACCGCCTCGACGTTCCGGCCCAGTCCGGTCTCGATCGATGTCCTCGGCAACGACACGGACCCCGACGGCACCCTCGACCCGACCACGGTCGCGGTCGGCACCGGCCCGGCCAGCGGGGCCGTGAGCGTCGATCCCGCCACCGGCGCGATCACCTACACCCCCAACGCCGGGTTCATCGGCACCGACGCCTTCACGTACACCGTCCGCGACAACGCCAGTGCCATCTCGAATGCGGCCACCGTCAACGTGACCGTGGTACCGAACGCCCGCCCGGTCGCGAACGCGGATTCCGCGATGACGGTTCAGAACGTGCCGATCAGCGTCGTCGTACTCGCCAACGACACCGACACCGACGGCACCGTCGTCCCCTCCACGCTCCGCCTCGTCACCCTCCCGGCCAACGGGTCCGTGTCGGTGAACCCTGGGACCGGCACAGTCACCTACACCCCGAACCCCGGGTTCACCGGGACTGATACCTTCTCCTATCGCGTGTCCGACGACGGCGGCGAGTCGTCGAATCCGGCCACTGTCTCCGTCTCGGTCGGGAGAGACGAGACCGCTCCTCCCCCATTGCCGATCGCCACGTCGAAGGCCGTGCCGTCGAGTGTCGTCGGTTCGGGGGCCGGGCAAATCGCGGCCGTCAAGGTCTTCAATGCCGACGGGAGCGTCCGGTTCACGGTCACGCCGTATCCGGGATTCACCGGCGGCATCACGACCGCCACCGGCGACCTGACGGGAGACGGCGTCGCGGACATCGTGACCGGTGCGGGGGCTGGCGGCGGCCCGCACGTCAAGGCGTTCGACGGGGTGACGGGCGCGGAGATCCGCTCGTTCTTCGCGTTCGACGCGGCGTTCTCGGGTGGCGTGCGCGTGGCTTCCGGTGATTTCACCGGCGACGGCAGGGCCGACATCGTCGTCGCGGCGGGGGTGGGAGGCGGTCCGCACGTCCGCATCTTCGACGGGCTGACGGGCGCGGAAGTCGCGAGTTTCTACGCCTACGACCCCGGTTTCACCGGCGGCGTGAACGTCGCCGTCGATGAGTCCAACGGCACCCTGGTCGCGGGGACGTTGAATGGGCCGGCCCACGTTCGGGTTCTCCGGCATACACCCGGCAAGGTGGTCGAGCTGCAATCCTTCTACGCCTTCGACCCGAAGTTGCTGACGGGTGCGAACGTGGCCGCTCTGCTCGGCAACATCTACATCGCTCCTGCCGCGAACTCCGATTCGACGGTTCGCGTGTACGAGAGTGGTGACGTCCGCAACTTCCGGTCGTTCGATCCGTACCCGGGCTTCACGGGAGGGGTGCGGGTCACGGCAAATCGCCTCGGCCAGATCGTGACCGGTGCCGGTGCCGGTGGAGGCCCGCACGTCAAGGTCTTCGACGCGCTGACACTGGCCGAGGTGTCGTCGTTCTTCGCTTTTGATCAGGCCTTCAATGGTGGCGTGTTCATCGGGTAACGAACGAGAACGTCCCCAGCAGAATCCTTTTGAGATTCGGGCTCAGCCGGTCACACCCAGAACGGTAGTTCGGGTCGCCAGCACGTGGGGACCGCGTCGGTGAAGTAAGCCGCGGTGTGAGCGGCCGGCGTCGCGGCGCTGAAGAAGATGTGGCCGGGTGTCAAAGTCTCGACTGAGGAGTAGAAGTCGCCTACTTCACCTCCAGACCGTGACCGACGAGTTCGATGAACACGTCCTCCAGCGTCGGCTCGACCTTCTTCAGGCTGAGGATTTTGCCGCCGCCGGCGACGATCTGCTGCACCACCCCGCCGATGGCCGCGTCCTCGATCAGGCTGACCCGCAGTTCCACCGTCGTCGGCGTGTCGGTCGTGGTGGTAGCCAGGACGCCGGGCAGCTTGCCGAGGTCGGCCGACCCGTTCGCCCCCGGCGACAGGCTCAGCTCGAACACGGGGTGTTCCTGGACCTTCCGCTTCAGGTTCGCCGGCGTGTCGCAGGCCAGCACCTTCCCCTTGTCGATGATCGCCAGCCGGTCGCACAGTTCATCCGCCTCGGCCATGTAATGGGTGGTCAGCAGCAGCGTGCGGTCGGGCTTCTCGGCCATCCACTTCCGCAGAAAGACGCGGATGGCCCGCGCGCTGGTCACGTCCAGGCCCAGCGTCGGCTCGTCGAGGAACAGGATCTTCGGATCGGTGATGAAGCCGCGACAGAAATTCATCTTCTGCCGCTGGCCGGTGGACAGGTGCGACACCCGGCTGTCGCCCTTGTCGGTGAGCGCGACGACTTCGAGCATGTGGTCGATGCGCTGGCGGATCTCGGCGGTGGCGATGCCGTAGATGCGGCTGAACAGCCACAGGTTCTCGCGCACCGTGAGGATGCCGTACCCGCTGCTCTCGCCGCCGGACACCATGTTGATCTTCGGCCGGATCGCCTTCGCCTCGGCGACCACCTCGTGCCCGTCCACCCACGCCTGCCCGGACGACGGCGCGAGCAGGGTGGTGAGGATTTTGATGAGGGTCGTCTTGCCGGCCCCGTTCGGCCCGAGCAGGCCGAACAGCTCGCCCGGCTTCACTTCCAGGCTGACGCCGTCGAGGGCGACGAACTTCGGCGACTCGCCCGGATCGGCAGGCGTCCCCCGCTTCTTCTTGGGCTTGGCATAAGTGCGGCCGAGGCTTTCGGTGCGGATGGCGGGCGTGGTCATGGGGGAATTGTAGGCGCGCCTGTTACTCCGCGATCAGTTCGCCCGCCCCGCGCGTGCTGAGAGCCGCCAGGGTGCGGATGCTCATCGTCTCGCGGAGGAAGCGGACGCTGCCGTCGGCCATCGCGGCGTTCGCGCCGCCGGTGTGGAAGGCGTACACCTCGTAGGCGTTCGTGCAGTTGATGGCGCAGTCGCCGACGAGGGTGAGGCCGTCGGCGCTGGTGCCTTCGATGCCGAACCCCTGCTGGTGGTCGGCCCACACCCCGCCCGTCACCGCGCCGGGGCCGTCGCCCCCGAACGGCGGCGTCAGGGCCGTCACCCGCTTGCCCTTCACCCAGTATTCGGGCCGGTTCGCGTCCTCAGTAATCAGGATCGTGTCCGACGCGCGCCGCCGGCCGCCGGGCGGAGGAACGTCGTCACGGTGGCGGTGCGGGCCGGCAGATTCGCGGGTCGTACCAGTTCGCCGTCATGACGCGGACGCGGCAAACTCGATTTCACCGTCCCGATGCGACTGTCGAACTTGACGCCACACGCATTCCCGGAGTCGTGGCGATTGCTGATTTCCCACGGGCGTACCGGCCGATAAGTCTATACTGAGAAGAATGGCGGTTTCGGGGCGGGAAACCGGTTCTCGGCCCCCTCCACCGCGGCAGTCGCGGGTACCGGGTCGGGTCGTCCCGACGCGCCGGTGCCGGGCTTCTTTTTCGCCGAACGTGATCCCATGACCGACGACATCCTCAATGCCTTCCGTCCGCTTTTGGCACGGCTGGGCGGTCTGATCCCCACCGACCCGACGCTGCGAGGCGAAATCGCGGCGGCGGCCCGCGCGGTGGCCGATTGGCTCGACCCGACTGCCGCCGCGCCGGTGCCGGTCCCGGTGCTAGTCCCGCCGCCACCCGTGACAGTGGCGGTTCCGATTGTCGCCCCGCCGCCACCACCCGCGCCGGTTAAGCCACCCGCCCCGCCGATCGAATCGCTCCCGCGCCTCACCTTCGCCGACCCGCTGCCGCCGCCCGTCCGCCCGCGGCTGTCCGACGGCGACTACGACCACCCGCCCGGCAAGGAGCCGCCGGCGTCCCCGACGGTCATCGCCGCCCGCTGCCGGCTGAAGGCCGAAGCGTGCCGGCTGCTGGCGAAGTCCGGGTACGACCCGTCCGCGCTCGCCACCCGCGAGTTGCTGGCGAAGTCCGACCCGCTGCACAACTGCCAGCTCTGGATGCTGCTGCCCGGCGACTACAACACCGCCGCCGCCGCGTGGGAGGACTTGGTGCTGGCGTTCGACGCTTCCGCCGTCGCCGCCGACCTGCTCCAGGCGTGGAACCAGTCGCCGGCCGAGTCCCAGGCCCGCGCCGCCGAGGAGGTGCTGCACCTCGTCGCCGAGGCGCAATCGACGCTGCTGTCGGCGACCGTCGGCGTCGGCCGCTGGGCCTACGACCAGGACCAGTTGGAGATCTACCTGATCGTCGCCAACGAGACGAAGCTCCGCCGGGTGTACGTCCGCCGCTACCTCCGCCGCGAGGACCGGGCCGACCCGACCAAAGCCGGGGACGTGAAGAAGCGGTTGAACGAACTGCTGGCGCAGGTGAAGACCACCGCCTCCGTCGCGGTGAATCGCAAGAAGCTGCTCAGCAGTTTGAAGTTCAAACTCGGCAAACTGGCGTCGGACAAGCTGGCCAACGCCGAGGAGTGGCCGCTGGTGCTGGACATCCTCGACAAGCTGGTGGCCGACGGCGTGCCGCCGAGCAACCCGGAGATGCGCGACCAACTGCTGGCCGTCCACAACGACCTGCCCGAAAGCCTGCCGGTGTCGAAGAACGCGCTGATGGTGTTCCGCGAGATCGACCGGTACGAGGAGAGCCAGCTGGGGGCGGACGATCCGGTCGAGTCGAAGGCCGACCGGTGGAGCGCGGACGTGGAGAAGGTGGCCCTGCTGGTGGAAGGGCGGACGATGATCCTGATCGGCGGGCAGGTCCGCCCGCCCCGCCGCGACGCGCTGGTCCGCGCCTTCCGGCTGTCCGACCTCGACTGGCTGAGTACGCCCGAACACACGTCCATCACGTATTTCGAGCCGTTCATCGCCCGCCCGGAGACGGCCATCGTGCTGCTCGCCATCCGGTGGAGCAACCACGACTACGCCGAGGTGCAGCAGTACTGCGAGAAGTACGGCAAGCTGCTCGTCCGCCTGCCGGCCGGCTACCACCCGAACCAGGTGGCGCACCAGATCCTGAACCAGGTCGGCGACCAGCTCGCCGCCACCCGCGCGCGGACGGCGTGACGAGAAGCGGTGCGGGTGACAGAGCGGCTCGGCATTCGGTAAGGAGGACGGCGGTTCAACTTATCGGGAGTCGTAGGAAAGAATTTCCGCTTCAACCCGGTCAAGCAGTGCGGCGAAGCTGCCGGTGAAAGGACGGCCGTGATAGTTCGGATCACCAAGCAACTCGCTGTCGAGCAGGAGGACAGGACAGTCCCCATCCGGAAGTCTGCCTTTGACATCGAAGCAAAGTGGCCCGATTCCCACCGATTCTGTTCCGAATGGAATCACGCGACGGGGTCGGAAGTACGGCTGCGAATCGATCATCGAAACGAACTCTCGGAAGGGTTCGAGCGGGTTGGGCGAAGGCAACTCAGGCAACTGGACGCTGCCGACATCCGTCATCAACAGGCAACGGCACATCAGCCACGCACGGAACAACGATGGGAGAGAATCGCCAATCCAACGCTCAAGCAGGAGGATGTCGTCGTCCGTGACGGGGTTGTCCACGGGCTTCCACGGTCGCCATCCTGAAATGTCAGGAGGTCCATCCATCATGTCCTCCGGACCTCCGGGAACGATGGTGACGGCGCGCGGCAGAAACACTTCGTCCACGAAGTGACGAATGCGGCGCTGATCGGCATCCGGAATCAGTGGCGTCAACACGTCAAGAAACTCCGTGCTGCGAGGGGTGCGTGCCGACGGACGGGTCAGAAGGCTTCGGCTCCCCGCGCCCGAACTACCGCCAACTCATCCGGTGTCAAGAATTGCAACCGACAACGTTCGACTCCACCGTCGGTGAAGAGCAGTTCACCGACCCGCTTCACCCACGCGCCGAGAACGGGGTCTCGGTAGCTGTACTCGTGGAGCGAGAAGCAACCCCATTCGTGCGCGTTCCGTGCGACGTACTCTTCGGGTGACAGGACAAGATCGCTGGGGGTGAAGAACTGACCCGCGATCCAGTCTCCCTCGTGACGGTCGCGTTCGGCCCTCGCCTCGCTTGAGGTCATGATTGCCTCCGACATTCACGGTTGCAAGTCCTTGCCGGTGGGGTCGATCCACTCGCGGGCCAAGAAGCGCGGAGTCAGTTTGTCGAAGTCGCGGTCGGTGGTGATGATCGTCGCGCCCGTGACGGCGGCAGTCGCCGCGATCCACAGGTCGTTCTTTCCCATCGTCTGGCCAATCGATTCGCAATAGGCGTCGATGGTTGCATAGGCACGCAAAATGTCCGGGTCATCGATGGTCTGCGGTCGGAAGTAACCGAGGCAGAACTCCATCTGCCCCAACTTTCGTTCGGCCCATCCCCACTGGACCGCGAGCGAACGGATTTCGCCCTCGCCGACCAAGCAGAATTTCGGCGTCGGGCTGATCAGGAGCGGTTGGTAGACCTCCCGGATTCGATGCCAAACAGACGACCCACGCACGTAATGCACGAGGATGTTCGTGTCCAGCAAGTAGAGCGGCGAAGTGGCCATTACGACAGCCTCTCCAGCGCCTCGTGGATCTGCTCGTCGGTCTCGTCGCCGGGCCATTTCCCTTCCACCATGTCCGACAGCGTCTTGCCTTCGGGCAGCGGGCGGGCCGGGCGGGAGGCCTTGAGAATCCGTTCGCGGGCTTGCTCGATCTGCTCCGGCGTGCGGGTCGTCAGCCAGCGGATTTCGCGGTCGAGTGCCGTCTCGAAGTCCGCATTCGCCTCGACCGTCACCTCGCACCCTTCGGGCAGCGAGACGGGTTCCTTCGGCGTGAACACGCCGTTTTGGTAGATCGCTTGGATCGTGGCCATTGCTCCTCCGGAATCTCGTTGGGTGCATTCTACCACCCGCGGCAACCCCATTCACTTGGTTTCGCCGCTGCCTTCGGCCAGCAGTTCCAGCAACTTCGCACCCAGCTTCGGGCCGGTGCCGGTGTCCTCGTGCTTGAAGTAGACGAAGCAGTCCTTCCACGCCTGTTCCCGCATCCGGTCGGCCCACAACTTCAGCGCCGCGTCGTCGTAGTCGGTGCGGCGCAGGCGGAGGTAGCCCCAGTCGGCCGTCGCCTCGAACGGCACCGTCAGGTCGTCGGTCTCGTCCGCGATGCAGAGGGCGGCTTTGTGTTTGCGGAGTAGCGCGAAGACCTCGTCGTCGAACCACGAGGCGTGGCGGAACTCGAACGCCGCCTGGCACCGGGGCTTCAGCAAGTCGAGGAATGCCGTCAGTCGGGGCACGTCCTTCTTGAAGTTCGGCGGCAACTGGAACAGCAGCGGCCCCAGCCGCTTCTTCAACGTCTGGACGACGGCGAGCAGCGAGGCCACCGCCTCGTCCACGTTCGCCAGCCGGCGGTGGTGCGTGATCTCCTGCGGGGCCTTGACCGCGAAGCGGAACGCCTCCGGCACCTGCGTCGCCCACCCGTCCACCACGGCCGCCGTGGGCGCGCGGTAGAAGGTGCCGTTCACCTCGACGGTATCGAACCGCGTGGCGTAGAAGGCGAGCATCTGCTTGGCCGGCAGCTTCGCCGGGTAGAAGCTGCCCTTCCACTCCGGGTACGAGTGGCCGCTGGTGCCGACGTGGAAGGTCATGGGTCGCTCGTCCGTGAGCAGGGGGAAAGCGCACATCGTTTCCGTCCGCCACCCGCGTGTCAACCGGAAAGCCGCCCGGCGATTCGTGCCTAGAATGGCGGGGTCGCGCCGTTCCGCCCGTGGACGCTCCACGCCGGGCGACGGCCGCGCTTACCGGAGTCACGTCATGGCAGTCGCGGTGCTGGTGCCGAAGGCCGGGGATTCGGTCACGGAAGGGCGGATCGCCCAGTGGTTCGTCGCGGACGGCGCTGCGGTGAAGGCCGATCAGCCACTCTTCGAGCTGGAAACCGACAAGCTGACCGTGCCGGTGCCGTCGCCCGCCGCCGGCGTGCTAAAGCAACTGGCGAAGGTCGGGGACGTGGTGGCCGTCGAGAGCGTCGTCGGCGAGATCGACCCGGCCGGCAAGCCTTCGGCCACGGGCGAAGCACCGAAGCCGGCCGCGCCGGCGGAGTCCAAACCGGTGGGCCAACCGGAGCCGCGAATGTCGCCGGCCGCCGCAGCCATCGTCCGGGATGGCGACCTCGATGCGTCGAAGATCGCCGGCAGCGGGCCGCACGGCATCGTCACCAAGGACGACGCGGCGAAGGCGATGAAGCCAGTACCGGCCGCGCCGCTCGCGGTCGCGCCGGCCACGCGGGTGCCGACCGACGGCCTCCGCAAGGAAGAGCGCCAGCCGATGACGATGATCCGCCGACGGATCGCCCAGCGGCTGTTGGAAAGCCAGTCCACCACTGCCACGCTGACCACGTTCAACGAAGTGGACATGTCGGCGATCATGGAGTTGCGGACCAAGTACAACGAGCGGTTCGAGAAGAAGCACGGCGTCAAGCTCGGCTTCATGTCGGTGTTCGTGAAGGCCGCCATTGAGGCGCTGAAGGCGTTCCCCGTCGTCAACGCCCGCATCGACGGCACCGACATCGTGTACCAGAACTTCTTCGACATCGGCGTCGCCGTCAGCACCGAGAAGGGCCTGACGGTGCCGGTGCTGAAGGGCGCGGACGCGATGAACTTCGCCGACATCGAGAAGGCCATCGGGGTGCTGGCGAAGAAGGCCCGCGACGGCAAGCTGACCGCCGACGACATGACCGGCGGCACCTACACCATCACCAACGGCGGCATCTTCGGGTCGATGCTCAGCACGCCCATCCTGAACCCGCCGCAGACGGGCATCCTGGGCATGCACAACATCGTCAAGCGGCCGGTGGTGGTGAACGACGAGATCGTCATCCGCCCCATCATGTACGTCGCGCTCAGCTACGACCACCGGCTCATCGACGGCCGCGAGGCGGTGCAGTTCCTCGTGCGGATCAAGGAGTGCGTGGAAAGCCCGGAGCGAATGCTCTTTGAGATTTGATACACCCGACTAACAACAGAGACACAGAGACGCAGAAAAGAGAAGAGAAGACAAGTTTTGACAGGATCACAGGATGGAAAGCAGGATTGAAAGAATTCTGCTCCGAGCTCTGCATCCATTCTTCATCCTGTGATCCTGTCCAAACTCTCTTCTTCTTCGTGCCTCCGTGTCCGTGTGGTTAGTCTTCTTCTGGAGACCGACATGTCAGAGCGATTCGACCTCGTGGTGATCGGGGCGGGGCCGGGCGGGTACGTCGCGGCCATCCGCGCGGCGCAGCTCGGCAAGACGGTGGCGTGCGTCGAGAAGCGATCCGGCAAGGCCCTCGGCGGGACGTGCTTGAACGTCGGCTGCATCCCCAGCAAGGCGCTGCTCGATTCGTCCGAACTGTACGATGTCACACTCCACAAACTGGCCAAGCACGGCGTCAAGGTGTCCAAGGTCGAACTCGACCTCGCCGAGATGATGCGGCGAAAAGACGGCGTGGTGAAGTCCCTCACCGACGGCATCACCTTCCTGTTCAAGAAGAACAAGGTGACGCCGTACTACGGCAGCGGCAAGCTGCTCGGCGGTGGCAAGGTGCAGGTGACGGCCGACGACGGCAGCACGCAGGTGATCGAAGCGGCGAACGTGCTGCTCGCCACTGGGAGCGAAAGCACGGAGCTGCCGTTCCTGAAGTACGACGGCGCGAATGTGGTCGGCAGCACCGAGGCGCTGGCGTTCGACAAGGTGCCCAAGCACCTGATCGTCGTCGGCGGCGGGTACATCGGCCTGGAACTCGGCAGCGTCTGGAAGCGGCTCGGCTCCGAGGTGACGGTGCTGGAGTTCCTGCCGCGCATCCTGACCATCTGCGACGGCGAGATCGCGGCGGCCGCGCACAAGTTGCTGGCCAAGCAGGGCATCCAGTTCCACCTGGAAACGAAAGTGACCGGCGCGAAGGTGGAGGGCGGTCAAGTGACGGTGTCCGCCACCGCGAAGGACGGTGCGGCACTGACCTTCACCGGCGACAAGGTGCTGGTGGCCGTCGGCCGGCGACCGTACACCGCCGGGCTGGGCCTCGACGAGGCCGGCGTCACCTACGACAAGAAGTCCGGGAAGATCGCGGTGGACAAGCAGTTCCGCACGAACGTCGCCGGGGTGTACGCGCTCGGCGACCTGATCGACGGGCCGATGCTGGCGCACAAGGCGAGCGAGGAGGGCATCGCGTTCGCCGAGATGCTGGCCGGGCACAAGCCGCACCTGAACTACGACTGCATCCCCAGCGCCATCTACATCTGGCCGGAGATCGCCAGCGTCGGCTTGACCGAAGAACAGGTGCAGGCGACCGGCCGCACGAAAGGCGAGGGCTACAAGGTCGGCAAGTTCCCGTTCGTGGCGAGTGGTCGGGCGAAGGCGATGGACGACACCGACGGGTTCGTGAAGGTCATCACCGACGCCAAGACCGACCGGCTGCTCGGCGTTCACATCCTGGGGGCTCGCGCGTCGGACTTGATCGCCGAGGCGGTGGCGGTGATGGAGTACCACGGCAGCGCCGAGGACATCGCCCGCATGGTCCACGGCCACCCGTCCCTCACCGAGAGCGTCGGCGAGGCGGCCCGCGCCGCCTGGCTCGGCATGGCCATCCACGCGTGAGGACTGGCAATGCCCGTTCGCCTGCCCGACCGCTGCGGCCCGGACTGCATCGCGGGCTTCCGCGCGGCGGCCATGCAGCGCTGCGCCGATGCCGTCGCGCTGGCCAGCAACGGTCGCCGCACCGCCGCGATTTACCTGTGGGGCTACGCCGTCGAGATGTGGCTGAAGGCGGCGTACTTCACGGCGTTCCGATATCGCGGCGATCAGCCCATTACGGCCACCGATCTTCGAGCCGTGATCGAACTCGCACCGTCGGTCGGTGTCGCCTGGGCCGGTCGAAACCTGCATCACTTGCCGTCGTGGGCGCGGATGCTGATCGAGACGCGCCAGGAGTTCGGGTTAGAATACCCCACGCGGTTGTTCTCCGCCGACCTGATCCGCAACACCAACCGCGTCTACCTGATCTGGCGCGAAACGCTCCGGTATCATCCGAACGTCGCGTATGATCACGAAGTCGGTGCCGTCCGCCGATGCGTCGATTGGTTCCGGGATCACGCCGACAGCCTGTGAGGCCATACCATGCCGGTCATCCACCAGAAGTCTTGGGCACCTGACACCACCCGGCACCCGCGGCTCGTAGCGGAATTGGCAGCGGAGATGCGCGCCAACCACCCGTTCGGGCAACCCCTCGTCTTGGTGAAGGCCTACTCTCGCTCCGGCCACCTGTCGGTGAATGTCGTTTGGGACAAATGGGCGGCGAAGGACGGACTCGACCGTGCGGGAGTGATCCTCACCGCGTACGGCAAAGTCTACGGCGAGGAGGAGCGGGAGAAGGTGATGGTGCCCATCGGCTACACTGAGCCGGAAGCCGTCGAGTTCGGCTTGCTGCCGTTCGAGGTCCGCCCGCTGTTGCGGAAGACCGACCCGCCGGAGTGGCACACCGGCTGTCGGCAGGCCATGCTCGACCTCGGCGCGTCGGACCTTTGGAAAAAGGGCCACCCGCGGCTGCGCCTGCCGACGGAGGAGCTGGCGGCGGAGTACGTCCGCGAACTTTCTACCCGCGTCCCCGGCAGCGACGACGTGTGGAGCGTCACCCGCGCGACGGCAGAGTGAAGAGAGTAAGGCCGTGAACGAATCGCAATGGCTAACCACTGACCAAGTGCCTTGGCTGCTATGGCATGCCGAGATGGTCGTCTCGTTCCGGAAACTGGCGCTGTTTCAGTTGGAGTGCGCGTAACAGGTATGCAATGCATTCCCATCTGAGTGGACCATCCACGAACTTGTTCGCGGAGCATACGAGGCGGTTGAGGACGGTACTCCGATTGGAAATCTGGCGAGTCTTGCGTTACTGGCTGGCGAGCTGGCAGACGGCACCGCAACTCGGCTCAATCGCTTCGTCGAGCAGACACGCGGCAAGGTCCGCCACTTCGTGCGGGATGCAAGTCGAGAGGCTGTGGCCTCGAATCTGTTGCTGATGGCCGTTTCGGGGGAAGGTTGGTGGCGTCAGACAACCGATATCGACGACCCGCTGATGTCGAGACAGTACGCCTTGCTGGAAGGACAGCGCGAAGCGATTTGCCAAGAGAACATCCCTCTCCTCCGTTGCATCGTCGGCAACCCGTTCCGGCCGGTCGCGTTCCTCCCCACCTGGCGCACCGAACACACACTCGGTATCGCCGCCAAGATGTGCGAGGACCGCGAGTTCGCCGCGATGCCGATCTTGGCGGATGCTCTGGAAGAGGCCGGGTGCGACAACGCCGACGTGCTGTCGCACTGCCGCGAACCCGGCCCGCACGCGCGGGGCTGCTGGGTCGTCGATGGCGTGCTGGGGAAGCGGTGAGGCTCCGTCAATACGAAATGCCGGGGCAGGCGTCGCCCATGAACTCGACCAGCTTCGCCCCCCCGACGACGACCGCGCCGGCGATCAGTGGCGAGTCTTGCAACGCCCGCTTCTTCAGGCACGGCGAGCAGACGTAGATCTTCCCGCCGGCGGCGGCGAAGTCGGCCATCAGTCGGGCGAGCGGGGCGAACCCGTCCTCGGCGATGTCGTCGGCGTACCCGGCGACGGCCAGCCGCACCCCCTCGGTACTCAGGAAGACGACGGTGTCCTTGTCGGACGCGACGGCCGCGTTCGCCACCACGAAGGCGACAGTCGCCTTGTCGGTGTCGTCCTTGGCGCGGGTCAGGCTGACGGTGAACTTGCCGGGCATGGGTCAGGTCTCCTTGCGGCGAATGCGGTAGCGGGGGGGAGTCGCGGTCACGAGCGGGTGCCCGGTCATGCGGCACCACGACGGGATATCTTCGGGCGCGGCCGGGTCGGTGGCGACCACTTCGATTTCGGCACCGGGCGGGAGCGCGGCCAGCCGCAGCCGCAACTCCATGACCAACTCGCCGCAGCCGAGGTCGCCGGCGTTCCAGTGTATTGTCCCCCCCTCTCCGGGACGGGGAGGGGGCCGGGGGGTTCGGGTATCACCGCAGGTGAGCCGGGTGTCGGCTCCTCGGCATCCATCCGTTCCGCCTCCCGCCACGCTTTCAAGAAGCACTCGCGGCGGTGAACGTAGGCGGTCAGTTCGCCGCGCAATTCCTCCGGGTCGCGGTCGAGCCGCCGGCTGAGGCACGAGTGGCAGCGCGGCGCGGCCTTGAAGCCGAGCGCCACGGAGCCGACCGCCTCCCGCGCGGTGTACGCCGCGCCGCATTCGACGCACCGCCCACCCGCGAGCCGCCGCAACTCCCGGAGCGGGAGCGAATCGTCTTCGGCGAACTCGTCGTCCAGTTCGGCAGGGGTCATGCCGTTAAGATACGCGGCATCATGTCGAAGCAAAACCCATAAACTGCCATCCCTCCGTCCTCCGGCCCCAGGTGCCCGCCGTGCCGCCAGACGCCGACGCGCCCACCCGCCGCCGCCCTCCCGAGAAGAAACCGCCCCGCGCCGGACTGATCGGCCCGCTGTTCTCGTGGGAGCTGCTCCGCCTCGCGCGGCGGGGTCAGGACGCCCGCGCCCGGTTCATCCTGGCGGCCGGGCTGTTCGTCATCCTCACCGCCTTCGCGCTGATCTGGTTCCGCGGCACCACCACGCCGTGGAACCTGTTCTTCGGCGGGGCGCAGACGATGCGGCTGAACGAGTCGGCGGCGTTCGGCGAGGCGTTCTCGCTGACGTTCGTGCTGGCGCAGCTCGGCGTGCTGTGCCTGCTGACGCCGGCGTATGCGGCCGGCGGCATCGCCGATGAGAAGGAGCGGAAGACGCTGATCTTCCTGCTGGCTTCGGATTTGACCGCCCGCGAGATCGTGCTGGGCAAGTTCCTCGGCCGGCTGGTGTTCCTGCTGGGGGTGACGGCAGCCGGGTTGCCGATTCTGACGATCACGCTCGTGCAGGGCGGGGTGACGACGAAGTTCCTGCTGGTCTCGTACTTCGTCACGGCCGGCACGGTGGTCTTGCTGGCCAGCATCTCGGCCGCGTGCGCCGCCTCCGCCGACACGCTCCGGGGCGCGCTCTTACGGGCCTACGGACTGACGGCCGTGGTAGTGCTGACCGGATGCGGGCTGTTCCAACTGCTCAGCCCGTTCGGGGTGATCGTCTTCCTGTACTGGGTGGAACCGAGCCGGCCGGAGGTGTTCTGGCTGGTCGGCATCCTCTACCCGCTGGCGGCCATCGGGCTGGCCATCGGCGGGGTGGCCCTGGCGACGACGGCGGTGCGGAACATGCGAGCCAAGCTGACGGCCGAGCGGGCGTTCCCGCCGGCGGCGGTGCTGGAGCGGTACTACTTCGACGACCACGAGGCGGTGCGGAAAGCCCACAAGAGGGCCGAGAAGCGGCTGACGAAGCGGCTCGACCGCGCCGCGAAGGCGGAGGAGCCGAACGTCGTCCTCGCCGACGACACCGCCGCGCCGCCGGTCGCGGTGCCGGTGGTGCGGGCGGCGACCGACGCCGGGGCCATCCCCATCGCCGACCCGACCGAGCGGTTGAAGCCACTCCCACTGCCCCCGCCGCGACCGGACCAGAGCCGCGCCCACCGCCCGCCGCCGGACCCGGAAGCGCCGCCCAAGCCCCGCCTGCGCCCCGGCGACGATCCGTTCCTGTGGAAGGAGAAGTACGCCGCCACCGTCGGGCAGTCGGCGGACGACGAGGCCATCCGCGCCATGGTCTACCTGCTCGGCGGCATCATGGCGTCCGTTCTCGGCATCTTCCTGGTGATCGCCCTGCTGACGGTGGCAGTGAACCTGAACAGCAGCCGCAACTCGGAGGCGGCCAAGTGGCTGATGCTGACGGCCGGGGCCGCCGGCCTGTTCGCCCACCAGCTTCAGATGGGCATGGCGGCGTCCGGTACGGTCTGCCGCGAACGGCAGCGGCTGACGCTGGAATCGCTGCTGACGATCCCCGTGTCGCGGCGGGCCATCCTGTGGCCGAAGTGGTTCACCTGCGCCAGCCGGGGGTGGTGGTGGGGCGGGCCGGCGATGGGCGCGGTGCTGCTGTCGTTCCTGATCGGGCCGGTGCCGATCCTGGCCGTCCCGGTGTTGCTGTTCGTGCTGGCCGGCCCGCCGCTGGTGGTCAGCTTCGCGCTCCGGCTGTCGGTCATCAGCCACAGCACCAACCGCGCGCTCCTCTGGACGCTGCCGCTGGTGGCGTTCCTCACGCTGTACCCCATCGTGGTGGCGGCGTGGGCCGAGAAGTCGTCGTGGTTCTGGTGGTTCCTGCCGACGGCGCTGCTGGCGGGCCTCGGCTGGCTGGGCGCGGTGCTGTACTGGCGGCAGGCACTGAAGGACTTCAGCAAGGAAAGCGTGCTGAAGGGGTGAGTGTTCTGCTCGCTCCGCGAGCGGTCTTCAGAACCCGCTCGCGGAGCGAGCAGAACACACGCCGGAGGGCCGCGCATGGAACGCTGGGTGTGGTACGCGATCCTGTCGATGCTGTTCGCCGGGTTCACGTCGGTGATCGCCAAGCAGGGGCTGACCGGCATCACCGGCGAACTCGGGCTGACGGTGCGCACCGTGTTCGTGGCGGTGTTCGTGTTCGGCTTCGCGGCGGTGGCCGTGCCGTGGGCCGACTGGGGCACGCTCACCCGCACCAACTACGTCTGGCTCGGCCTGTCCGGGGTGACGACGGCCGTGTCGTGGGTCTTCTACTACAAGGCGCTGAAGCTCGGCGAAGTGTCCACCGTCGCGCTCATCGACAAGGGCAGCTTCATCGTCGCCGTCCTCCTGGCGTGGCTGGTGCTGGGGGAGAAGGTCACGCTGCGGGTGGGTATCGGCATGGGGTTCATCCTCGCCGGCCTCGTCATCGTGTCGCGGAAGTAGAATGGGATACCGAGTGGAGGGGAGCGATGACCGCAGCGCAATCGGACCTGGCGGCACGAGTGGAGGACGCCCTCAAGCGGCTCGTCGCGCCGGCGATGGAGCTGGACGGCAGCGGCATCGAGGTGGTGGCGGTGGAGGACGGCATCGCGTCGGTGCGGCTGGCCGGCGTGTGCGCCAGTTGCCCGTCGTCGCTGATGACCGTCGTCACCGGCATGGAAGCGGAGCTGCGGAAGCACGTCCCCGAGATCGAGATGATCGAGGCGGTGGGGTGACACGACGCTCCCCGCGGTCGCGGCGAAGACAAGTACTTGTCTTCG
>JAYUFU010000049.1:0-7910 GCA_043738505.1 Fimbriiglobus sp. | reverse complement strand
CGTGCAGGACGACGCTGTTGCCCCGGCTGGACTGGATCTGCTTGAGCCGCTCGAACGCCGCCGGGTCGATGGCGGTGCCCTTCGTGAAGCTCTCCTCGAACTTGGCATCCGCGCCGGCGAACGCCTTCAGCGCGCCGCCGTAGTGGGCGGTGTGGTGCGGGGCGATCTGGGCGGCGCTGAGGAAGCCGGGCACCTCCTTGTGGCGGAGCGGCTTGGGCTTCCCGGTGGCCAGCCCGCTGTCGGCGAGGAACGGCTTCGCCCCGTCGTCGGCGGCCTCGGCGAGGCCGGGCACGAGGAGGGAACCGGCGGCCGCGCCGGACGAGGCGAACAGGAACGTGCGGCGGTGCATCGGAGGAGTCCTTGGGTCAGGGTTTGGAGGTGTAGACCCGGAGTTCCGGGGCGGCGTCGCCGGTCCGCGGCAGGACGGCGAACAGCCCGAGACACCTGAGTGAAGCCGGTTCAAGTACACACACCCGGTGACGGTGTCCCGTCGTTTGAAAACCTCGGCGTTGACGCCCATTCCTCCACCTCCCCCCAGCGGGGAGAGGTGGAAGGCGAAGAGCGCGTCCGGCCACGCGGAACGCTCTCCGCCCAGAACTACTTGGCGTCGGCGACCGCCTGCGTCGGGGCGGCGACGGCCGTCCGCGCGGCGTCCATCAGCGGTTGCGGGAAGACGCCCAGTGCCAGCGTCGCGGCGGCACACGTCACCCCCGCCAGCAGGGCCGGATACCCCCGCGCCGGCTCGCCCGGCTTCAGCGGACTCCGCAGGTACAGCACGCCGATCACCCGCAGGTAGTACACGGCCGCGACCGCCGCGTTCACCGCCCCCAGCAGCACGATCGCCCGGTACAGGTTCTTCATGGGCGTGGCGGTCGGGGCGCTGAACGCATCGAAGAACAGCTTGAACTTGCCGTAGAAGCCGGCCGTCAGCGGCAGCCCGATCAGGCTGAAGAAGCAGACGGCGAGGGCGGCGGCGGCGATGGGGTGCGTGCGGCCGAGGCCGGCCAAGTCGTCCACCGTCTCCACCGGCTTGTCGCCGAAGCTCAGGTGCGACAGGATGGCCACCGCCCCGACCGTCATCAGCCCGTAGGCGACGAGGTAGAACAGCAGCGAGTCCATCCCCGTGTTGACCGTCGCGCCGGTCAGCTCGGCCTTGGCGTCCGGTACTGAACAGGCGACCAGAATCCCGATGAGCATGTACCCGCCGTGGGCGATGCCGGAGTACGCGAGGAGCCGCTTCAAGTTGTCTTGCAGCAGCGCCATCAGGTTGCCGAGGCACATGGTCACGGCGGCAATCACCCACAGCGTCAGCGGGATGAGCGTGCGGGCGGTGTCGTAGGGCAGCTCCGCGACGGGCGCGTTGAACAGGCCGAGCAGCCGGCCGAGGGCGACGAACCCGGCCACCTTGGGGATGAACGCCAACTGGCCGACGACGCCGGTCGGCGCGCCCTCGTACACGTCCGGGGCGTAGAAGTGGAACGGCACGGCCGCCAGCCGGAAGCCGAGGCCGGCGATCACCAGCACCATCGCCACCACCGCCATCGGCGACACCGTGCCCGCTTTCGCGGCGGCGGTCAGCGTCCGCGTGATGACCGTCAGGTTCAGACTGCCCGTCAGCCCGTACAGGTAACTGAACCCGAACAGCAGCACCGCCGACGACAGCACGCTCAGCATGAAGTACTTCATCGTCGCCTCCTGCCCCGCCGCCGACCGGCTCGGCAGGTACAGGAGGACGTAAGTCGGGATGCCGATCATCTCCAGGGCCAGGAACAGCGACACGAGGTCGTTAGCTCTCGCCACCAGCGACAGCCCGGCGGCCACCACCAGCAGGCACGCGAGGTACTCGGCGGCCGTCTCCTTCCGCGTGTCCGCCCAGCCGATGAACGCGAAGACGGCGGCCGACACCAGCGCCAGCCAGCGGACGAACTCGGCCATTTTCGACGGGTCGATGACGGCCAGCGCCAGCTTGTCGGCGGCCAGTGCCGGCTCCGGGAACAGGACGGCGACGGCGGCCACCCCGCCGATGCCGAGCAGCGAGACGGCGAACGCGGCGCTCCGCCCGACCCCGAAGGCGGCGAGCAGGAACAGCGCGCAGGCCGTGCCGACGAGCGCCACCTCGGGCAGCACCAGCCGCACCGAGCCGGTCAGGAGCGCGACGTATTCGGCGTTGTCGAGCGGGTTCACGGGCGGAAGTCCTGCGGTGGTCGAATCGAATGAGGATGTCCGGCGGGGTTACAGCACCGGCCCTTTCGGCCCGCCGCCGCCCTTGCCCTTCGGCGCGGGGCCTCCCCCCTTCGGCCCGCCAGGCCCCTTCGGGGCACCACCGCCGCCCATTTGCGCCGGGGCCATTCCGGCGGGGACGACGAACGGGGCCGCCGGCGGCTTCGGCGGGTACTCCAACAGGAACGACTGCGGGTAAAGCCGCTCGCGGGCGCTGTCCAAGCGGTGCATCAGGAGCGTCACGTCCCCGTCGATGCTGTCCAGGATCGGCTGCGGATACAGACCGAGGACGAGGCACAATAGCGCCGGCAGGCCGAACGCCAGCGACTCGACGACGGTGGTGTCGCGCGGCTCGGTGTCGGCCGTCGGCGGCACTCGGACGGGGCCAAAGAACACCTTCCGAATCATCGTGAACAGGTACCACGCCGACAGGAAGATGCCGAAGGCGGCGGTCACGGCCATGCCGTACCCGACGAGGTAGGTGTTGCCCGGCGTCAGCGTCGCGCCGATGAGCAGCATCTCGGACACGAAGTTGTTCAGCCCCGGCAGCCCGACGCTGGCCAGCGCGATGACGAACGTGTAGAAGGCGTACCGGGGGAACTTGCCGATCAGCCCGCCGTAGGCGGTCGTGTCGGTGGTCTTGTACCGGTCGGCCAGGAACGCCACCAGTGCGAACAGCGCCCCGGCGGTCAGCCCGTGGTTGACCATGTGCAGCGCCGCCCCGGCCAGCCCCTCGCGGTTCAGCGCGAACGTGCCCAGCACCAGCAGGCCGAGGTGCGACACGCTGCTGTACGCGGCCACCATTTTGATGTCCCGCTGGGCGTAGGCGCACAGCGCGGCGTACACGATGCCGACCGCGCCGAGGAAGCCGAACACCGGCAGCCCGTATTCCACCGAGGCGTCCGGACAGAGCGGCAGCACCACCCGCAGCAGGCCGAGGGTGCCCAGCTTCGCCATCAGCGCGGACATCATGAGGGTGACGGCCGGCGGCGCTTCGGCATACGCCGCCGGCAGCCAGGTGTGGAACGGCACCAGCGGAATCTTGACGACGAACCCGGCGACGAGCGCGAAGAACAGCCACGACTGCAAGTGCATGTGCCGGTCGCGGTCGGTCGCCCGCGTCTCGGCGGCGGCGGTGTTCTCGGCGGTCGGCGCGGCCGTCGCCTTGTCGGCGGCCACCTTCGCCCGCTCGCGGTGGGCGACCACCCACGTCTCGGCGTTCCGCATCAGTTGCGGGATGGAGAACGTCACCGGCCCGGCCGTCGGAAACACCCCGGCCCGGTCGTTCGGCCCGACCACCCTGCCGGTACTCGGCGACACCGGCGTCGGGTTGGTCAGCACGAGGCCGATGATGCCGGTCAGCGTCAGCAGCCCGCCGAGGAGCGTGTACAGGAAGAACTTCCGCGCCGCGTCCCGCTTGCCGCCGCCGACGCCCCACCCGCCGATGAGGAAGAACGTCGGCACCAGGGTCAGCTCGAAGAACAGGTAGAAGAGGATCACGTCGAACGACAGGAACGCGCCGGTGATGAACGCCTGGAGCGCGAACAGCCAGGCGTAGTACGCCGCCGGCCGCTCGGCGGCGGACCTGCGGGACACCAGGATGGCGATGTACGTGAGGAAGCTGGTCAGCGCCACCAGCCACAGGTTCAGACCGTCCACCCCGATGAAGAACTGCACCGCCGGGGCCGGTAATCCGGCGACGACCGGGGCCAGGGTGAACAGGTTCCAGGTGGTGGTCGGGTAGGGCGGGCTACCGGCTTCCTGTGCGACGTTTGGGTCGCCGGGAACGAACAGCGGCTGGAACCCGATTCGTCCCTCGCTCCGCAGGGTGTCGGCGCGGTCGATGAGGACGTTCGCGCCGCACACCACCAGCGCGGCGGTCAGGCCCAGGTGCAGCTGCGCCAGCAGCGGGGCGAGGCAGTGGGACGCGCGGCCGGACGCCGCCACCAGCACGGCGAAGCCGAGCGGCACGGCCAGCACCAACAGCACGATCAGCGGGAGGTATTCCATGTGTCGGTTTCAGGGTCCGAGTTTCGAGGGCATTGCCTTCCAGGGGCTTCCGCCCCTGGCTACGTCCGTCGGCCCCTCCGGGGCGAAACCCGGAACTATTCATTTCGCCGAGCGGACGAGAATCACCGTGAGGAACACCCCCAACCCGAGGACCATGCCGAGGGCGTAGAACTGGACCAGGCCGTTCTGGAGCGGCCGCAGCACCGCCGCCCCGAACCGGGGGACGTAACTGAGCAGCCGGGCCAGGGCGTCGAGGAACGAGTCGAACTGGCGGCCGGCGACGGCGAACCCCTCGGCCGGCTTCACCAGCGTCGCCTCGTACACCTCGTCCACGTACAGCTTGTTCGCCGACAGGGCGTGCAGGCCGGCCAGCGCCGGGGGCACCTTCTCCGGCCCGCCGCGACCGTACAGAATTGCCGCCGCCAGGATGCCGACGCCGGCCAGTGCCGCGCTCAGCAGGGCCACGGTCCAACTGAACTCGTGCCCCGCCGGCAGCATGTTCGAGGTCTTCAGATACAGTTTGTCGGCCTGGATCACGCTCGGCGTGCGGTCGAGGAAGTGGCCGAACCCGTGCGTCAGCGGGTCCACCACGAAGCCGACGCCGAGTGCGAACACGGCCAGTACGATCAGCGGCACGGTCATCGCCAGGGGCGACTCGTGGGCGTGGCCGTGCGCCTCGTGCGGGATCCGCGGCGGCCCCCAGAAGGTCAGGAAGTACGCGCGGAAGGTGTAGAAGGCGGTCATGAGCGCCGTCAGCGCGGCGAGCAGGAAGATGCCGTAGTAGATGTTGTGGTACTTCATCCGCGTCTCGCCGGCGTCCATGAGGGCGTGCAGGATGTGGTCCTTCGACCAGAACCCGGACAGCAGCGGGAAGCCGGCCAGCGTCAGCGACCCGACGAGGAACGTCAGGTGCGTGACCGGCATCACCGTCCGCAGCCCGCCGAACTTCCGCATGTCGATGACCCCGCCCATCGCGTGCATCACCGACCCGCTGCCGAGGAACAGGAGCGCCTTGAAGAAGGCGTGCGTGAACAGGTGGAAGATCGCGGCCATCACGGTCGTCTTCGGCGACACCACCCCGCCGCACCCCAGGGCCATGAACATGAACCCGAGCTGGCTGACGGTGGAGTACGCCAGCACCCGCTTCAGGTCGTTCTGTGCGAGGGCGATGAACGCGGCCAGGAACGCCGTCAGCCCGCCGACGACGGCCACCACCAGCTGCGCGTCCGGCGACAGCACGAACAGCGGGGCGCAGCGGGCGAGCAGGTAGACGCCGGCCGTCACCATCGTGGCGGCGTGGATGAGCGCCGACACCGGCGTCGGCCCTTCCATCGCGTCCGGCAGCCAGACGTACAGCGGCAGTTGCGCCGACTTCCCGACCGCCCCGCAGAACAGCAGCAGGCAGACGGTCGTCATCTCGGCGGCGGACGGCGGCGACTTCTCGATGTTCTGGAACAGCACGGTCAGGTCCGTCGCGTACCCGCCCAGCCGCCACAGCAGGAAGACGCCGAGGATCAGCCCCACGTCGCCCAGGCGGGTGACGAGGAACGCCTTCCGCGCGGCCGACGCCGCGCTCGGCTTGGCGTAGTAGTAGCCGACCAGCAGGTAGCTACAGAGGCCGACCCCCTCCCACCCGGCCACCAACAGGAACAGGTTGTTGGCCAGCACCAGCAGGCACATGAAGAAGACGAACAGGCCCATCACCGCGAAGTAGCGGGCGTACCCCTCGTCGCCGCGCATGTACGACGCCGAGAAGACGGCGATCCAGGTGGCGATGAACGTCACCGTGCAGAGCATCGTCAGCGCCAGCGGGTCGAGCGTGAACGTGACTTGGGCCGTCAGGTGCCCGGCCGAGAACCACGTCCCCAGGTCGGCGGCGAACGTCAGCGGGCCATCGCCGTGGTACACCTCGACGAGGACGCCCAGCGACAGGACGGACGCGGCGGCGAACGAGACCACGGCCGGCAGGTGCACCAACTTCGGCAGCTTCACCAGCCCGCACAGGGCGGACAGCAGCGCCCCCGCCAGCGGCAACGCCAGGGCGATCAGAGCCAGGGACATCGCGGAGCCAAACTCAGGCACGGGTCGTCTCCTGGTGCGGCGCGGCGAACGAACTGGGCATCCGCCCGGCGACCGGCAGCTTCGGCGGCTCCGGCTCGGCGGCCGGCGTCGGCAGCGGGTCGGCGTCCACCGTCGGCGGCAGGCCGGCCTCGCGGACCCCCTGCCAGTCGGCCGAGTCCAGCGTCTTGCCCTTCTTGTACAGCATCAGGAACAGGGCCAGCGCCAGCCCGGCCTCGCACGCCGCCACCGTGATGATGAACAGGCCGAACACCTGCCCGCTCATGTTCCCGTGGTAGCGGCCGAAGGCGAGGAAGTTCAGCACCACCCCTTGCAGCATCATCTCCGCGCACAGGAACATGGTGATCAGGTTGCGGCGGGTGAGGAACCCGATCAGCCCGAGGCCGAACAGGACCGCCCCGACCGCCAGGAAATGCCACAGCGAAATCATGCCGTCACCTCTTTCCGGCGACCGGCGATGGCCACCGCCCCGATGGTGGCCACCAGCAGCAGGGTGCCGGCCAGTTCCACCGCCAGGATGTGTTCCGAGTACAGCACGAACCCGACGTTCGCCACGTTCCGCGCCGGCAGTTGGCCGTACCCGGAGTACAGCGCGATCTCGTCCCGCAGCTTCTTCGCCGCCGCTTTGGCAATCTTCGCCGCCTCGGAGCCGGTCGCCATCGCCGCCTCGTTCTCCAGCACGGCGTTCGCCCGCTGGAGTTTGGCCGACGCCTGGAGGAACGCCCCTTCGCGCGGGTCGCCGACTTTCACGTCGGTGAACAGGCGGTGGCGGTCGAACACCGTCGTGCCGCTGAGCGGTTGGCCCGGTTCACCGACGATGTCGGCCACCTTCTCGCTCGCCGCCTTCACCGCCGCTTTCACCTTGTCGGCGTCGTCCGCGGCTAGAGCGGTGTCGAGTTCGACGGCGGCTTCGGCGAGTGCCGCCCGATCCGCCCGCGTGAGCGGTTCCACCGGCAGCAGCGGCGCGTCCGCCGTCTCCGTGCCGGGCTTGGCGGCGCTCAGGTTCAGCGTCATCAGCAGTAGGCCGATGAACGCGAATCCGGCCAGGCTGCCGAGCAGCGGCTCGCGGGTGCGGTCGTTCTCGTCGGACGGCCCGGACACGTGCGACAGCATCAGCACGAACAGGAACGTGACGATGATCGCCCCGGCGTAGATGATGACGGTCGCGGCCACCAGGAACGGCGCGGCCAGCAGCAGGAACAGCCCGCACGTACTCAGGATGACGAACGCGAAGGCGATGGCCCCGCGCGCCGGGTTGCTGTTCGTCACGAGGACGGTGCCGAACAGCACCGCCCCGCCGGAAAAGAGGCAGAACAGGATGTCCGGCAGCAGGCTTTCGATCGGCTTGCCGAACCGCAGGTAGACGAACCCGGCGAGGACGGCGAACGCGGCGATGACGAAGAACGTGCCGCCGGCGACCGAGCGGAACCGGGGCTTCGGCAGCAGCAGGAAGAACCCGAGCAGGCCCAAGACGGCGGCGAGCGCGAGTTGGGCGACCGGGTTGGCGAGGGCGGGCGGCATTCGGTGGGTTCGAGTGGGTCTTTGGGACGAAGGCAGTGTACGGGGGCGGCTAGTAGTGTTCTGCTCGCTCCGCGAGCGGG
>JAYUFU010000048.1:0-7910 GCA_043738505.1 Fimbriiglobus sp. | reverse complement strand
GGCGACGACAAGGCGCTTGTCGTCGCCGCGACCGCAGGGAGCGGGGTGGTTCCGCGAACCCCAAATGCTCACTGGTTGAACACGAACTCCTTCGTGTTCATGACGGCCCAAATCAAATTCTCGTAGGCCGTCTTCTTCGCCTTCTCGTGCTTCTGGATGTGCGCCAGCGCCGCGTCCAGGTCGCTCTTCGACGGCTTGCGGGCGAACGCCCACAGGAAGATCTCCTCCACCTTCTCGGCGTCCGGCCGCTTGTCGTCGGCCTTCGCCAGTTGCTCGGCGCGGCCGCCGCCGCGGGTGATCTTGCCCTGCACTTCATCGCTATTCAGAAGGTGCAGGATCATGGCGAGGTTCGCCTCGCTGACCCGCTCGCACTCGCACGCGCTGATCCGCTGCGGGCGGCCGAACACGTCCAGGAAGTACGACGAGAACGACTCGTCCGGCAACTGGATCGCCCGCGTCAGGCCGTTGCGGTCCTTCGGCACGCCGTTGAACGCCTGCGGGCTGTCGGCGAGCTGGTTCACCGCGTCCAGCAGCACCTCGGCTTGCAGCCGCTTCGGGTAGTACCGGGCGTAGGCCTGCTTGTCCGTCTTGTTGAACTCGTTCGGCGTGCTGCTCAGTTGGTACGTCCGGCTCTTCACGATGGTCTTCACCAGCGCCTTCAGGCTGAAGTTGTTATCGACGAGGTTCTTGGCCAGCGCGTCGAGCAGTTCCGGGTTGCTCGGCGGGTTCGTGACGCGCATGTCGTCGAGGGGATCGACAATGCCCCGGCCGAGGAAGTGCGCCCAGTAGCGGTTCGCCACGGCGCGGGCGAAGAACGGGTTCTTCGGGTCGGTCATCCAGTCGGCCAGCTTCACGCGCGGGTCGTCTTCCGCCGCTACCTCCACCGGTTCGCCGTCGAGCGGCTTCATCAGCGCCACCTTGTTCGTCCGCTTGTTCGTGACCGTCCCGTCCTTCTTGTTGAAGATCACCTGCGCCGTCTGCGCGTTCTGGTTGGCGTTCCGCACCGGCATGTTGACCGTCTTCTTGCCGACCCGCCCGAAGAACGCGGCGAGGCCCCAGTAGTCGTCCTGGCTCCACTTCTCGTAGGGGTGGTGGTGGCAGTTGGCGCACCCCAGCCGCTGGCCGAGGAACACCTGCGACACGTCGTCGACGAACTGCTCCGGCTTCTCCAGTTCCTTGTACCAGACCGTCGTCGGCGATTTGGTTTCCTCGCCGGTCGCGCCCAGGATCGTCCGCACGAAGTCGCTGTACGGCATGTCGGTGGCGACCGCTTCCCGAATCCAGCCGTGGAAGGCGAACGTGCCGGGGGCGCGGGTCGCCTCGCCGCGCCGCTTCACCCGCAGGATGTCGGCCCACTTGCTGGAGAAGAAGTAGGCGTATTCCGGCGAGTCCAGCAGCTTGTCGATCAGCTTGTCCCGCTTGTCGGTGGCCTTGTCGGCGGCGAAGTCGGTGACTTGCTTCGGCGTCGGCAGCGTGCCGGTGATGTCGAGATAGACCCGGCGGGCGAACTGCTCGTCGCCGCTCAGTTCGCTGGGCACGAGGCCGAGTTCGCGCCACTTCTGGGCCGCGTGCTTGTCCACGACGGTCTTCTCGGCGAAGGTCCACGCCGGCGTCTTCACGCCCAGCGGCACCGTCGCGCGGAACACGGCGACGTTCCCCTGGAAGCGGGCCATGATCGCCGCCTGCCCGCTGAGGCCGAGGGTGCGGACGAGGCCGTTGCCGTCCACCACCGCCACGTCCTGATCGTTCGACTCGAACTGCGCCCGACGGGTGATGTCTTCAACGGTGCCGTCGCTGAAGTGGGCGTACACGGCGAACTGCTGCTTGACCTGCCGGGGCAGCACGCGGGCGTCCGGGAAGACGCTGATCTTCGTCACCTTCGGATCGGTCTCGTTCCCGAACGGCATCCCGGACGCGATCCACCGGCGGACGATCTTGTACTCGTCGCTGTTCACTTCCATCTTCTTGCCGCCGCCGTGGGGCACCGCGCCGACGGCCTTCAGCAGGAACAAGGACTGATCCGGCGCGGCGGGGAACATCCGCCGGCCGCGGCCCTCTTTCACCAGTGTCGTGTAGTCGAGTTCGGGTTCAAACCCCAGAAGCGAGATGCGGAAGCCGTTCTGCCCGGACGCCTTGCCGTGGCAGCCGCCGCTGTTGCACCCCAGCTTCGTGAACACCGGCACCACCTGGTTGCCGAAGTTGATCGGCAGCGCGTCGCCGACGCTCTTGGCGGTGACGGCGGCGCGGGCCGTCTTGTCGCCGAACGTGGCGACGAGGTCCGTCGTGCCGTTCGCCTTCGGCAGCACTCGGCCGGTGTCGGACACGCTCACGGTCTTTCCGTCGGCGACGGCGAACTTCACGTCGTGCGTGAGGTCCACCAGCTTGCCGTCATTCAGGGTGGCGGTGACGACGAGTTGCGTGGAGGCGTCGTCGCCGGTGAGGGCGATTTTGTCCGGGTGAATGGCGAGCGTCTTGATGTCGGCCGGCTTCGGCAGGGCGGCGTCCTGGCCGTGGGCGACGGCGGCGAACGCCAGAAACAGCACGGCAACGGGCAGGCGAGGCATGGGGAGTCGCCCTCGGAAGGGGAGGTTCGGCGGGAGGTCGGACATCGGCCGCGACGGGGTGCGTCGGGCCGACGAATCGGCAGGTGGGTAATTGTGGCGTAGGAAGCGGGCCAAAGCAAGGGGGAAGGTGGGCGGAACAGGGCAACGGGTCTGGCAAATCTTGCTGGCATCCCAGGGTGCGCTGCGCGACCCTGGGAACGCAACTCCGTCACTTCTTCGGGACCAGCTCGTAGCAGGCCAGCTTGCCTTTCCCCCGCAGGTACAGCAGCCCGCGGCTGACGACCGGCGGTGCCCAGCACGGGTACTCCAGTTCCGGCACGTCCTTCCACTGCGCCACCTTCTCGAACTTGTCCGGGGTCGGCTTGACCAGCGTCAGCGTGCCGTCTTCGCCGAGCGCGAGGAGGTGGCCGTCGATCTTCGTGAAGGTCGTGCGGGTGGTCTTCGTCTGCTTCCACTTCACCGCGCCGGTGGCCAGCTCCACGCAGCGGATGTCGCCCTCGTTCTGGTGCCGGCCGCTGCACCCGTAGACGTACTTGCCGTCCAGGATCGGCGTCGCCCAGTGCGCCAGCAGCGACTTCTCGTCCTTGTCCGGGTCTTTGTCCGACCAGAGTTCCTTCACCTTGAAGTCGGCTTGAATCTCGACCAGCGCCGCGCCTTTCTCGTAGCACTCGGCGATCAGGATTTGGTTGCCGACGATCACGGGGTTGGCGGCGTTCACGCTCTCCAGCGACCTGGCGCGCCAGGGGAATTTGAACCGCTCCTTGCCGGTCGCCGGGTCGATGCCGACCAGCCCGCCCCGCGCGAAGTAGACCGCCGTCTTCTTGCCGTGCAAGGTGGTGAGGACCGGGCTGCTGTAGCTGCCGAGTTCGTCGGTGGATTTGTACTTCTCGACCCCGGTCTTCTTGTCGAACGCGACGAACCCGGAGCCGTCGCCCGTCACCTCGCGGAAGTCGAACGGCTTCGGCCCCTTGCTGCCGCCGACCGGCACGATCAGCAGGTCGTCGACCACCAGCGGCACGCTGCCGACGCCGAAAAAGTTCTGGTGGAAGCGGTACTTCGCCTTGGTGTCCACCTTCCAGAGTTCCTTGCCAGCCGTCGATATGCACGCAAGAACACCATCCACGCCGTGGATATAGATGTGGTCGCCGTCGATCACCGGGCAGGCGCGCGGGCCGGGGTCGTACCCGTACTGGTCCTCGTACCCGGTCGGGTACTCGTACTTCCAAAGCAGTTCGCCGGTCTCGGCGTTGCGGGCGGTCAGGCGGGCGGCGTCGCCGAAGCGGTCGAAGTGGTACAGCTTGCCGTCGGCCGTCACCGGCGGGGCGTACCCCTGGCCGAGGTCGCACTCCCACAGCTTCTTCAGCCCGTCCTTCGGCCACGTCGTGAGGATGCCCTTCTCGGTGGACACGCCGTCGCGGGTCGGCCCCAACAGGGTCGGCCAGTCGGACCCGGCGCGGGACGGCTTGGCGCGGTCGAGCGCGCCGGCCTTCGGCTCCTCGGCCTTCGGCTTCGGCTCCTCTTTGGGGCCACCACAGCCGACAGCGAGCAGGAGCAGGAGGCAGCGCATCGGACACCATTCAAAAAGAGGAACACGGATGACACGGATTGAAGCAGGGATCAAAGCCGGGATCAAACCCAGAATTTCTTCATTCGGATCCTCTTCATCCCGGCTTTGATCCGTGTCATCCGTGTTCCGTTTTATTGAACGGTTCACAGCCGACTCACACCCGCTCGACCACCATCGCCACGGCGTTGCCGCCGCCGAGGCACAGGCTGGCGAGGCCGTACCGCAGTTGCCGGGCGTGCAAGGCGTGGACCAGCGTCACCAGCACCCGCGCGCCGCTCGCGCCGATGGGGTGGCCGAGCGCCACGCCACCGCCGTTCACGTTCACCCGCTCCTCATTCAACCCGAGTTCCTTCCCGCACGCCAGCATTTGCGCCGCGAACGCCTCGTTCAACTCGAGCAGGTCGATGTCGCCGAGCGCGAGGCCGGCCTTCGACAGCACCATTTGCACGGCCGATACCGGGGCGAGAAAGATGTCCTTCGGCGACACCCCGCTGGTGGCGTAGGCGACGATGCGGACCAGCGGTTTCGCGCCGAGTTTCTTCGCCGCGTCTTCGGACGCCACGACGACCGCCGCCGCCCCGTCGCTCAGTTGCGAGGCGTTCCCGGCGGTGACGGTGCCGTCCGGTCGGAACGCCGGCTTCAGCTTCGCCAGCCCTTCGACCGACGAGTCGGCCCGAATGCCCTCATCCTGGCTGACTGTTTTGGCCTTCGGCCCGCTGCCGACCGTCACCGGCACGACTTCGACCGCGAACGCGCCCGCCGCCCACGCCGCCGTCGCCCGCTGGTGGCTCTGCACGCTGAACCGGTCCTGCTCGCCCCGGCTGATGCCGCACTTCGTGGCGATGTGTTCGGCCGCCTCGCCCATCGCCCAGTTCTCGAAGGCGCACCAGAGGCCGTCGTGGATGAGCGAATCCTTGGCGGTTTGGTCGCCGTACTTGTAGCCGGCGCGGACGTTCGGCAGCAGGAACGGCGCACGGCTCATGTTCTCCATGCCGCCCGCGACGACGACGCTCGCGTCCCCGGCGCGGATCGCTTGCGCCGCCAGCATGACCGCCTTCAAGCCGGACCCGCACACCTTGTTCACGGCGAACGCGGCGATGGTGTCGGGCAGCCCGGCCGCGAGCGCCGCCTGCCGGGCCGGGGCCTGCCCGACGCCGGCTTGCAGCACTTGGCCGAGGATCACTTCGTCCACCATAGCGGGTGGGACGTTGCCGCGATTCAAGGCTTCCGCGATGGCGACGGCGGCCAGCTTCGGCGCGGGCACGTCGGCCAGCCCGCCGAGGAACTTGCCGACGGGCGTGCGGACGGCGGACAGGATGACGGCGGACATGGCGCGCCTCCGGAGAGAGAGTTACGGGAAGTGTATACCGGTGGTAAACTGAAATCCGTCGGGCCGCGATTCCACCCGGAGGCGAACCATGCCGCTCACCCTGACCGACGAACTCGATGCCCCGACCCCCGCCGCGCCGGTCAGCCCGCTGGTGGCGCGGGCGCTGGACATCCTGCACGGCCGGCTGGTGCCGCCGCCGCTGCCGGTGCCGGACTTCGTCGAGCCGGACCTGCACCGGCTGCTCGGCGACAAGGTGCCGCCGCCCACCGAGCGCGCGCTGGCCGCCATCCGCGAGGACTGGACGCTGCAACACCTGCACGGCGGCGACGTGATCATCACCACCCGCGTCAACGGCTACGTCGTCGTCCTGGCCGCCGGCGAGGACCAAGTACGGGAACTGGCCCCGGAGATTCCGGACGAACTGAAGTCCCGGACGCACTGGGACTGGCCGCTCGGTGAACTTTGGGCTTACCAAGTGTGAACCCAGTTGGAGATTGAAATGTCGAATGCGTTGCGACAACCGTCCCTCCGTGTCGGGTATCGGCGGATGCATGAGGGTCGAGCCATCGAACTCGGCGCGGTCGGGTTGCAGCCGCGTGTGTTGCTCCACTTGCAAACGCGATCAGGTGGGACGAACCCGATCCACTTCGTCGTCGATACCGGCGCATCGATGACCTTCGTCGGACTCGACGCCGCGACGAACTGGGGCATTCCCCTCCCACCGCCGCACGTCGAAACGACTCTCCACCTCGGCACCGCCTCCGGCACGAACGCCATCCGCGTGCGGCCCGGTCGCATCCGCCTGTGGTGGAACGCGGAGCGCACCGGCTACCCGTTCGATTGGCCGGTCCTGTTTCGCCCCGGATTGCCGCTGGCGGTGCCGCCGATCCTCGGTCTCGGCGGGGGTCATCGGCACTTGCCGGTGGACCTTCGACGGCCAGTACGACCCCGACACGCCGTTCGGCCACGTCCTGTTCGACGACTCCCGCTGACCCCGCCCGTATAACGGCTGTTCCTCGTTTTCCCACGGAGAACCGTCGTCATGGACACGCAAGCCCTCCTGCTCGGCGTCGGAATCGGTCTGGGCATGGCCCTTCTGCTGATGATCGGCATGGCGGTGTCGCGGGCCGGCAGTTGGGGCGGCGCGATGTGGGGGCTGACCGTGGCCGGCCGCGCCAACCAAGACGCCGCGCTGAAAGCGAAGATCGACGCCGCGCTCGGCACCGCGACCCCCGTCGCCGCGACCGGCCCCGCCGCCCCGCCGAAGCCGTCCGGCGAACCGCTCCGGTTGCTCGCCGTGCTGCAAGCCGAAGCCCGACTGCTCGACTTCCTGCTGGACACGCTACCCCCCGAACTGCCGAAGGATGCAGCGATGGAACAGAAACTCTTGGACGCCGTGCGGCTGGTCCACCCGAAGGCCGCCGCCACGCTGAGGAAATACGTGACGTTCGAGCCGGTGATGGGCGGCGCGGACGGCGACCGGGTGACGGTGGCCAAGGGGTTCGACCCGTCGGCCGTGCGGCTGACCGGCAACGTCACCGGCGAGGCCCCGTTCGCCGGCGAGCTGCAACACGGCGGCTGGCGGGTGAAGCAGTACACCCTGCCGCCCATCGCCGACGGGCAAGACCCGATGGTCATGCAGCCGGCCGAAGTTCAGATTTAACGCACCGATCAACGGGAGCTGTCAAGGGAAGGTATCGGGATGAACTCGGGCCGAAGACCCCACCCCCCGGCCCCCTCCCCGTCCCGGAGAGGGGGTGTTCAAAAGGGTCGCGTGGTCGCGGTTCCGCCGAGCATTTCGGGTACCACGGCGGTTCCCCCACGACGTTTCCCCGTTGAGCACCCCTCTCCATTCATGGGGAGGGGCTGGGGGGTGGGGTCTTGAAAACCGCGGCAAACGCAAAGACCTACCCCCCACTGGCGCACTCGCCCGGCGGGAGGGTGCGCCAAAGTTCCCTGGCACTTTTGGGCGGGATGGGCGACCTTGCCGCTTTCCCCCTCCGGCAGGATGCCCCATGACCGCTTCCGTTCCCCCGCTCACCGACTTCCAGCGGCTGGTCGTCGAGCGGGCTCTGACCCTGGCCCGCGAGGTCGAATCGACCGCCGGGGCCGCCCCGCACGGCCGCAGCCTCGACCGCCGCGAGTCCCTCCTGCTCACCCGCGGGCGGCAGTTCCTCACCGGCGTCCTCCCGTCGATGGCCCGGCACACCGCCGACGGGGCGGTGGAAAAGGGGGGTCCCGAACTTGCGACCGCGGCCACCGCCTCCGCCACAAAGGGACCGCGCCGCGCACGGTCGTGACGGCCCTCGGCCCCATCGCCGTGACGCGGGTCCACTTCACGGGCGTCGCCTGCTTCGCCTGCGGCATCGCCACCCGGCCGACGCCGGCTGGCGGGACGGGAAGATCGGGAACGCGGCCGCCGAGCCGTTCCCCGGCCACCGCGGGGTGC
>JAYUFU010000047.1:0-22220 GCA_043738505.1 Fimbriiglobus sp. | reverse complement strand
CAGAAGACCGTCGCTCGCGCTTCCGCCTCGGATCGCCCTATCAGGCCTACTTGAGTTCCTTGAGGCGGATGTTGCGGTACTCCATCTGGCCGCGATCCGCTTCCAACCCGATCGGCCCCGTCTCCGGCACCTTCATCGCCTTCCCCAGCGGCTCGCCGTTGCAGGTACTTTCGGCCGTCGTGCCCTTCACGATCACGACGATCTCGTTCCAGTCCTGCGCCTTGTACTTCTTCAGTTCCTTGAACGGCCCGGCCACGAGGTAGTCGCGGACCTGGAGCTGCGGGCCGCGGACGAACAGCCCGCTGTCCGCGTTCACCGCCGCCCGGAACTCCAGCCGCAGCTCGAAGTCCTTGGGGAACTTGGCGGCCGTCCAGAGTTCCTTCGTGCCCTTGCCGGGGTTGACCACCAGGATCCCGTCCTTCGCCGAGTACCGTTTGTCGGACGCCTCGGTCTTGCCGTCGAACGCCTCGAACTTGTCGCCCGCCTTGTACCCCCAGCCGGTGAGGTCTTTGCCGTTGAACAGTTCCAGCGGCTTCGGCTCGTCGGCCGGTAACGGCACGGCGGCGAGCAGGAGGGCGACGGCGGTGGTGACGAACGCGCGGAACATGGGTTGCCTTGGAGAGGAGGTGGGGAACCGACGCCAGTGTCCCGGTCGCACGCCCCGCCGTCAATCGAGAACTTCGGCAGTGGCTCACGCCGGGCGGTCGAACACCAGCAAGTCGTGGCCGTACCACACCTGCGGAATCCACTCGCGCCGTCGCAGCGTCAGCCCGCCGGCGGTCGCCCACGCGACGACCTTCTCGGGGTACACGTAGTGAATCCACTCGCGGACCATCACGAGGTCGTGCAGGCGGTTCATCCAGGCCCGCCACAGCGGGCGCGGGGCGATGTCCTTGTACAGGAAGGTGCCGCCCGGCGGGACATTCGCCACGGCCTGCATGATCGCCGACTGCTGGGCGACAACCGGGACGTGGTGCAGCACGTCGATCATCGCCACCACGTCGAACGTCCCGCTCGGCCACGGGTCGCGGACATCCAGCCGGATGAACTGCGGCACGGATTTCCCTTCCGCCGCCAAGCGTTTCGCCGCCAGCTCCGCGACCGCAATGGCCTTGCCGTTGGAATCGAACCCGACGCTGGCCCCAAGCGGACGGGTGTCCGCTGCCAGCGCCAGGAGCAACCCGGCCCCGCAGCCGATGTCGAGGACGCGCGAACCCGGCGGGACGAAATCCAGCAGCCGGGTGAACGGGCAGATGTACGGGCGGAGCGACTGGATCGTCCGGCCGGCGGCCGAAGCGTCGGCGTAGAGCCGCTTGGCGGCGGCCTTCAGGTCGCGGTTGGTCAGCGGTGCGGTGGTGGTGGTCATCAAAAATGGGCCAGGCGGGCCACACCGACGGTCACGGCGAGCAGCCCGAGGATGGCCCAACTGGCGCGGTCCTTCAGGGCGAACACGATCGGGTCGTCGTGCATCCGGCCGCGTTCGGTGTGCAGCCACAGCCGGCACACCCACAGTAGCAACAGCGGCACGCTCGCCCACAGCGCTTCCGGCACGGCGTACACGGCCACCCCCATCGGCGACCGCACGTACAGCGCCAGCACCAGGGCCGAGGCGAACCCGCTGGCCACCCCGAACCGGCTGAGCATGTCCAGGTCGCGGACCCGATACCCGCGCGCGTGGCCGTCCTCGCCGTGCTTGTCCCGCACCCGCATGAGTTCCGTCACCCGCTTCAGGAAGCCGAGGCTGAGGAAGAAGAACCACGAGAAGCCGAGCAGCCACTCGGACGCCACGACGCCGGCCGCCGCCCCGCCGCCGACGATGCGAATCATGTAGAACGCGGCCAGCACGAACACGTCGATCAGCGCCAGCCGCTTCAGCACCGCCGAATAGGTCAGCGTCAGCGCGGCGTAGAAAGCCAGCACGATCCCGGCGGCGAGCGACACCGCGAACCCGATGGCCAGTCCGACGGCGAGCAGCAGCGGCCCGCCGACCATGCCCCAACTGACGGGCAGGTCGCCGGCCGCGAACGGCCGCTTCCGCTTGGTCGGGTGCTTGCGATCCGCCGCCAGGTCGAACAGGTCGTTGAGGACGTACAGGGACGAGGCGGTCAGCGAGAAGGCGACGAAGTAGAGAAGCACGGCGAGGAGCGGTTCGAGTTCGCCGTACCGGTGCGCGGCCACCAGCGGCACGAAGACGAGGACGTTTTTCACCCACTGGTGGACCCGCAGCGCCTTCGCCACCGCCTTTGGCAGCGGCTTCCGCCCGCCGAACTCCGCGCCGACCGCTGCCACCTTCGCGGCGTTCGCGCGCACCGACCGGCTGGCGTTGGCGACGTAGGCCGTCCGGCACTCCCGCCAGACGGCCACGTCGGTGGCATCGTTGCCGACGTAGTCGAAGCCCTTCGCGCCGAACCGTGCCACCAGCGCCGCCACTTTGTGCTTGCCGCGCAGGTTGAGCGTGCCGTCGGACGCCAGCACCTCGTCGAAGAGGCCGACGTGATCGGCCACCGCGCGGGCGATGCGGATGTCGGCGGCCGTCACCAGAATCAGCGTCCGACCGGCGGCTTTGTGTTCATGGAGGAAGGCCAGCAAGTCGTCGGTGTACGGCAGGGCGGCCGGATCGAGTTGCACCGCCTCGGCCATCCGCGCCTTCAGCTTCGCCTTGCCGCCGGCCAGCGACGCCGACACCGCGACCAGCCGAAGCGGGGACGATGTGAGCAGCGCGGCGGCGGACTCGTACAGCGTGTCGGACTTGATGAGGGTGCCGTCGAGATCGACGCAGAGGGGGACCGGATCGGCGAGGGACACGAGTGGCATGGCGATCCGAAAAGGGACACGGCAGTCGAATCAAATTACGACCCGCCGGGGCCGGGTGCCAGTCCGCCCGCCGCCGACCGCCGGAGTCTCGCCCGAACCCAGTCGCGGCACGGTTTTTCGACGAGGAAGTACCAGACGAGGCAGAATGCGAGGACCGTCGCGGCGTACGCGCAGGCCACCCCGATTTTGATCGGGATCGCGTCCTCGGCGAACCGCGAGGTCGGGAGCAATCGGTACAGCAGCTTCTGGCCGAGGGTGTGAGTCATGTACAGCGAGTAGGACACCTCGCCGACGGCCACCAATGACCGGCTTCGCCACACCCACCCGCACCGCCCGCCGGCGTGGGCGAGGACGCCGATCAGGGCGAATTCGGCCGGCAGCACGCCGGTGGCGACGAACTCGTCGGGGAGGAAGCACGCGACCGCGCCGGCGAGGAGACAGACTTCCGGAAGGAAGCGGACCGGCCGCCCGCTGGCCGACGGTCGGGAGCGGACGAGGGCGAACAGTGCCAGACCGGTGAAGAATGTTGGAACGACGACCAGCAGTTCGCGGAACGGCCACTCCGCCCCGAAGGAGTAGACGAGGAGGGTGACGGCCGCACCCGCCAAGACTGCGGCCGCCGCGCGGGCCGTGCTGCCCAGTCGGGGGAGAACCCACCGCGCGGCGAACGGAAAGAGCAGGTACGCGAACCACTCGGAACTGATCGACCACGACGGGTAGTTCCAGTTCAACCGGAAGTGGGGCACCCAGGTGTGGATCAGCAACAGGTTGCGGAGGAAGTCGGCCGTCGTGTAACCGCCGGGGTCCAGCCGGTAGCCGAGGCGGTCGCTCGCGGCCGCCATCGCGGCCACCGCCAGCAAGCCGGTGAAGTGAACCGGGTAGAGGCGCGCCAGCCGCATCGCCCAGAACCGGAGTAGCGCCCGCCCCCCCAGCGCGGCGAACCGAATGCCGTAGGTGTGGGCCAGGACGAAACCGCTCAGGGCGAAGAAGCCGGGGACGGCGAAGTGCCCGTGTCGGCACACCGGGGTGAGCCACTCTCCGGCCGGGAACAGCACGAGCAGTTCGTTCCAGTAGTGGTACAGGACGACCCACACCGCCAGCACGCCGCGCAGGGCGGTGAGGGAATCGATCTGCCGGCCGGGACGACCGTCGCGCGGGGCCGGCCGTGCCGCGTCATTCATCGGTGCCCCCGGCCGGCGTCGGCGTAGATCGCACCCACTTCGCCGAGCAACCGCTCCGGCGTGAAGGTTCGGACGGCGCGGCGACGGGCGGCGGCACCGAGGGCGACGCGCGCGTCCGGGGACGCGACGAGTTGGCGCAACGCGGCGGCCAGGGCGGCCGCGTCCCCCGGCGGAAAGCCGACGGCGTCCTCGCCGTCGCGGAACAGCTCCGCCGCGCCGCCGGCCGCCGACACCACCACCGCGCGGCCGCAACTCATGGCTTCCGCAATGGTGAGGCCGAACGGCTCCGGGCGTGTACTGGCGTGAACCACGATGTCGAGCGCGCGGTACACGGAAGCGGGATCGTCCTGGAACGGCACCAGCCCCACTCTCCCCGCGAGGCCGTTCGTTGCGATCCTCTCCTCCAATTCCAGCCGCGTGACCTGGGAGCCGCCCGTCGCGTAGATCGGCCCGCCGACGACGTACCCGCGAAACGGGAGTGACGCGGGCAACGTGGCGAGGGCGTCCAGGAAAACGCCATGCCCCTTCCAGTTCGCGTAGGTCGCCACCAGTCCGACGCGGAGCGTGCCCGGCGCGGCCTTCGGCATACCACTCAGCAGGTCGAGTTCATCCGGGTTGCCGACGCCGGGCGTGAAGTGGTCCGTGTCCACGGTGTTCAGGACCGTTCGCACGGGAAAGCCGGGGAGCAGACGCCGGGTGTCGCGCCGGATCGCGTCGGATATGGCAATGCCACCGGTCGCGGCGGCGCGGGCCAGCTTCAGCCCCCACTTGGCCACGGGTCGTTCGGAGTAGAAGTCGTGCAGGTGCCAGAGCAGCGGCGTGCCCGACGGCTTCGCGGCCGCGCCGAGGAGGTGGGCCTTCAACCCGTTCGAGTGAATCAGGTCGGGGGCGAGCCGAGTCAGCAACTTCCGAAGGTGGAGGACGAATCGGCCGGCAGCCGGAAGCGTGGCGAGAAGCGGGCGAATGCCGCTGCCGGGTCGGTCCTGGAGCGCGGTGTCACCGGTCGCCGCGAGCGTGTCCGGGAGGGGCAGCAAGTGGACTTCGACGCCACTCGCAGTGAGGCGGGCGCGAAGGAGGCCGTCGCCGAACAGCACCGCCGAGAGCCGCGCGGACGGGGCGATCCGCCGCGCGGCTGCGACCCAGGCGAGCAACACCCGCTCGGCCCCGCCGATTGTACCGACGGGGTTCAGGAAGCAGACGTGCATCGGGCGCTTCGCAGGGACTGGTACGCCTCGGCGATGACGCGGGCATGTGCCCGCCAACTGTAGCGGCCCGCCCACGCCAGCCGCTCGACGCGCGGCGGGGCAACCGTCGGATCGCGCAGCATCGAGAGGATGGCCGTCGCCCAGTCCGCGACTGCCGCCACCGGGCGGTAGACCACCGCCGACCCGCCGACTTCGCGGAGAACCGGAATGTCGGACGCGATCACCGCCGCCCCGCACGCCAGCGCCTCGATCACCGGTAGGCCGAACCCCTCGGCCTCGCTGGGCACCAGGACCACCGCCGCGCGGCGGTACAACTCGGCGAGCTGCGGGCGTGACAGGGCCGTCAGCTTCACGACGGCCGCTGCCAGTCCCAAGTGTCCAATCTGGCGGAGCCGTTCCGTCGCCCACGGCGGCCCGACCTGGACGAGCGCCACATCGGGGCGCGTCGCGCGAACCGCCGCGAACACGTCGAGCAGGACATCCAGCCGCTTGCGGGGCATGTCGCCGCCGACGTGCAATAGGAACGGGCCGTCGATCCGGGTGGGGAGTGCCACCGACTCCGCCGCGTCCGGGGTGAATTCCGCCGCGACACCGAGCGGGGCGTGGACCAACCGGTCGGGGCGAACCAGCTCCCAGGTGCGGAGTTGGCGGCCCACCTCGGCCGAGTTGTGGAACACCACGGCGGCCCGCTTGAGTCCGGCCAAGATGCGGCCGGCGATGGCCCGGAACCACCGTGGCCGCCGCTCGGCCTGCGGTTCGAGGATGCAGCGGAAAGCGTCGAGGTCGTGGCAGTAAACCCCGGCCCGGCCCGGCGGCAAGGCGAGGGCGAGGTGGGCGTAACTGTGGTCGGCGACGTGGACGAAATCGGCGTCGCGGGTCAATCGGCGGACGTGCCGGGGCAACAGGAGGTGGCGGTTCAGCAGTCGGTCGGCGTTGAACCCGATGCCGCCAATGCCGGGTACTCGACCGATGACGGAGCGAAACGGCGGTGCGACATCGACCGCGCGAACCTCGTCGGGCAGGTGCGCGAGCAACTGGTCCGCGCACAGGTCCATGCTGGGCCAGCCTTCGGCGCGAAAGTCGCGGACGACGGCGAGCCGCATCAGCCCGGCCGCGTGGCGAGGAGGCGGTCGAAGAAGTCCAGGTGCTGGCGGGCGACGACCGGCCAGGAGAATTCGGCGTGGGCGCGCTCCCGGCCGCGCGCCGCCAACTCGCGGCACCGCGCCGGGTCGGCGAGCATCGCCGCGATGGCGGTCGCCCACCCCGCCTCGTCGCTCTCGCCGACGATCACGCCGGCGTCCCGCACGACGAACGGGATTTCGCCGCTGTCACTGCCGAGGAACGGCACCCCGGCGGCGAACGCCTCGACCGCCATCCGGCCGAACTGCTCCTTCCAATTCGGCCGCGTCTGGCTCGGCGCGCAGGTCACGGTCATCGCGTTCAGGTACGCCGGGACGCAGTCGTGCGTCACGTCGGTGCGGACGCGGACGCGGTCCCCGTGGCTACTCGCCCACGCCCGGAGTTGCGCCTCCAGCGGCCCCGCGCCGACGAACAGCGCCCGCCACTCGCCGGGAACGCGATCCAGCGCGCGGGTCAGCAGTTCCACCCCTTTATCGGGGACGAGTCGGCCGACGAACCCGACCACCGGCGTGCCCGGCTCCCACCCGAGTTGTCGCAGCACGGCCCGGCCGGCGGCGGGGTCCGGGCGGAACGCGGCGACATCCACGCCGAGCGGAATGCGGGCCATCGGTTTGTCGTACCCGCGGCGGGCCGAGAGCGTCCGGGCGACGAGCGTGCCGCTACAAATCCAGCCGGCGGCCCGTCCCATCGCGTACCGCTCGACCCACCGGAACGGCGGCGGGTAGTTCTTGGCGATGCTCTGCGCGGTGCGGAAGACGAGCGCGGCGCGGGGGGGCGTCCACCCCGCCACCTGCCCGCCGGCGAGGATGTACGGTTCCTCCCAGCAGTGGACGGTGTCCCACCCCTCGGCGAGTAGCGACCGGAGCCGCAGGCCGTACACGAAGGCGTGAATCCGGCGGGTCAGGTACGCCGGGACGGGGACGACGCGGCACGGCTCGTCGGCACCGACTTCCAATCGCACCGGACGGAGGTCGTTCCCGTCGAAGTACTCGGGCGCGACCGCCGTCACCTCCCAATCGCCCTGACCCACGCGGGCCATCTCGTGCGCGAGGCGGCGGTTCATGCCGACGACGTAGGAGTGGGCGATCGTCAGCAGCCGCCGTGGTCGTCTCGGCGGTCGGCTGGCCGCGGGCGTTTCGGGCGTCACTCGATCACCATCTTTTCGCCGGCCTCCAAGGACGCCCAAAGGGCCTCGCCGCCGGCGTGCCCGGTCGGGTACGCGAGGAGTTGGAACTCGCCGTTCAGGGAGGCGACCCGTCCGCCGGTCACGAGCGGGCGGACGGTGTAATGCAGTCCGGCCAGGGCGTCCACCACGGCGCGGTAGGTGTGGTGCAATTCGATCACGAGTACCGGACCCGCGCGGGCGAGCAGCTCCCGCGCGCCGGTCAGCACCTGGGCCTCGGCCCCTTCGACATCGATCTTGATCAGCGACGGGTCGGGCAGCCCGTCGGTCACGACCATCGAATCGAGCCGGCGGACGGGGACGCGGGTGACGCCACTCTGCTCCGGTGTCACCCCGGCGTCGGACAGGCGGCCCCACGTCGGGGCGTGCGAGGTGCGGAAGTCGGCCTCCCCGTCGGCGTCGCCGAGGGCGACTTGGTGAATGCGGACGTGGTCGAATCCGTTCAGCCCGGCGTTGAGGCGAATCCGCTCGGCGTTCTCCGACAGGGGTTCGAAGCAGTCCACCCGCCCGGTCGGGCCGACGCACCGGGCGGCCAGCACGGCCGTGAAGCCGACGTTCGCCCCGAAGTCGTACACGGTCATCCCCGGTCGGAGCAGCCGGGCGAGCGCGAATTGAACGTCGGTGTCGTGAGTGCCGAGGAGGAACCCGACGGCCGAACTGCCGCCGTTGAACCGCAACCCCCGCCCCAGCCCCTGCCGGATGCGTCCGTCCCGATTCCGCAGCAGATTCGGCATCCAGTTCGTCGCCCGTTTCACGAGCGGGAACCGCCCCCGGAGCGCGGACCCCCTCCGGATCCACGACGCCGGGAGGCGCTCGATTAACTTCTGCAGGACACCCATGCCTCGGCCTCCGGGGAGATGCTCGTCGGACGTGGAAGCCGTCGCCCGCACGGCGGGAGTGGTATCCGCGCGGGATTCGTTCGCGCGGCCGCGCAGCGCGTCGATCACCCGCTCCACCGTGAACGTCGCTCGGTACAACTCCGCCCCCCGACGGCCGAGCGCGGCGCGGTCGGCGGGGGACAGGTCCAGTATGCGGCCGGCGACGGCGGCGAGTCGAACCGGGTCGGGGCTGGCGGCGACCGCGACGCCCGTCGTTCGCGCCCACAGCGGTTCGCTCAGGACGCCCAAGTTCGTCGCCACCGGCACCCCGTTCGCCAGCCCGGCCATCACGCTGGTGCGGCGCGAACTCACCCCGTCGGGGTAGGGCTGGAGCATCAGGTCGCACGCCCGGACGTGGGCGGACAGACGATCCGCGGCGAGTTCGCCGGTGGCGCTCACCCGTCCGATCAGTGAGGGGTAAACCGCCGCCAGGTGTCGCGCGAATCGGTCGGTCCCGCGACCCACGAGCAGCATCCGCGCGACGGGCCTTCGGGCGAGGAACTCGGCGACGGCCGGCCCCCGCACGTCGCCGACCGGGTCGCCGAACGTCCCGAACTGTCCGACCAGCGGAACGTCGGCGTCCGGGCCGTATCGCCGGCGGACGGCCGCGACTTCCTCCGGGTCGGCCTCGGCGGGAACGTTACTCGGGATCGGCAGCCACTCCGCCGCCGGGCACTGCGGGCAGAGCCGTCGAATCCTCGACTCCCACGCCGGAATCGACACGAACACCCGCTCGGCGGTTGCCAGCACGAGGCGGGCCATGAGTGCCGTCGCCCCGCCGAGCAGGGCGTGGGACGGGGGCCACCCGGCGAACGGGAACACGACCTCGTGCGCCATCACCCACACCGGGGCGATTCGTCGCGCCCGGTTCGCCACCCACGCCGCGAACGGCAGGTTCATCGCCTTCCAGCCGTAAGCGTGCGGCACGTACTGGATCAGGATGCGATCCGGCCGTGTGCCGACGAGGCCCGCGTCGAGTGCCCGCAGCGTGCGGGGGCCGAAATTCCCCGGCAGCCGGTGGACGGTCACACCGGGGTCGGCCGACTCCAGGCCGGGGCACGCCGGGGCGTATACCTCGACCGCGTCCCCGGCGGCCGCCAGCTTGCCCGCCACGAGGCGAGTGTAGTCGGCGACTCCGCCCGGCTGCGGCGGATACTCGCCCGTGAGGATGGCCCACCGAGTCATCCGACGGACGGCCCGATGGGGTCGCGGGCGAGAGCCGTCAGGAAGAATCGCGTGCGGAACTTGTCGGCCGGGGCGGCGTCGAACGGGATCGCCTCCGGATCCCCGTCGGAGTGGACGAACCGCTCGAAGTCCGCCGCCGGGAAGTGGGCGAGGATGTCGTCCGCGGAGTCGCCCGCCCGTTCCAGCCCGCAGCCGACGTGGACCTCGACGAACCAGTCCGGCCGCGCGGCGAAGGTCGCGGCAGCTCCCTTCAGCGCGCGGGCCTCGAACCCTTCCACATCGAGGAACACCACGTCCGGCGGGCCGTAGCGGGCGGTCAAGGCGTCGAGCGTGACGGCCGGCACGTCCGTCACCCCGCCGTAGTCGCTGATCGCCGCCGCCGCGCCGTTTAGCCCGCCGTTGAAGCGGATCGTTCCCTCCACCTCGGCCACCGCCGCGTGGTGCGGGATGACCCACGGCATCGCGTTCAGGGCGACGTTCCGGCCGCACATGGCGAAATTGTGCGGGTTCGGCTCGACGACGATCACCTGCCCACTCGCCCCGACGCGGCGGCCGAGCATCAGTCCGACGACGCCCTGGTGGGCACCGACATCGAACACGCGGGCACCCGGCCGCAAGCGGTGGCGGGCGAGGACGGCCAGCTCCGGCAGCGGCTCCCAGTCGTGGTCGTACCAGCCGGCGGCGAGGCCGTCGGCCAACTCGACGCGGAGCGTCTCGTCGCCGTAGCGGTGTTCGACGACCCGCCGGGGGTAGGCGGCCAGTTGGTTCCGCAACTGCCGCTTCTGAAACCACCGCCGGAGTGGGCCGGGGGCGAGGAACCGAGCGATTCGCTTAATCATTCCCGGCCTCCATCGGCTTTCGTGACGCGCCGCGCCCGGAGGTACGTCTCCGCCGTCCGCGCGGCGATCTCTTCCCAGACGAACTGCCGAGACCGTTCGCGGGCCTGCTCTCGGGCGGCTGACAATCCGGCCGGGTCGCCGAGGAGGCGGATCACCCGCGCGGCCATCGCCCGGACATCGCCCACCGGCACCAACAGATCGGGCGGAAGTTGGACGTGCGGTCCCGGCACGTCGTAGGCCACCACCGGCACGGCCGCCGCTTGCATCTCCAGGACGCCATACCCGAAACTCTCCAGTCGGGACGGGAACACCCCGACCGAACAGCCGGCCAGCAGTCCGGGCAACTCGTCGGGTTCAAAGTGCGGGCGGACTTCTACGAGCGGGCGGAGGCGGCGCGGGAAGTGTCCCAGCACGCCCGCCGCGTCCCGCACCATCCCCGCCGTGCCGAGCAGACGGAAGCGAACGCCGGAGACGGCCGCCGCGACACGCCCGACCAACTCCGGGAACTCGCGCATCCCTTTGCGGGGGTCGAACGTGCCGACGAAGGCGATGACCGGCGCGCCCGGCGGCGTACCGGCGGGCACCGCATCGAACAGCGGGCGACGCGCGGCCGCGATTCCGGGCGGGTGGATCGCGATCCGCTCCACGGGCAACCCGCGCGCGACCAGCGCGGCGGCGTCCCGGTCGTTGCTCACCACCGTCAAGTCCGCCTGCCGGACGGTCTCGTCCGCCCGCCGCACGTCGGCCCGCAACCTGGCTCGCCGCCGCCACCCCGCCAGGAGTTGGCCGACCCGCGCTCGCAGTCGGGGTCGGGGCGGGATCGGGGTCGTCAGGAAGTGGTGGACCAGCAGCATGACGCGGGCCACCATCAGCGGCCGATCCGAGAAGTCCGACCGGGGGTACGGCAGACAGGCGTGATCGTACTCGATCACGTCCCACTCGCCCACTTCCCGCCGCAGATACTCTCGAAGCGCCTCCGGGAACTCCCCCGTTGAACCGGCCGCGATCTCGTCGGGGCCGACCACTTGCGTCTCCCACCCCAGCGACCGGAACGACGCGGCCAGTTCCAGGTAGTGCTTCGGCACCCCCAGCCGGGGGTCGAGCGGGACGTGGCTACAGAACAGGATCCTCATCGGCGGACGGCATCGCTGTAGGCCGCCAAACAGCGAGACACGACGGCCGGCCAGGTGAACCGTTCCAGCACCCGCGCCCGTCCGGCGGTTCCCATCGCGGCGATTGCGGCGGGGTTGTCCCGGAAGAACTCCAACTTCGCCCGAAGAGCCAGGGGGTCGTTGGCCGGGACCACGAACCCGGTTTCGCCGTCCGCCACCACTTCCGGTAGGCTCGCCACGTCGGTGACGATCGCCGGGGTGCCGCAGGCCATCCCCTCCAGTGGCGTCTGGCCGAGGAGTTCGGGCACGCGAGATTCCCCGCCGTAGCAGTCGCGGTAAACACTCGGCAGCACGACGCAGGCCGCCCGGCGGTACGCGCGGACGATGTCGGCATCGGTGCAGTCGTGCCGAAACGTCACTCGCTTCCCAACGGCCAGGCGCAGGAGATCGGCTTGGAAGCGGTCGTGGTACGGGCGGCCGATCAGTTCCAGTGCCATCCCATCGGGCAACGCCGTCACCAAGTCGTTCACGCCCTTGTGCGGCATCAGCCGGCCGACGAACACGACCAGCGGTTCGCGCGGCACGGCCGGATCGGGCGAGAACAGTTCCGGATCGACGCCGCCGTAGATGACCTCGGTCCCGGCGCGACCGTCATGCCCGGACACCGTGCGGCTGTACCGGCTGATGTGCAAGTGGCCGCGGAACCAGCCGTCCGTGTTCAGCCGCGACGCGAACCCCCACCCGCCGCCGCCGAGGTCGGACGCGAACACGGGCCGCCCCGTCGCGCGGCCGACGAGGGCCGCCAGCTCCGCCGCCAGCGTGTGCGGCTGGTGGCAGTGGATCACATCCGCCCCCGCGACGGCCGCCAGCAGACCCGGATGGAGGCGGTTGAACTCCTGCCCACGCACTTTCCACCCCGGCCCCAGGACGCGGACCCTCAGCCCCTCCGCCGTGGCGAATCGCGCCGGCGCGTCGCCGAACGACACCAGGGTGGTGTGCGCGGCGCGGGCCATGTGCCGGGCCAGCTCGAACGAGTACCGTTCGGCCCCGCCGAACACCCCGCCGTGTCCGAACAGCGCCGGCGTGATGTGGAGAATGCGGGTCACGCCGGCTTCACGACTTCAAGCTCGAAGTACAGGAACCACGCCGGGAAGGTCCACGCCCACGCCCGCTCGTAACCCGCCGGCCAGCGGTTCGCCAGGCGATGCACGACCTTGTTCAGGAGCGTCGGGTGGAACACGATCTTGGCCGTCCGCTTGCGGAACTTCCGGTCGGTGTAGAAGTCGAACTCGCTGTCGCCGGTGAAGTAGTTGAAGCTGGCCGCCGAGAAGTAGTGGCGGTGGGTCGGGTCGGTGAACGCATTGGCGGACGAGAAGTGCGGCACCGTGATCTTCACCACCGCGCCGGCGGCGCAGACCCGGTGAATCTCCTCCATCGCCCGCACCACGTCCGTCAGGTGTTCGATCACGTCGTAGGCCCACACCTCGCGGAAGTGGCCGTCCGGCAGCGGCCACGGGCAGACGTCCAGGTTGTGGACGATGTCCGGCTTGGTGGCCGCGACGAGATCGACGTTCACCGCCTCCGGGTGGTACTTCTTCCCCGCCCCGAGGTGGAGGATCGTGCGGCCGGCGTGCGCGGGGGTCATCGTCCCCCCCGCCGCACGCGGTTCCAGAGTCGGGCGAACTGACCGCTCACCCGCCGCGCGGCGGTGCTGGCGGAGACGGCGAGGCGGGAGTACGGTCGGTGGCTCCGGACGAAAGTGTCCAGCTCCTCGCGGATCGCGTCGAGGCCGTGAATGGCGACCTCCTCGACGGCGAACGAGTCGTCCCAGAAGAGCCACGACACCCGCTGCTCGGCGGTGAGCGCGGCGAAGTGTCTGGCGGGGAACGACAACTGCCAGTCGGCGTGGATCATGTGGTACTTCATCGTGAACTTGACCGCCGCCGTCTTGGGGTCGATGTCGATCAGCCAGCGGTGGTGGGACAGCCCCGCGATCCGCGGCGACTCCCACCCGCGACACGACTCGGCCACCCGCGACGGCACTTCCAGGTAGCCCCGTTTCCCCACCCGCATCATCTCTTGGCAGACCCAAAGCGGGTCGCGGATGTCTTCCAGGGTGTGCGAACAGAGGACGAAGTCGAGACTCTTGTCCGCGAACGGGTACGGGGCGTGGTCGCAGATGTCCCGCTGGACCCACGTCTCCTTGGTGAAGTACTCGGCCTCGCCGCCCTGACTGGCCGCCCCGCCGACGCGGCCGTAGTAGCCGCGCGTCTCGTAGGGCTGGGCGTCCATGACGTAGTTGGCCCGGTTGAACGGGCACGCCCACCCGCCGATGTCGAGGACGCGGTCGCCGTCGGACAAGCCGGCCAGGACCAGCCGGTCGTTCGCTGGATGAATGACGCACCTCCCGGAACGGCCCGACCACGCGGGCGGGTCACGAAGTCGGTCCCTCGTCCGAGGGAGACCGACGGGGTTATCGCCGCCTCAGCCCCGACAGGTAAGCGGACAGGGGCGTGCGGCGGAGGACCACGACCAGGAAGGCGACGTAGGCCAGAGCCACTCCGCCCACCAAGCCGACCTGGCTGAACGGAGCGCGGGCGGTCGAATGCCGCGCGACGGCCACCGCCACGACGCCCACCGCCGCGTACCCGACCGCCCACAGGGCGGGAACCCGGAGCAACTCCCGCAGGACGAGCGAGCCTTCGGCGCGGGTGATCGAGAGCAGCGCCGGCAGCGTAAACGTCGCGCACACGAGGAGCGAGCCGAGCGGGGCGAAGGTCGGGCCGGCCACCCACACGGCGGCGGCGGTCGCCCCCAGCGTGAGTACGCCGTCGCACAGCGTCACCCGCCACAGCGGGCGATCCCGGTTGACACAGAAGAGGACGACGGCGACCACGTTGACCGCGTGGCGGGCGTTCATGCCGAGGACGGACAGGACGGTCGTCGTGTCGCCGAGATACTGCGCGTCGCCGACCCAGCGGGCGATGAACCACCCGTTCGTGGCCAGCACGACGATGCCGAAGAACCCGCTCGCCGCCAGGATGAACTGCGCGTAGGCGGCCGTCGCCCGCCGAATCCCGACGGCATCTCCGCTCGCCCGCAGTTCGGACAGTCCGGGGAGGGCACTCTGACAGAGGGTGAGGACGAGCGGGGAACAGATGACGGCCAACTTGGTCGTGCAGGTGTACTGGAAGACCGCGGACAGAGGCTGGAACCACCCGACGACCAGCAGCTCCGCCGTCGCGGCCAGTCCGACGCCGACCGTCGCCATCCACGCCCACCCGCCGTCCGCGAACATCCGGCCCGGCACGCGACAGGCCGCCACCGTCCGCACCGAGGGCATGAAGGGGCGGTGCCGTCTCAGCACGCGGAACCACACGAGCGCGACTCCGGCGAGGGTCTGGACCGCCCAGCCGAGGGCGATGCCGGCCACGCCCATCCCCGCCCCCACGCACCCGACCGTGACGGCGACACCGGACAGGTAGACGAGGATCTGGAACCCGCCGACGAACCGAACGTCCTGGAGGCCGGCCAGGACGGCGCTGCCCACCCGAAGCGGGAACGTCGCCACCGCGACCGCGAACATCGCCGTGCTGACGGCTGCGGTCGTCGCGTCGAGGCGAACCAGGACGAAGACGCAAGCGATACCGATTAGCGCCGCAGCCGGCAGTTGGTAGAGGGCGAACTTCGAGAACCGCGCGACGATCTCCGCCCCCTCCGCCGCGCCACTGCCCCGTCCCACGGCGGCCGCAAGCTCGCGCGGGAGCAGCGAACTCACGCCGAGGTCGATGACCGCGAAGTAGCCGACGAGCATGGTCGCCTGCGCCCACCAGCCGAGCGTCCCCGCGCCGACCTCCGCGAGCAGGTATCGCGTCAGCCACAGTCCAGTACACATGACGATCAGTTGGTGGCAGACGGTCAGCCCGACCGCCCACGCGAACTTCGACGTTCGGCCCTCGCGGGCCGCGACCGTCGGGGGGGCGGCGCTCAACCTTCGACCAAGGCGAGGATGTCGGCGGCCATGTCGGTCCACGTTCGGCCGCGGAGCGTGTCGGCGAGCGGCCGGATCGCGGCGCGGAGGGAGTCGAGGTGGGTTCGCCAGGACCTCAAGCGGTCGGCCAGCTCGCCGGCGCTTTCCGGATCGGTCAGGATCAGGTCGGCCAGTGACGCGGGGTAGCGTTCCGACACGCCGGCGGCGGCGGACACGATCACCGGGATGCCCCGACAGAGGGCCTCGTGCGCCGCCAACCCGTAGGCGTCGTACCGCGCCGGGTGGGCCATCCCGTCGGCGGCCGCGAGGACGCGCGGCACGTCGGTGCGAAACCCCAGGAAGCGGACCCGCTCGGCCAACCCGTCCGCCGCCGCCCGGTCCCGCCACCGGGGCAGGTCGGCACCCCGGCCGACCACCGCCAAGTTGGCGTCCCAAGTCGGGTCGCGGCAGAGGGCCGTCCAGGCCGCGTACAGCACGTCGAACCCCTTCCGCGCGTCGCCGAGCGCGCCGACGAACACCGCCCACGGGCGGTCGTCCCAGCCCAGTTCGCGGCGCGCCGCCGCGCGGTCGGCCGGAGTGACGAGAGCGAACTCGGCGGGGTCGGTGCCGAGGTACACGACGCGGGTCCGCTCGGCCCGCACGCCGACGAACTCGACGACATCGCGTGCCGTCCGCCGGCTGTTGCAAATCACCACCTGGGCGAGGCGGAGCGAGTCCCGTTCGGTCCGCCTCGCCCACCAGTCGGCGGCACGGGCCTTCGTTCGACGGACGAGGCTTCCGGTCGGGCGGGCGGGAAAAGCGGCGTGGACGTAGTGGACCCAGTTGACATCGCCCCAGCGGCAGTTGCCGCCGTTCACGAGGACGCGATACCCTTGGCGGCTGAGTCGGCTCGCCACTTGCCGTCCGACGGCGGCCAAGAGTGGCTGCCCCAGCAGGTGCCGGCCCAGCGGTCGGCCGACGCGGTGAACGGTCACGTTCGGGTGGTCCGCGAGAACGGCGGCCGCCCGGTGCGTGACCAGATGAACCGGGTGCCGGCCGGCCGCGTGCCGCGCGAGTTCCAGGTTGGCGCGGTCCATTCCGCCGAACGGCGTGAAGTCGCCGGCGACGAGGACGAGGCCGGTCATCGCGGGTCCGGCCGCCCGGCGGCGGGGCGGTGTCGCGCGACGATCCCCATCTGGATGAGGACGACCACCGAACCGGGGACCGACGACAGGGTTCCCGTCCCCAGGCCGGCGGTCGCCCACGTCACGCCGGAGCAGGCGTACATGATCAGGACGCCGAGCCGCCAGTCGGTGCCGGCGCGGGGCCGCCGGCCGTACAGCCAAACCAGGAAGCCGAGCCAGAGGCCCAACCCGATCCACCCCTGATCGACGAGGATGCGGCTGTACTCGTTCTCCAGGCCGACGGGTTCGGGGGCGCGGTCGGCGAGGAAGAAGGGGATGCTGGTGCCGACGGCCGACCCCATCCCGGCCCCCAGGGGATACCGCGCGAACAAGTCGAGGAACTCCGCGTTCGCGCTCCCGTGCAGCCGACCGGCCAGGGCCTCGGCGTCGTCGAGCGACTGAAACCGCTGCAACCGCTCGTCGCTCGTCGCCAAGTACGCGGCCGCGACGGCGAGGCAGCCGACGACCAGACCGAGCCGCGGGGAGAAGCCGCTCAGCACCCACCCGGCCACCAGGGTGAAGGCGGCGATGACGACCGGCAGGCGGGCCGCGCACAGCAGCACCCCGCCGGCCGCCGCGACGACGCCGAGGGCCAGCCACGTCCGCTCCCACCCGCCGACGCGCGATTGGAGGAGGCGGCCGAGGAGGAAGGCCAGGCTCATCCCCATGGTGCCGCCGTACTGGTGCGCGTTGAGAAACGTCGAGGGCACGCGGTAGTTGCCGCCGGCGACATCCTTCGACCGGTACATCAGTTCGGTGACGGCGTTCTCCGGGTACAGGGTCTCGATCCCGTAGGCGAACGTGTACAGCCCCCCCGCGAGGCTGAGCAGATTCCAGCCGGCCAGCAGGCGCGTGACGGTCGTCAGGTCGGCGGCCGTCAGCTTGGCGGCGATGAGGGCGACGGGCAGATACCAGACCGTGGCCCGCAGCGCCACCAACTGGACGAGGTAGTCGTTGACCGGCAACAGGGTGAGCGCGGCCGGCCAAAGCGTCAGCACCGTCACCCACTTCCCCAGCGGCGACCGCCAGACGCCCGCGCTATCCGGCCGGGCGAGGAAGCCGGCGTACAGGCCGAGGATCGCCGCGTCGAACATGAACGTCGTCCAAACGCTCAGGTAGTTCGCCCGGACGACGCCGTTCACGTACCCCACGCCGACCGCCACCCCCAGCCCCATCCCCAGGGACCGGCGGGTGGCGAACAGGGTGGCGACGAACGCGGCGAGCGGGAACAGGGGATCCACTACGCGGCCGCCCTCCGGCCCACGAGTAGCACGTTGTCCGAGAAGCTCCGCGGCGCGATCCGCGCCAGGGAACGAGGCCAGTGGCGTGCGGTGCCCGGCACGCGGCCGGCGCGGGTGTACTCCACGGCCACGTCCGTCCAGCCGCACTCGCCCGCGATCCGGCGGAGGTCGATCTCCAGCAGCGCCGTCAGGTGCGCGGGGTAGCTGCCGGCGCGGAAGGCGTTGAACTCGTTGCGGAAGAGCAGCGTCAGTTTGCTCAGGAGGCTCAACTGGTTCGGCGTGGTGACGACGACCCACCCGCCCGGCGTGGCGAGCCGCGTCAGCTCGCGGGCGAACGCGCGGGGGTTCTCGACGTGTTCGACGGTTTCCACCGCGCACACCACGTCCGCACCGCCGGACGGGAACTCGACGCGACCGGACGCGGGATCGATGGCGTGGAACGTTCCGTCCGTCGGGAAGCCGTCGTAGCGCACCACGTCCGCTCCCGTGTACTGGCTGAATTGGCCCCGCAGAACCGGCCAGAGGTTGCCGACCCCGCAGCCGACATCGAGAAGGACACCTCCGCCCGGATGCCGTGATGCGAGTGCGGCGGCAACCGCACTCAGGATCGCCGAACTGCTCGCCCCTTCGCTCATCCGGGCGCGGGCGAGCGGGTCGGTCGGGTCAACGGCGGGCGTCACGTCGCGGATCGGTCGGCACTCCGGGGAAGTCGTCCCTTCAACACGAACCAGCCGCGTCGGGCGCAGGCAGCCTGCGCCGCGTCCGGTTCGAGCGTGGCGAGGTAGTTCGGGGCTTCGTAGGGCTTGCACACGCGCGGCGCGGACAGGTCGGCCAGCACGGGGCCGGACATCCGCCAGCCGACCTGGAAGAGGGCGTACCCGGCGCGGGCGAGGAGCCGGAACGACTCGGCGTCGGTCGGGCCATGCTCCTCGAACAGGAGGTGGCACAGTCGGCCCTCGGCGAGCGCCCGCCCGGCCCCGCGTAGCACCGCCGCCTCGTGCCCCTCCACGTCGATCTTCGTCACTACCGCCGTCCGCTCGCCCAGCACGTCGTCGAGTCGGCGGGTGCGAACGGGCGAACCGCCGACTTCGCCGGAAGTCGAGAGGCGGGCCAGGCCGGCGTTCGCGCCGAACCCGGCGGGGTCGATCAGCCGGCCGTCCCCGTCGGCGTCGCTGAGGGCGACGGCGTGCAGCTCCACCGGCGCGGCGTGGGGGTAGCGGCCGATTCGCTCGACGTTCTTCGCCAGTCGCTCGCCGACGACCGGGTGCGGCTCGAACGCCAGCACGCGGCCGGTCGGCCCGGCCCGGAACGCCAGCAAACTGGTCATGTAGCCGATGTTCGCGCCGACATCCATGTGCAGGCCGCCGGGCACAGCCAACCGGAACAGGACTTCGGACGCCGCGAGGTCGTAGACGCCGGTGGTCCAGAGCGCCCGCCCCAGGGTCTCGCGCGGATCGACTTCGAGTGTCATTCCCCACGGGGTCGTGACCGGGACTGTCCCGGCCGGCGTACCCGTGACGGCGCGGTACACCCGGCGCAGCACCTGGGATGGGCGGCGGACGTACCAGGGTTTCCAAAAGCTCAGCACGGTGTCGGGTCCAACAGGAGCATTCGCAGTCGTTCCATTTGTCGGGCGGGATCGCACAACTGTCGCGCACGATCCGGGCCACGACTGCCCGACGCGGCGCGACGGACGGGGTCGCGGATCAGTCGGGCGAGCGCCGCGGCGACGGCCGCATCGTCCCCCGGCGGTGTCAAGATGCCGCAGGCGTCGTCGATGACCTCGGCCCCACCGCCGAAGTTCGACGTGATCACGGGCAGTCCGGCGTACAGGGCTTCCACGAAGACGATGCCGAACGGCTCCGGCCCACTGTTCGGCTGGCAGAGGATGTCGGCGGCGGCCATCAATCGCGGGACATCACTCCGCTGGCCGAGGAACTGGATCCGATCCGCGATTCCCAACTCCACGGCGCGGGCCTTCAATTCGGCCAGGAATTCGGCCTCGCCGTCCCGCTGGGCACCGCCGGCGAACCACGCCTCCCAATTCGGCGTGTCGCGCAATCGACCGAGTGCCTCGACGTGGACCCGCTGCCCTTTCCACTCCTCAAGCCGACTCGCCTGAAGGATCACGACCACCTCCGGGCGGGTGCCGAGATCGGCCCGCACCGCCCGCCGCACCGCCTCACCGTCCCCCAGGTCGGTCGGGCAAACGGGGTAGTGACAGAGTTCCGTCGGCACGCCCGGAAACCACCCGGCGGCGTTCGCGGCGATGAACGCGCTGTTGGCGAGGGCGACATCCGGGCGGGTGCGGGCGGCCCAGCGGTTCAGCCAGTGGCGGCGATCCACTTCGCCGTGGACGGCGTGGGCGAGGCGGACGCGGGCGACCCTGACGACCGGGGCGAACAGGGCGTGCGGCCAGCTCATATGCGCGACCGCCGCGTCGAACCGCTCGGACTTCAGCAGCCGCTTCAACCGCCACCTCGCGCGAATCACCGTCCACGGGCGACTCACGCGAACCGCGCCGAGGTCGTGAACTGGGACGCCGGCGGCGGTCAACTCGTCCCGCAATCGGCCGGCGAAGCAGAGGCCGAAGTGCGGCCGCATGTCCGGGCACAAGTCGCGGCAGCGGGCGAGCGTGACCAGGAGCGTCTCGACCCCGCCGTACAGGTTCCCGGCACACAGGTGGAGGACTTTCACGGCGGGGACAACTCGCGGTAGATGTCGAGGCTCCGCCGGCCCATGACCATCCAGTCGAACTCGGCGACGGCGCGCGCGCGGCCGGCGGCGGACAACCGGTCCCGCAACCCCGGCTCCGACCGCAATCGATTCGCGGCGGCGGCCAGTGCGGTCGGGTCGTTGATCGGGACCGTCAGCCCCTCGCGGTCGTGCCGGCAGACCCACGGCACGCCGCTGTGCGGGATGTCGGCGTTGACGACCGGGCACCCGCTCGCCATCGCTTCCACTTGAACCAGGCCGAACCCCTCGCTGCGGGCGTTGCTGGGGAACCAGAGCGCGGTGGCCGCATGGTATGCACCGACCAACTCGACCTCGGTCGCCCGACCGAGCCACCGCACGCGGTCGGCCACGCCGAGTTCGCACGCCAGTTTCTTCCACGCCGCTTCCATCGGCCCGGTGCCGACGACGGCCAGCGTACCCGGCACGGCGCGGAGGGCGCGGAGGGCCACGTCGAGCGCCTTGTAGTAGATCAGCCGGCCGACGCTCAGCCAGATCGGACTCGGCAGGTCGCGCCGAAACCGCTCCGCCGCGGCGAGGGCAGCCGGGGAGGGGGCGAGGTACGGCGTCAAATCTAGACCGAGCGCCAGCGGCGCGACCTTGGATCGGAACTGCTGGAGCAGGGGCGAGCCGGAGACGTAGCTCTCACTCGTGGGCAACAGCCGTATGGCCCGCCGGCACACGGCCTCTTCCAGCGGCTTCACGACGTGGCGGAGCAGCTTCTGCCGGACGATGTCGCTGTGGTGCGTGACCACCAGCGGGCGGATGCGGCGGTCGGCGAGGACGGCCAGCATCATCGTGACGTTGGGCGCGTGCAGGTGCCAGACGGTCGGCGCGAACTCGCGGCGGACGCGGCGAAGCAAGTCGGGAAGGTCGGGTGTCACGTCGAGTTTGGCCACGTTCGCCAATCGGCCGGCGCGGAACACGCGGATCGGGCCGTCGGCGTCTTCGGCGGTCGGGGTCCGTGCGAACCGGTCGAAGGTGACATCGCGGCCGCGGCGGTCGGCGTGGTTGACGACGACCACCGCCACCTCGGCCCCCAGCGCCGCCTGCGCCCGCGCCAGGGTCTGCGTGTGCGTCTCGATCCCACCGGACGCCGGCGGGTAGTACTTGCCGAGGTGGACGACCCGAATCAGTTCGGCGGCTTGCAGGAGGAACCGGGTGCGCGGCGCATTCCGCGCAGTCGCGGGCAGGGCTTCGCCACGGTCGGTTGCGCGGGGGCGCGACCGAGGGCAGCGGGATCGGAGAATGAGAATCGTTTGCAAGCGTTGGGGTTATAGCGACGGAGCGCGCGTTCGGCCAGCCTCGGCGAACCGGCGGCATGGACCGCATTCGGCGGCATGTAATAGATATGTGTTCCGTTTATACATTTGTCAAGCAATCCGCGCGGATTTATCCGGATTTCTCCCCCGCGACTCTACCACGAGCGGCGTGAAGGGATCCGGTTCGGGCCGCGGTGCGGTGGGCCGGTTCTTCCGCCTCCCCTAGTTGAGGGGAGGTCGGTCGCGCGGCGACCGGGGGAGAGTTCGCTCGTGTGCTCTGCTCGCTCCGCGAG
>JAYUFU010000046.1:0-7955 GCA_043738505.1 Fimbriiglobus sp. | reverse complement strand
CGCCGCGCCAGTTCCTTCGCCAACTCCCGCCCGATCCCGCTCGACGCGCCGGTGACGACCGCCGTGCGACCCGCGAAACTCATCGGCATCCCTCCGTACTGGCGCGACCGGCCCGACCGATTCAGGTTTGCGCGACTCCGGCAATCGAAGTCGGTCGCGCCGCCGCACGCCGGGGGCGAGCAAGGCATATTTCCGCAACCAAGCTTGGCAAGGCCGCCGCCCCGAGAGAAACTGACGGGTGAGGCCCGGTACGCGAGGAACGCCATGTCCGCACTCGTCCGTTGGTTCGCCGTCGGTTCGCTGGTCGTGCTGGCGGTGCCGGTCGCCGCGCAGGTGGCCTACCCGCCGCCGCCGGAGAAGTACGACGTTCACATCCGCTACCGCATCCGCACCGACCGCGACGAGCGGATTCGCCAGTTCCGGGCGATGCACGCCTACCTGAAAGACCTCGGATACGTCGCCGTCCGCCGGGCCGACGACGACCTGGACGTATTCAACCCGGACGCCGAGAACACCCACGGTAGCATTCCGTCCGCCGCGGCCGCGAAGCTGCTTGAGCAGCCGAGCATCCGCACGGTGGTGCTGGTGCCGGCCGGCGGCGCGCTCCTCGCCGACCCGAAGGCCACGGCCCAGGTCCGCGTCAAAATCGCCGGCGGCTACCCGCTGACCGAGCAGCGGAAATTGCACGAGCAAGTCGTCGCCCGCCTCGGCAAACTCGGCTTCCGTGAAGCCGTGGGGTACGACCACCAGAAGTTCGAGACGGTTCGCGGCGCGCTGCCCGCCGGTCAGGTGCTGGGCCTGTTGAAGGACTTGCGGACCCTGCCGGCCGGCTACTTCTTCGGCCCGACCGGGTCGGACGAACTGCCACAGCCGTTCGGCAGCGTGCTGCCGGTGCGGTCGGTGGAAGTGCTGCCGGCGCTGGCCGCGTCCACCGTGACGGACGTTGATCCGGGCGTCCTCACGACGGACCTCGCGGCGCTGCTGGCCGACCCCGCCGCCGCCGACCGCCCGCTGACGGTCGAAGTCCTGTTCGACCCGGACGTGCTGGACGGCAACGCCGCCCGCTCGCGGCTTCGCTCGGTCGGGTCGGGCGTGTCGCTGAACGGCGTCATCGGGCCGGTCGCCACCCTCCGCCTGGGCAAAGGATCGGTCGTCGGCAACATCGTCAAGGTGCCGGGTGTCCTCCGCGTCCGCCTGCCGCGCACGGCGAACGAGACGGTCCTCGCCGTCGCCGACGCGAAGGCTCCGGATTTCGTGACGACCTCACGGGCCGGCACGTTGCACAAGCTCGGCTACACCGGCGCGGGGGCGCGGGTGGTCGTGATCGGATCGAGCTTCGACGGCTGGGAAAAGCTGGTCGGGAAGGAGCTGCCGAAGGACGCGAAGTACCTCGACCTGACGGCCGAGACGGACGCCACGGTTCGCCCGCTGCCTCTGGAGGCGGGGCGGGTCAGCGGCGGGTTGCCGGCGGCGGTGGCGGCGCACCGGGCCGCGCCGGGGGCGACGCTACATTTGGTCCGCGTCGATCCGGCCCAGATGCACCAACTGCTCACCGTCCTGCGGGCCGTGTCCGGTGACACCTCGCTGTCCATCGCCCAGACGGCGCGGGTGGACGAGGCGTCGGTGAAGTCCGACCAGTTGCGGGCCGCCCGCCAGCGGGTGAACGAGGAGTACCGCAAGGCGTTCGACAACCTGAGCGACGAGCCGGCGGCGGTGGCGGCGCGAGAGGCCGTGCTGAAGCGGATCAAGGAGCGGCAGGACGAGGAGGCCGAGTACAGCAAGACCGTGGCCCGGTACAACGCGCTGCGGGCCGGCGTCGAGGCGATCAAGAACGCCGAGGTGGTGGCGAACACGCTGGCGTGGGAGGCCGGGGTTCCGCACGACGGGCTGAACGAGATCGGCAAGGAACTGGAGGCGAAGCTGCACGCGCGGGCCGGGCTGCCGGCGCTGAAGGCCGCGAAGCTGCCCGCCCCCACGGGGTGGGTGCAGGCCGGCGGCATCTCCACCGGTCAAGTCTGGACCGGCGCGTGGATGGACCGCGACGGCAACGGGGTGGTCGAGTTCGACCAGACCGCCACCGCGCCGCCGGCCGGCCTCTGGACGAAGGAACTGAACGTCCTCGACTACGCCGCGCTCGGGGCGAAAGGGAACGGCACGTTGCCGACCGGCCTGAAGGTGCGGATCAGCGCGCAGTGGCGCGAACCGCACGACCCGAACGGCTTTCCGCCCGACGGCTCCATCTTCCCCATGCGGCTGCGCGTGCTGCGTCAGGCCGACCCGACCGGGAAGACGCACGCCACGGACGACTTCGTCGAAGTCGCCCGCGCCCAGGGCAACCCCGTCCGCCTCGCCAAGACGCGCGGGTCCGAGACGTTCGAGCATTTCGTGGACGTGACGCTGCCGGCCGACGGGGTGTACGCCGTCCGGTTGGAGGGCGCGCCCCGCTTCGAGAAGTTGGCCCTCGGCCTGACGCGGAACCTGGAACCCCGCATCCGGCTGTTCGTGGAATTGCTCGACGCCGGCGAACGGGTGAAGGGGAAGGTGACGTTCAAGACGGCCTCCGACGACGCCGGCGGGGTGGGCGTGCCGGGCGATTCGGTGGCCGCGCTGACGGTGGCGACCGGCGACGGGACGGCGGTCACGTCGCTCACCGGACTGGGGCCGGGCGTGACGCTGGGGGCGAAGCCGGACGCGACCGTGAACGCCGTCGTCACGATTGACGGCAAGAGCTACGGCGGCACGGCGGTGGCGGCCGGGTACGCCGGCGGGCTGTGCGGGTGTTTGGCCGAACTCGGCGTCCGCCCGACGGACCTGGTGCGGTCGCTCGGCCTGAAGGCCGGCGAGCCGTTCGTCCTGCCCGCCCCGTGGCTGTCCGCCGTCACCCCGAAGGCGGTGCGGGCGCGGGAGCGGTGATGCGGGGCCGGGCGGTTCCCGTCTCGGGAGGGCGTAAATGGCCGGCAACGTGTTCGACAAGGCGGCGCGGTACGCGGCGAAACTGGACCCGGTCGGGTTCGTCGGGTGGGCGCTCGGTCGCCCGTCGGCGGCCTTCCACTTCCGCGAGTGGCTGGACGCGCGGCTGATCCCGTTCCCCGGCGGCGACGACCGCACCGGCGACACGGTGGCCGGGCTTGACAACCGCGACGCGGGTGGCGTGCCGTGGGCGGTCGCGGTGGAGTTCCAACTGGAGCCGGACCCGCTGATGTTCGGCCGCATGATGGTCTACCTGGGCGGCATCTGGCTGGGCAAGAAGCCGGACCCCGAACGCGGCAGCCGGTATTGCGTGACCGGCGTGGTCGTGTACCTGACCGGCCGCGGCAACGCCTCGCGGCAGTTCGAGTGGGCCGAGGCTGGCGTGAAGACGGAGTTGCTGCTCCGGGAATGGGGGATGCAATCGGAGTCGGCAACCGACACTCTCGGCGGAATCGAAACCGGGGCGGTGTCGCCCACCCTGCTGCCGTGGATTCCGCTGATGACCGGAGCGGACGAGGCGGGTATAGTCGAGAGGTGGAAGCGGCTGGCCGGAGCCGTGCCGGATTCTCGACTGCGGTCGGATTACGCCGCCTTGGCCCGCATCTTCGCCGACGCCGCCGGGCGGAAAGACCTCTGGACCGAACAACTCAAGGGGTGGAACGTGCGCCAGTCCAGCGTCGTCAACGAGTGGATCGAAGAAGGCCGCGTCGAGGGCCTTCGCGTCGGGCGGGTCGAAGGCCTTCGAGTGGGCCAAGTTGAGTTGTTGGAAGCGCAACTGACGACCCGATTCGGGACGCTGTCCGAAGTGTCGCTGGCCGCCCTCCGCGCCCTGCCCGACGACCGGCTGAAGGCGGTCTCGACGGCCCTCCTGTCGGCGAAATCGCTCGCCGAGTTGGGTTTGTAACTCGCCCGCCCCGCCCGCCGGTCGTATGCCTTTCCGCAACGGGAATCGCGTTCCACACATCCGGAGTTTCACCGTTGCGGACGCTCATCACCGGCGGGGCGGGGTTCGTCGGGTCGCACCTGTGCGACCGCTTCCTCGCCGAGGGGCACGAAGTCCTCTGCGTGGACAACTTCCTGACCGGCCGCCCGATCAACATCCAGCACCTGCGGAACAACCCCAAGTTCCGCATGATCGTCCACGACGCCAGCACCCCGCTGTTCGTGGACGGCCTGCTCGACAACGTGCTGCACTTCGCCAGCCCGGCCAGCCCGGTGGACTACTACAAGAGTCCGATCCAGACGCTCAAGATCGGCTCGCTCGGCACGCACGTCGCGCTCGGCCTGGCCAAGGCGCACGGCGCGCGGTTCCTGTTCGCCAGCACGTCCGAGGTGTACGGCGACCCGCACGTCCACCCGCAGACGGAGGGCTACTGGGGGAACGTCAACTCGGTCGGCGAGCGGAGCATGTACGACGAGGCCAAGCGGTTCGCCGAGGCCATGACGATGGCGTACCACCGCGAGCATTGTGTAAATACGCACATTATAAGAATATTCAACACCTACGGGCCACGCATGCGCCTGGACGACGGGCGGGTGCTGCCGAACTTCGTCGGGCAGGCGCTGCGGGGGGAGCCGCTGACGGTGTACGGCGCGGGGCAGCAGACCCGCAGCTTCTGCTACGTCACGGACCTCGTGGACGGCATCTACCGGCTGCTGTTTTGCGACTACCACCTGCCGGTGAACGTCGGCAACCCGGCCGAGATCACCATCCTCCAGTTCGCCGAGGAGATCCTGCGGCTGACGGGCAGCACGAGCGAAATCGTCTACCGGCCGCTGCCGCCGGACGACCCGAAGCAGCGGAAGCCGGACATCACGCTCGCACGCAAACTGCTGGGGTGGGAGCCGACCGTCGGCCGCGAGGAGGGGTTGAAGCGGACGCTGGACTACTTCCGCACGAAGGTGTGACGAGAGTTTCAGGCTCTCCGACGGCGACCCTGACCATCGCGTTCGACAGCGAGTTGGAGAAAGACCGCGCGACCGCCTTCGACAGCAAGGAAAGCTCTGGTATCGTCGTCTCCGTCCACACCAAGGCGATGTGAGGTGGAAATTGGAACGGTGCCCACGTTGTGGCAAACCCGGCTGGATTTACCGCAAACACTGGCACAATTCTTCTCAGCCAACTACCGTTTCCTCTTTCTCGGTCTCGTCCAGAAATGCCGTGATTTTTGTCGATGGTGGCACACGAGCGGCACGAAGAATCGTCTTCAAGGTCGAGAAGTACGCTTGAAGCCCGACGCGATTGATAACGTCGTCCTCGACAGAGAAGTCGATGTGTGCCCAACTCCCATCCGTGGCGGCTCCACCACCAAGCAACTCACCTGATGATCCGAGCCAGGATTCGATTTGCTCCTCAACGGTTTGACGCGAGCAACCGACCAACGGATCAACGAATTTTATCCGGATTTCCATCCTTACCTTCCTCCTTGTTGGGCAATTCGCGAGTCGATCTCGGTCGTGATCGGTGGGTTCTGGATGCCAAGGCGCTCCTCATAGAAGCGAGTTAGATAACCCACACTTTTCTGACGTGTCCGCGAATCCACGGAGTCGAGAGGTTGGTAGGTGTTGCCTTTGGGGCCGGAACCCCTGCCTTCGTACAGGTCGTTGAAGAACTGTTCGGCACCTCGGTAGGAGGGATAGCTCTCTTGTGCATCGAGCGCGATCACGGCTTGCGTTTCCGGATCAAACGTCCCGTCTCTCTTGTGCCCACGGAGCCGTTCGCGGATGGCTTTCAGGATACTGGTATCGGAAACATCAGCAGGGGTTTTCGCTCGCCCGATGTAGTCGATCTGACGAGTCAGTTTGTTGACGAAAGCGTAGATTGCGTAGCTCTTCCCGTCGTTCTGGCTCGACGTGAGCGAGAGATCGAGGTCTGCTCCTGGTGCCTTGACTCGGACGATCTCACCAGGGGAATCAGGGTTGAGATTGAGCCTGCCTTTCGTCCGCCCTTCTGGGAAATGTTCACCTGCGATCGCCTCGAGATCAAGTCCGCCGTAGTTGAATCCTGCGTTGTGCGCCCAGACGGCGAACCCCCACTCGTCGCAGCCGACGAAGTAGGTGTGGAAGTCTGCGATGCGGAAGTTGTAGACGGGTTCAAACCGACCTGTGGACTCCGACGACTTGATCGGAATCCAACCGTCCTCGGTTCGGACCTCGTCTCCCGGACGGATTTCGTTGGCGGGGGTCCACCCCTTGCCCTTCACGAAGAACGGGTGTTCGTCCGTGGTTTCAATCACTTGATCCGGTTTGACCGTGTCCCAACTGCCGCCTTTCAAACGGTACTGGTCGCCCGGTTTCAAGTCGCGCTCGTGGGTCCAACCCTTGTCCTTGACGAAGAAGTAGTCCGTCCATTCCGCACCAGCGGGAGGCGGGGCGTTCGGTTTTCCCGGCGGGTGTTGCCAAAAGGTCGGCTTCGGAGTGCGGGACGATGGCGTGACGAGTGGGGCCGGTTCGAGTCCCGCAACGCGCGGCTTCTTGAGGAAGCAGCACTTCTTGAACTTCTTCCCGCTACGGCACCGACACGGATCGTTCCGACCGGGAGGCTTGACCGTCATCTGCGACCCCCGTGACGAACGTCGTGCGAGCGGTAGTGCCAGTTGGTTGGACTGTGGGGAGGAGTCTGACGGCGGACGTGCGGGTGGTCAAGCGAAAAGTTGCTGAATCGCACCCCTCATTCCACAGCCATCGGCTGGGGTGGGAGCCGACCGTCGGCCGCGAGGAAGGGCTGAAGCGGACGCTCGACTACTTCCGCACGAAGGTGTGAGTGCCGTCACTTCCCGGCCGGCACCCGCGACAGAGTGTACAGCAGCACGCCCTTCGTCGGGCCGACGGCGTCCGGCACCGCGTCCCCCTTCGGGTAGCCCATCAGGAGCGTATCGCCGCAGACGGCGTACACCCACTTCTGTTGGATGATAGCCCCCTTTTCGAGCAGGGTCATCCGCCTCGGCGTCCCGGTCGGGTCGTAGGCGTACGCTCGGCGGAACACGTTCCGCTCGCCGGTCGCGGTCTGGACGAACCCGCCGTCGCCGTCGAACGCGAAGAACACGTTCGTCGGATAGGTGGGGTAAAGCACCCCGTCGTCGTGAACCGAATCGACGTGCCACTTGCCGACGATCGCTTTCGCGTCGTTCGGCCGGAAGTCCTTCGGTACGGGCGCGGCGGCGGCGTGGCCGACGAGTACCGCGAGGGCGACAGGCGCGAGCCGGGACATGGCGATTCCTCCACGCGGGCCGTGTGGGATCACTTCTTCTTCTTGCCTGCGGGCTTCTTCGCGGGGGCTTTCGTGGCGGGCAGCTTCTTGGCCGCGGTGGCGGGCTTCTTGGCCGCGCCGCCCTTTCCGAAAATGGCGTCGTACCCGTCGCCGAAGGACTTGCTCTCGGACATGCCGATGCGGACGATGCTCATGGCGGGCGGACTCACTGGAGGGAAGGTGTCGGAACCGATGCCCCCAATGTAGCGCCGCCCGCCGCCGTTGTCACGCGATTACAGACCGACTTTCTTCTTCAGGTCGGAGATCATGCCCATCACCTTGTCCTTCAGGGCGGTGAACGACGCCATGTCCTTCAGCCCACCCAGCGAGGCGAGTTGCTCCTTGATCTTGGCCAGCATCCCGTTCGCTTCCGTCACCTTCGCTTCGCCGTCCTTCTTGGCGTCGCCGGTGGCTTTGTCGGCGTCGGCTTTCATGGCGGCGATCTTCGCCTCGACCGGCTTCAGTTCGCCTTCGGCCTTCGTCTTCATCGCGGCCACTTCCGCGTTCAGTTTCTCGACGGCGTCCGCCTTCTCCTTCTCCAACTTGTCGGTGGTCTCCTTCAGCTTCTTGTCGGCGTCGGCCTTCTTGTCGGCGGCGACCTTCTCGGCGTCGGCCTTGACCTTGGCGGCGTCGTCCTTGCCGCACCCGACGGCCAGGAAGGCGGCCAGGACGGCCAGGGCGAGGTACTTGGAGATCGTCGTCATGGGAGAGACCCTTGTGGAGAGGAGGCGGGGGC
>JAYUFU010000045.1:0-53651 GCA_043738505.1 Fimbriiglobus sp. | reverse complement strand
CAAACCGAAGACCGCTCGCGGAGCGAGCCGAGCACTTCCACCAGCCCGAACGAAGACCGCTCGCGGAGCGAGCAGAGCACGCAAGCGAACCCTCGGCGAAGGGAGGTGGGATGCCACTACTTCCCCGTCACGGCGTCCGCCTTCGGAACGCCTGCGCCCAGCCGTCCGCGCGACGGCGGACCGGGAGTCTGCCCCGACCCGCAGTTCCACCGCGTCCGGCTGCATGTCCTACCGCCGGACGGCAAGCCTCCGTCAGTGCCGGAAGTGGCGGACGCCCGTGAACAGCATGGCGATGCCGTGGGCGTCGCAGGCGGCGATGCTGTCGGCGTCCTTCACGCTGCCGCCCGGCTGCACGATGGCCGCAACCCCGGCGGCGGCGGCCAGCTCCACGTTGTCCGGGAACGGGAAGAAGGCGTCCGACGCCAGCACGCTCCCTTTCGCCCGGTCGCCGGCCTTGCCGATGGCGATCTTCATCGACTCCACCCGCGACATCTGGCCGGCCCCGACGCCGACCGCCTGCGTGCCCCGCGCCAGCACGATGGCGTTGCTCTTGACGTGCTTGCACACGATCCACGCGAACCACAGCGCCTCCCACTGCTCGGCGGTCGGCTTCTTGGCCGTCACCGCCTGCCAGCTCGTCGGGCTGTCGGCCCCGTGGTCGCGGGCCTGCACCAGCAGACCGCCGTCCACCCGGCGGTAGTCCAGCCCCTGCGGCGGGCCGACCAGCGGGCCGGTTTTGAGCAGCCGCACGTTCTTCTTCCAGCCGGAGAGCTGCGACAGCGCGGCCGGGTCGTAGTCCGGGGCGATGACGCACTCGACGAACTTGTCGCCGTCCATGAGGGCCGCCGCCGTCGCCACGTCCACGATGCGGTTGAAGGCGACGATGCCGCCGAACGCGGACAGCGGGTCGCCGTCCCACGCCAGCTTGAAGGCGTCGGCCGGCGACGGCCCTTCGCCGACGCCGCACGGGTTGCTGTGCTTGACCACCACCGCCGCCGCCTGCGGGAACTCGCGGACCAGCGTCAGCGCGGCGTCCATGTCGAGGATGTTGTTGTAGCTCAGCTCCTTGCCGTGCAGCTTCTGGGCGGTGACCACGCAGGCGTGCGTCGGCCGGGGCATCTCGCGGTAGTACATGGCCGACTGGTGCGGGTTCTCGCCGTGCCGGAGCGAGCCGATCCGCTCGAACATGGGCATGAAGGTGGCGGACAGGGTGCCGCTGCCGTCCTCCTCGTCGTCGCCGGCGTCCGGGTTGAAGTACTGGTCGATGGCCTTGTCGTACTTGGCGATGCGGGAGAACGCCGCCGCCGCCCATCGCCGGCGGGCCTCCTGCCGCGTCTGCCCCTTGCACTCGTGCAGCTCCTGCAACACCTGCCAGTAGTCGTTCGGCTCGACCAGCACGGCGACGCCGGCGAAGTTCTTGGCCGCCGCGCGGATCATCGTCGGCCCGCCGATGTCGATCTGCTCGACCATCTCGGCCTCGGTGATGCCCGGCTTGGACGCCGTCTTCTCGAACGGGTACAGGTTGCAGACGACGAGGTCGATCTCGGGGAAGCCGAGCCGGGCGAGGGTGGCCAGGTGGTCCGGCTTGTCCCGCTTGGCCAGCAGCCCGGCCAGCACGCCGGGGTGCAGCGTCTTCACCCGGCCGTCGAGGACCTCCGGGAACCGCGTGACCTCGGACACGTCCGTCACCGGCAGTCCGGCGTCGGCCAGCGCCTGCCGGGTGCCGCCGGTGGCGACCAGTTCGACGCGGTACTTGGCGACCAGATCGGTGGCGAGTTCGACGAGGCCGGTCTTGTCGGACACAGACAGCAAGGCGCGGCGGAGCGGACGCAGCATGACGACACCAGTGACGGAACGGGCGAGCGGTTTTCTTACGCCGACCGCCGCAACTGTAGCACCTTCCCGGCGCGGCGGAACCCCTGCCGGTCGTTCCCGACGACCCCGCCGCGCGCGTCGGGTCACGCCCGCGGGGCGACCTTCTTCGCCCTCGTGCCGAGGGGGACGCGGGCGGTGGCGGGGGCGTCCGGCACGTCGCACAGCGGTTTGCTCGCGGTCGGCTCGGCGATGATGTCGGCCAGGGTGACGCCGCGGAAGGCGTCCTCCAGGGCGGCCAGGGCGGCGTCCAGGCGGGCGTGCAGCGGGCACAGGCGGGTGCCGTGCGACGGCAGGCCGAGCGGGCAGGTCTCGTACCGGCGGATCGGCTCGACGGCGTTCACCACGTCCAGGATGGACAACTCGGCCGCCGACTTGGCCAGAGTCACCCCGCCGCCGACGCCCCGCCGGGTGCGGACGACGCCGGCCTCGGCCAGCCGGCGGAGGATCTTGGCCAGGTACGCGACCGGCACCTTGGTGCTCGCGGCGACGCTCTCGGTGGTGGCCGGCTCGCCCGCGCGGTAGGCCAGGGCGGTCACCGCGCGGAGGGCGTACTCCACGGTCTGCGTCATCATGTCGGGGGTCCGGGTGGGCGGGCCGCGGGGGAGGGCCTCACGGCAGGTCGAGGACGAAGGCGGTGCCGTCGGCGTTGGCGGTGAGCAGCCGCTTGCCGTCCACGGTGAACACGGCTGCCTCCGCCGCGTGCGGCAGCTTCCACGTCCGCAGCTCCTTGCCCGTCATGTCCCACACCTTGATTTCGCCGGTCAGGGCGAGGGTGGCGAACTTGTCGGCGGTCGGGGCGACCACCAGCCCCTTCACCTCGATCCCGTCCGGGATGGCCTTGAAGGACGCCGTCACCTCCCGCTTGTCGACGTCGCCCACCTTCACCGTGCCGGCCCCGTCGATGACGACCACCGTCTTGCGGTCCGGGGTGAGGCCGATGTCGGCCACGGCGTCCTTCAGGATCGGCCAGTCGCCCTTGATCCGCTCCTTCTTCACCAGGTCCCAGATCTGGATGATCCCGCCGTCGGTGCCGATGACCCCCCAGCCGGCGTCCGGCGACAGCGCGGCGGCGGTCACCTTCTCCTTCGCCGTCTTGTCCTTCTCGGGCAGGATGGGGACGGTGCGGATGGGGGCGGTGCTGCCGGTGGCGAACACGTCGAACCCGGCGTTGTCGCCTTCCGACCACGCCAGCCCGACCTTCTTCCCGTCCGGGTCGGCGGCGACGTAGAACACCTGGTTGGTGGCGACCGACTGGGTCTGCTTGCCGGTGGCCAGGTCGTACCACTTGAGCGTCTTGTCGCCGCTGCCGCACACCAGTTGGTTGTTGCCGACGAACACGACGGAGGTGACGCCGCTGTCGAAGGCCGTGACGGCCAGGGTGAGGACTTCGCGGCCGGTGGCCAGGTTCCACACCTTGGCCGTGCCGTCGGTCGAGCCGGTGGCGGCCAGCTTGCCGTCGCGGGAGACGGCCACGCACCGGGCCGTCAGGGTGTGGCCGGCGGCGGCGGTGTCGGCGCGGGGCAGCTCGAACTGGCGGGCCGTCTTGTCCACCGACCCGGACAGCACGCTCCGGCCGTCCGGCGCGTAGGCCACGCTGGTCACCCAGCCGCCGTGCCCGCGCAGCCCGCGGACCTCGGCGGCGGTGGCCGCGTCCCACAGGCGGACGACGCCCTCGGCCCCGCCGCCGACGAGGAACCGGCCGTCGGCCGAGAACGCCACCGACGTGAGCGGCGGGGACTGGGCGTTCAGCCCGGACTTGAGCGGCGAGCCGAAAATCTGCTGCTGGGCCGGGGCCACGTCGCCGCGGACCAGCCAGATCTTCGCGCTCCCGTCGCCGCCGGCGGTGGCCAGCCGGTCGCCGTCCGGCGAGTAGGTGACGGCGGCCACCCCGCCGGACAGGGCCACGGCGACGGCGGCGATCACCGCCGGCTGGGCGGCGTCGAGGGACAGGATCGTCAGTTGCCCGTCGGCGGTGCCGACCGCCACCCGCTTGCCGTCCTTCCGCACGGCCACCCCGCAGACGGCCGACTTGCCGGCCCACGTCCACGCCGACTTGCCGCCGACCCAGCCGATGACCGACTTGTCGGCCCCACCGGTGACGGCCAGCTTGCCGTCCCCGGAGGCGGCCCCGCACAGCACCGCCGAGGCGTGCCCGGTCAGGTCGGCGGCGGTGCCGGCGGCGAGGTCCCAAATCTTGGCCACCTTGTCCCCGGCGGCCGTCAGCAGGGTGGCGTTGTCCAGGAAGACGACGGTGGTGACCGACCCCTTGTGCCCGACCAGCGGCTTGAGCAGCTTGCCGGTGACGGCGTCGTACAACCGGACGGTGCGGTCGGCCCCGGCGGCGGCGAACGTCTTCCCGTCCGGGCTGTACGCCACCGCCCAGACGCGGTCGGTGGCGTCGGCCACTTCCCGGTGTTCGTCGGCGGTGGTGAGCGGCCACAGCTTGATGCTGCCGTCGTCGCTGGCCGAGGCGACCTGCTTGCCGTCCGGCCGGACGGCCACCGCCGCCACCTCCTTCGGGTGGCCGAGGAAGGCCCGCAACTGCTTGCCCGTCTCGGCGTCCCACACCACCACCGACTTGTCCGCCGAGCCGGACACGAACAGCTTGCCGTCCCGCGACACGGCGACGGCCTTGACCGCCTGGTCGTGCCCCTCGTACTTCTTCAAGGTGGTGCCGCTGCCGGTGCCGTCGATGCCGCCGGTCAGGGTCAGGATCTTGTCCTCGCCGGCGGACAGCAGGGCAGTGCCCTGGCGGGCGAAGGCGACGGCGTTCGTCCCTTTGTTGGCGGACACGCTCCCGCCGTACTTCAGTTTCAACGCACCATCCGAGAGCGCATACACGGTGGCGGTGCCGCCGCCGTTCACCGCCGCCAGCAGGCCGCCGTCCGAACTGAAGGCGACGGCGTTCACCACCCCGGCCTGCTCGTCGGCGGTGGCCGCGATCTTCTCCTTGGTCACGTCCCACAGCACCACCCGCTTGTCGTCCCCGCCGGACGCCAGCGTGTTCCTGTCCTTGCCGAAGGCGATGGCGCGGAGCGGCCGCTTGTCCTTGTCCTTGGGCAGCAGGGTGTACAGCTTCTTGCCGGTGGTCGCGTCCCAGACGTGGATTTCGGTCAGGCCGGCCGAGGCGATCCAGCCGCCGTCCGGGCTGTACGCCACCGCCACCGGCGAATTCGGGACCACCTTCTCCTTCGCGTCCGCCGCCGGCTTGTCGCCCTCGTGCCCGCGGTACGCCAGCACCTCGCGGCCGTTGCCCACGTCCCACACTCGCACGGTGCCGTCCTTCGACGCCGACGCCAGCCGCCCGCCGTCCGGGCTGTACGCCAGCGAGTTCACCTTGTCGCCGTGCCGCAAGCGGCCGACGCCGAGGACGCGGCTGACGTGGTCCGGCAAACCGGCCGGGACGAACGGCACCTGCCAGCGGGCGTCGCGGACGAGCCGCTCGGCGGCGACGAAGTTGTCCGCCTTCAGCGCGTCGGCCGCCTTCGCCGCCAGCTCGTCCGCGCCGGCCAGTTCGTCCTTGCTGAACGCCTTCCCGGCTTCCTCGCGCTCGGCCTTGTACTTGTCGAACAGCGGCTTCAGCGACTCGGCGGTGGGCGGCTGGGCGGTCCCGACCGCGGCGGCGAACGCGAGGGCGAGAAGGGCGACGGCGAAGCGGGTCATGGAGGCACCTCGTGCGAAACGATCCGGCCGGGGGTGTGAAGGGAGTATACGAACGCGGATTGTAACGGGTCAGCCGCGACTGTTGTCATGTCGGGGGTGACGTTTTCTTCCAGCCCGAAGGGCTGTCTCCTCCAGCCCAGGCCTCCGGCCTGGGTTTTCAGGATCGAAATGCCTTCGAGCCTGAAAGGCTCGCTCGTGGGGAACACTTCGCATCCCAGGGCGAAGCCCTGGGCTGGAGGAGACAGCCCTTCGGGCTGAAGACTCGTTGCACTGATCCGGCGGTTCACCATTTCAGCCGTTCTGAACGATGTGGAACTCGGCGAGGGTCATCCCTCCGGGCGTGTCCGCGCGTCGGTCCAACTCCTCGCGGGTGATGGTCGGGTTCCAGGGCACGAGCGGCTCCGGCGAGAACTCCCCCAACTTGCGGCCGTCGTCGTCGCGAAAATCGACGGTCTGCCGGTCGTTCAGGAACTGCGGCATCAGCCGCTCGATGTCGCCCAGCGTGCCCACCTTCGTCCCGTTCACGAACAGCGCGACCATGATGGTTCCCCTGGAGGTGATCCGACCCCCGCATTGTACCGCGCGGGGTCGCCCGTATCATCGCCGACATGGGCACCAAGCGGCGGAGCGCGGCGGCGGATTGGGCGGTCTACTTGGCCGTGCGGGTGGCGGTCTGCGTCATCCAGGCGCTGCCCATGCGGATCGCGTTCGCCCTCGCCGACGCGCTGGCGAAGCTGGCGTACCGCATCGACAAGCGGCACCGCACGGTGGCGGCCGAGAACCTGACGTTCGCCTTCCCGGAGAAGACGCCGGCCGAGATCGACGCCATTGTCCGCGCGTGTTACCGCCACTGCCTGCGGCAGGTCGTCGAGATGGTGCTGCTGCCGCGGAAGTTCCGCGTCGAGACGTGGCGGAGTTACGGCCGGACGGTCGGCGGGGAACACATCCTGACGGCCATGCTGTCCCCCCGGCCGGTGCTGGTCGTGACCGCCCACTTCGGCAACTGGGAGCTGGCCGGCTTCGCGATGGGGGTGTTCGGGTTCCACAGTTACGCCATCGCGCGGGTGCTGGACAACCCGCACTTGGAGTGGTTCCTGAAGAAGTTCCGCGAGCGCACCGGCCAGACGATCATCGCCAAGAAGGACGACTTCGACCGGCTGTCGGGCGTGCTGCGGGCGGGCGGCAAGGTGGCCACGCTGGGCGACCAGGACGCCGGCCCGCGCGGGGTGTTCGTGGACTTCTTCGGCCGTCCGGCGTCGGCGCACAAGGCCGTCGCCCTCATGGCGATGGAGTTCGACGCGCTCATGATCGTCATCGGCGTGCCCCGCATCGGCGACCGCTTTTACTTCCACATCCACTGCGAGGACCTCATCGACCCCCGCGAGTACGCCGCCCGGCCGGACGCGGTGAGGGCCATCACCCAGCGGTACCACGACGCCCTGGCTCGGCTCATCCGCCGCCACCCGGAGCAGTACTTCTGGCTGCACCGCCGCTGGAAGACCCGGCCGCAGCCCCGGAAGAAGAAGGACGGGACATCGCGCCCTTGACAAACCCACCCGCGCACCCGTACACTTCCTTCAATCATTATCAAACGTCCGCCTGAACCGCCTCCGACCGCGACCCCCGCCACGTCACCGACTTGTCCTGGGGCCACGGCCGGCTGATCGATCCCGCCACGGTTCTCGCGGAACGCCACAACCCGGCCGCCGTCTCGCCACCCGGCGACCCGCCCAACGGCTCCGCCCAGCTCACCGTCACCCGGTATCCCCCGGCAGGCCGCCCGTGACCGCCGCCAACCCGAATCCGCCCGCACCCGGTCCCGGCCGCGTGTACCTCCTGGACGCCCACGGCATGGTGTTCCAGATGTTCCACGGCATCCCGCCGATGACCGCGCCGGACGGCCGGCCGACGAACGCCGTGTTCGGCGTCACGCGGGCCATCATGGACCTGTACGACAAGGGCGCGGACTACCTGATCGCCACCTTCGACTGCCCGGAGCCGACGTTCCGCGACGAGCTGTTCGCCGAGTACAAGGGCCACCGCGACCCCGCGCCGGAGGACTTGATCGCGCAGGAACCGCTCATCGACCAGGTGCTGGACGCCATGCGCATCCCGGTGCTGCGGGTGCCGGGGTTCGAGGCCGACGACGTGATGGCGACGGTCGCGCACGAGGCCAGCGGGCGCGGGCTGGAAGTCTACCTCTGCACGTCCGACAAGGACTGCCGGCAGTTGCTGTCGCCGACGGTGAAGATGCAGAACCTCCGCAAAGGGGTGATCCTGGACGCGGCCGGGCTGATGGAGGACTGGGGCGTGCGGCCGGATCAAGTCGTCGACTTCCAGGCGCTCGTCGGCGACAGCGTGGACAACGTGCCGGGGGTGAGGGGGTGCGGGCCGAAGACCGCCACGGCCTGGCTGAAGGAGTACGACACCCTCGACAACCTGATCGCCAACGCCGACAAGATCGCCAAGCCGAAGTTGCGCGATTCCCTGAAAGCCGCCATTGCCGACGGCACCCTCGCGCTGTGCAAGCAGTTGGTGAAGCTCCGCGCCGACGTGCCGATGGCACTGGACTGGGACGGCTGGCGTCGCCGCGACTGGGACGGCCAGCGGCTGCTCGAACTGTTCCAGGAGTTCGGCTTTCGCGGGTACGCCGAGCGGGTGCGGAAGACGCTGGCGACAAGTGGGGCGAAGAAGAACGCGGAGTTGCTGGAAACCGCCGGGTTGCCGCGAGACGAAGGCGAGCGCGCACCGGAACCGCCCCCCGACCCGAAGAAGAAGCCGAAACTGCCCCGCCCGACGCAGCCGTCGCTGTTCGACGTGATCGACGGCGACGCCTCCTTCGACTTCGGGCTGAATGCGCCCGTCGATGACGGCTGGAAGACCGACTACCAGTGCATCGACACCGCCGAGAAATTCGCCGACTTCCTCGCGGAGTTGAAGACGCAGCGCCGCTTCGCGTTCGACCTGGAAACGACGGCCCTGGACCCGCTGCGGTGCCAGATCGTCGGCTACGCCTTCTGCTGGCAAGCGGAGAAGGCGTACTACCTGCCCGTGCGCGGGCCGAAGGCGGACGCCGTCCTCGACCCCGCCGCCACGCTCGCGGCACTCAAGCCGCTCCTGGAAGACGCGGCGATTCGGAAGGTGAATCAGAACATCAAGTACGATCTGCTGGTGTTGCGCGCCAACGGCATCACATTGCGCGGCATCGCCGGCGACTCGATGGTGGCGCACTACCTGCTCGACGCCGGTGCCCGCACGCACAACTTGGACGACCTGACGCGGGAGTTCTTCCAGCACGAGAACGTCCCGATCAAGTCGTTGATCGGCACCGGCAAGAAGCAGGTCACGATGGCCGAGGTGCCGGTGGCGAAGGCGTGCGCGTATGCGGCGGAAGATGCCGACGCCGCGTGGCGGCTGACGGAGAAGTTCGAGGGGGAGTTGTCGGGAAGTGTTCTGCTCGCTCCGCGAGCGGCTCTTTCTTCTGGTGGCACCGGCTCGGAGGCCGGTGCCACCAGAGATCAAGACGGAAGACCGCTCGCGGAGCGAGCAGAACACTTGAGAACCCTCTACGACGCCCTCGAAATCCCCCTCATCGAAGTCCTGGCGGAACTGGAGTTCAACGGCATCCGGCTGGACGTGCCGTTCCTGGCGAAGCTGTCGAAGGAGATGGACGTTCAGCTCATCGCGCTCGAACAGGAAGCCCACAAGCTCGCCGGCAAGGGGTTCAACCTGGCCTCGCCGAAGCAGCTCCGGGAAGTCCTGTTCGACCAGATGAAGCTGCCCGTGCAGAAGCGGACGGGCACCACCGGCGAGCCGAGTACCGATCACGAGTCGCTGGAACGTCTCGCCGCGCTCGGCCACGAGTTGCCGAAGACGCTCATCGGCCACCGGCAGGTGGCCAAGCTGAAGGGCACTTACGTCGATGCCCTGCCGGCGCTGGTGAACCCGGACACCGGGCGGCTGCACACGTCCTTCAATCAAGCCGTGACCAGCACCGGGCGGCTCAGTTCGTCCGACCCGAACCTCCAGAACATCCCCGCCCGCACCGAACAGGGTCGACAGATTCGCCAAGCTTTTCTGCCCCGCGACGGCTGGCAGTTGTTGACCGCCGACTACTCGCAGATCGAGTTGCGGCTGCTCGCGCACTTCAGCGAAGACGAGAACCTCGGCCGGGCGTTCGCCGAGGACCGGGACGTTCACGCGGCCGTCGCCGCGCAGGTGTTCGGCGTGCCGGAAGCCGAGGTGACGAAGGACCAGCGGGGTGCGGCGAAAACCGTCAACTTCGGCGTCATCTACGGCATCAGCGCCGTCGGGCTGTCGGTCCAACTCGGCATCCCGAAGAAGGAGGCGGCCAAGTTCATCGACGAGTACTTTGCCAAGTACCCGAAGGTGCTGGCGTACCAGAACGAGCTTTTGGCCAAGGTGCGGGCGAACGGGTATGCGGCCACGATCCTCGGCCGCCAGCGGCGGTTCGACCCCAGTGCCATCCGGCCGAAGTCCGGCTACGAGCAGCGCAATGCGGCCGAGCGCGAAGCCATCAACATGGAGATTCAAGGGTCCGCCGCCGACCTGCTGAAGGTCGCGATGCTGAACCTGTACCGCCGGATGAATGCCGAGACGTTGGCAGCGAAGATGCTGCTGACGGTACACGACGAACTGGTGTTTGAAGTCCCCCCGGCGGAACTGGCGACACTCGCCGCGCTGGTGCGGCACGAGATGACGACGGCCCTGACCTTCCGCGTGCCGCTGAAGGTGGACGTGGCCGCCGGCCCCAACTGGCTCGATGTGGAGGACGTGACATGATCGCCACCGCGCCCCGACCGCCGGTGATCGAGTACCCGAGCAGCGACGGAGAACCGATGGCCGAGACTGGCACGCACGTCGAGTCGATTATCCTCCTGCATCAGGCGGTGCGGGACTTCTTCGGCGACGAATCGGACGTGCTGGTGGCCTCCGATCAGTTCCTCTACTTGCAGGAAGGGACCGAGCGCCGCCGCGCCCCGGACGTGATGATCGTGCCTGGCGTGGGTCGCGCCCCGGTGGACCGCTATTGCCCCTGGGAACACGACGACGTGATTCCGGCGGCGGTGTTCGAGTTCTCGTCGGCCGCCACCGTCGATGTCGACCTGAACGGCAAGTTCCGCGACTACGCGGCGCTCGGCATCCCGGAGTACTTCCTGTTCGACCCGCAAGGGATCCACCTGACGCCGCCGTTCCAGGGGTATCGTCTCCGCGCCGGGACGTACCGCCCGATCCGGAGGGCCAGCGGCATGCTCGAAAGCCGCCTCGGGTTCAAGATGAGGCCCGAAGGGATCATACTTCGCCTCTACGACGCCACGACCGGCCAGCGAATCCTCACCCGCGCGGAGCGGGCGGAGGCCGAGCGGCAGCGGGCCGACTCTCTTGAAGCGAAAGTGGCCCGACTCCAGGCACTCCTTCAGAAGCACAACATCCCGAGCGGGAACGGCTCATGACCCTCCCCGTGGTCGGGCTGATCGGCGGCATCGGGGCCGGCAAGAGTACCGCCGGGCGGTGCCTCGCCGCGCGGGGCGGGGTCGTCATCGACTGCGACCAGCTCGGCCACGACGCGCTGGAGACGCCGGCCGCGATGCGGCAACTCGTGGCGCGGTGGGGCGACGGGGTGCGGAACTCCGATGGCTCCGCGAACCGGCGGGCCATCGCCGGCCTCGTGTTCGACAATCCGGCCGAACGGGCGTGGCTGGAATCGGTCGTGTTCCCGGTCATCGGCCGAATGGCGGACGCGCGGATCGACCTTGCCGGCGGCGACCCGACGGCGCGGTTCGTCGTGCTGGACGCGGCGGTGCTGCTCGAAGCCGGGTGGAAGGGCCGCTGCGACCGCATCCTGTACATCGCCGCGCCGCGCGAACTGCGGGAGCAGCGGGTGTTCGCGCGGAGCCACTGGACGCCCGCCGACCTGACCGCCCGCGAAGCCGCCCAGTGGGACGCCGACGCGAAGAAGAGTCACGCCGACGCCGCGATTACCAACGACGGCACCGAGGCCGCGTTGCGAGCGAAGATCGATCACGTCTTGAAGGACTGGCACCTGACGCCCTGACCGCCGACCGAGGACCGACCGATGGCCGACACCGACATCGCCACTCCCGATACCGAACCGGTTCGCAAGCCGCGCCCCCGGAAGCCCCGCGCCGCTGCCGTGGAGGTGGTCGTCGGGGACGCCGCGGATTCGGCCGTCGATCCGGTGCCGGTAGCCGAAGTCGCCGACGACCCCGCGGACGTGGCGGACGTGGCGGACCCGCCACCAGTCGCCGAGACACCTCCGCCACTGCCGCCCGAACCGCCGAAACCCGCCCCGCCGCCGAAGCCGGTGGTCATCGACCCGAACGAGCGCGGGTTCGACGCCGAGACGAACTCCCGGTACGAGGAGATCAAGCGCGGCACCACGTTCATCACCGAACTCCAGCAGATGAGCCTGGCGCAGCTCCAGGACGCGGCGAAGGGCGACGGCATTCCGCCGGCCGAGTGGCAGGGGATGAAGAAGCAGGACATCATCTTCCGCATCCTGAAGGAGCGGGTGAAGCAGAACGGGCTGATGGTGGGGGAGGGCACGCTGGAGGTGCTGCCCGACGGCTTCGGGTTCCTCCGCAGCCCGGACTACAACTACCTGCCGTGCCCGGACGACATCTACATCAGCCCGTCGCAGATCCGCCGCTTCGGGCTGCGCACCGGGTCGGTGGTGATGGGTCAGATCCGCCCGCCGAAGGAGAACGAGCGGTACTTCGCCCTGCTGCGGGTCGAGGCGATCAACCTGCAAGACCCGGAGTTGCAGCACCAGACGGTGGTGTTCGAGGACTTGACGCCGCTGCACCCGAACGCCCGGCTGCGGCTGGAGCACGACCCCGCCGACATGTCCACGCGGATCATCGACCTGATCACGCCCATCGGCAAGGGGCAGCGCGGGCTGATCGTAGCGCCGCCCCGCACCGGCAAGACGGTGCTGCTCCAGAAGATGGCCAACGCCGTCATCCACAACCACCCCGAGACCTACGTCATCGTGCTGCTCATCGACGAGCGGCCGGAGGAGGTGACGGAGATGAGCCGGAGCGTGAAGGGGCCGCGGGTGGAGGTGGTCAGCAGCACGTTCGACGAGCCGGCATCCCGGCACATCACCGTCGCCGAGATGGTCATCGAGAAGGCCCGCCGGCTGGTCGAATACGGTACGGATGTCGTCATCTTCCTGGACAGCATCACTCGCCTGGCACGGGCGTATAACAACGAGCTGCCGGGCAACGGCAAGCTGCTGTCGGGCGGCCTAGACGCGACGGCCTTGCAGAAGCCGAAGCGGTTCTTCGGGGCCGCGCGGAACTTGGTCGAGGGCGGGTCGCTGACCATCCTGGCCACCGCGCTGGTGGACACCGGGTCGAAGCTGGACGACGTGATCTTCGAGGAGTTCAAGGGCACCGGCAACATGGAGGTGCATTTGGACCGGCGGCTGGTCGAGCGCCGCGTCTACCCGTCGATCAACGTGAACGAGTCCGGCACCCGCAAGGAGGAGTTGCTCCGCACCGACGAGGAACTCCGCATGGTCCACGTGCTGCACAAGGTGCTGTCCGACATGCACCCGGTGGAGGCGGTGGAGCTGCTGCTCAAGCACGTCGGCAAGCACAAGACGAACGCCGACTTCCTGAAGAACATGACGTTGTGAGGGGTAAAATCGTCGCAACTCTTGGAGGGCACGTTATGACGCTGGCACAATTGCAGGTGCGGGTGGCCGCGCTGGACGCCGAACTGCGCGAGTTGAAGGGGCACGTCGCCGCCCTGACCGGCGAGCAATACATCCCCGGCTTCGGGCCGGTCGGTACGTTCGCGGGTGATCCCGATTTCGCCGACTTCTGTCGGCTCGTCCGAGAAGAGCGGGAACGGGTGAACCGCGAATCGCTGGAAGAGTTCGACCGCGAGCGGGAGACTGAGCGGCAGGCCAAGGCGAAGAAGAGGCGGCCGAAAAAGGCGGCGAAAACCGTGAGGCGTTAAATGTTCATCCTCGACACCGACACCCTATCGCATCTCCAAGGCCCCGACAACGCAGTCCGCCGTCGGGTTGTGATTCGGATGGGGAGTTGCGGGCAACCGGTGGCGGTCACGATGGTCAGCTTGGCCGAGCAGGTCAAAGGGCGTTTGGCGGCGTGCGCCGCCGCTCGCACTCCGGAAGAATATGTGACCCGACTCGGCTGGCTCCGACGAACCGTGGAGGATTACCGCCCGCGCACCGTCCTCGACTTCGACGACCCGGCGGCGGCCGAGTTCAAGAAGCTGAAGGCGGCGAAGGTGCGGATCGGCACGATGGACCTGCGGATCGCCAGCATCGCCCTGGCACGCGACGCCACCGTCGTCACCGCGAACGTGTCCGACTTCCGCCGCGTGCCGGGCTTGAAGGCGGAAGACTGGACCGTCGCGTGAACCCTTCTCGGGAGCCTGCCTCATGTCGGCTGAACTGCACTCGGACATCCTGGCGTTCCGCAACTACCTCCGCGCCGAGCGGGGGTTGTCCGAGAACACCGTCATGGCCTACGGGCGGGACTTGAAGCGGTTCGCCGAGTGGACGGAGACGATCCGGCTGGCGGATCACCTGACGCCGACGCTGAAGGAACTGGCCCGCTACCTGGGCTACCTGCTGGACGCCAACCTGGCCGCGCCGTCGGTCGCCCGGCACATCGTCGCGCTGCGGATGTTCTACAAGTTCCTCAAACTCGAAGAGAAAGTGAGCCGGTCGGCGGTGGAACTGCTCGCCTCGCCGAAGCTGTGGCAGCGCATCCCGACCGTGCTGAACGCCGTGCAGGTCGATCAACTGCTGGCCGGGCCGCGACCCGGCGACCGCTTCCACCTGCGCGACAAGGCGATTCTGGAAACGCTGTACGCCACCGGCTGCCGGGCGTCCGAAGTGGTCGGCCTGAAGGTGGAGGACGTGTACCTGGACGCGGCGTTCCTGCGCTGCACCGGCAAGGGGAACAAGCAGCGGGTGGTGCCGCTCGGCCGGCCGGCGGTGGCCGCGCTGCGAACGTACCTGGGCGAAGGGCGGCCGGCGTTCACCGCCCCGCCGCCGCACCCGGCGGACGTGTTCGTCAGCAAGTCCGGCCGGCCGCTCGGTCGGCTCATGTTGTGGAAGATCGTCAAGAAGTACTGCAAGCGGGCCGGGCTGCCGACGAAGGTGTCGCCGCACACGCTGCGCCACAGTTTCGCCACGCACGTTTTGGCCGGCGGGGCCGACCTGCGCACCGTGCAGGAACTCCTCGGCCACGCCAGCATCGCCACCACCCAGCTCTACACGCACATCGACCGCGACCGCTTGAAGGCCATGCACAAGAAGTTCCACCCGCGCGGGTGACACCCCGCTGTCACGCCACGTCCCACGGCTGTCGCGGCCGGTCGCGGAGGGCGAGCGCGGCCTTGGTGTCGAGGACGAACTTGACGCCGTACCCGATCACCGCGACGCCCATCCCGACCGCCAACCCGATGGCCAACTGGAACTCGCGTTCCGTTCTGGCGGCGACCGCCGCCGGGTCTTCCTTGACCGCGCAGGGGACCGGCCCTCAGCGGCCCGCCCGCGCCGACTGACCCGACCCCGACGCGGCGCAAAGGCCGAGCAACCCGACGTAAAGGAATCGACGCACGACGCACCCCTTGTGTGTTCTTGGTGGCAAAGTTGTGCCCGCCGCGGAGGGATGAGGTGCCGACCGGCACCGCCCGCGACGAGTGGTTCAAAGGTAGCATTCGCCGCGACGGGCGGAGGATTTTTGGAGGGGATTGGGATCAGAGGCCGACGACCATCACGCGGTCGGTTTGAAGGTCGTCCCCCAGCCGGAAGTCGTGCGCGCCGACATCCGCGAACCCGCACTTGGCGTAGAAGGCGATGGCCCGCGCGTTCCGCTCCCACACGCCCAGCCACACCGACCCGGCACCGGTCGCCGCGGCGACTTCCATCACGGCGCGCATCAACTGTTGCGCGATCCCCCGGCCGTGCCAGGGCGTGTCGATGTAGAACCGCCGCAGTTCGATGGCGCGGTCGGCGGTCACGCACGGCGGCGGGGTGCCGGCCTGCACCTGCGCGCAGCCGGCCAGTCCGCCGCACTCGACGAGCAGCGTGTGGACCCCGGCCGCTTCGATATCAGCCAACTGGTGGGCGGGGCCGAACGCTTCGGCACAGTACGCAGCCATGTCCGCCGACCGGTTGTCGGCCGCGAACGTCTCGCGGAACACCCGCTCGACGAACGCCGCCAGCTGCACCGCGTCGGCCGGTGTCGCCGGGCGGATGGTCGGAGTCGGGGTGGTCATGGATGCCCTTCGGTGTCAGGCCACATACCGGAACGCCATTGCCAGTGCCTTCGGCGTTTGCTTGGCCGTCGCGTCGGCTGTCGTGGGGCGGAGTTCCGCGTGCCCCAAGTCGTAGTCTCGCGGGACTGGCACAACCTCGAAGCCCAGCGCCCGGATGTCGGCGACTCGGGCAACGGCGATCCGGGAACCGGTGGCCGGGTCGCCGAGCCGCGTCATGAACGCTTCGGTTGAGGTGACCGCCAGACGGCTCACGGAGATGCCGTCCTCGCCGGGGCGGAGGCGGAAGTTGGGGCTGGCGATGCTCCCGTCGGCCTTCTGCCACATGGTGCCGCCGGGGATGTGGCGGAGGATCAACTCGTCATCGGCGATGGGATCGGTGGGTGTCACGGCCAGTCTCCGGAGTGAATGCCGCGGGACGGACCCGCGACATGCCGGCATTCTCCCATCCGGGTTGCCCGGCCCGCCACCCTGCCGGGTTCACGCTGCCAGCCGCGGGCCGCCGCCGCACTGGGCGAGGAGGGGCAGCCAGCCCGACGCGAACGCCAAGCCCTCGGCGGGGGGGGAGAACTTCTTCTCCGTCATGGCTCCGGTCGCGCGGTCGATGTGGAGGAATCCGAGCGAGCCGTCCGGATCGATCTCCAACTCGTGTTCCTGTGTCGCATCTTGCCATTCGATCTGCACCCCGCCCACGCGGGTCGGATGCACGAACAGCCGCAAATCCTGTCCCGTCACCTTTTCCATCACTTGGAAGAATTCGACGAAATCCCGCGCCAGTTCGACCAGCCGCGGCTGGATCGGGTCGGCGTTGTAGCCGTCCCAGTTCGGCTTCAGGGTCAGCATCAGGTCGAGTTGTTCGGTCAGCGTGGCCATGTTCGGCTCCTTCGGGTCGTGACGCTTCGATTCTACACCGCCCCGCTCACTCCTCATCGGCCCGCAGTTTGGCCAGCACGCTCAGGTCTTCCAGGGTCGTCGTGTCCCCGGTCCCCGTGCGGCCGGCGGCCACGTCGCGGAGCAGCCGCCGCATGATCTTCCCGCTCCGCGTCTTCGGCAGCGCGTCGGTGAAGCGGATCACGTCCGGCCGGGCCAGCGCGCCGATGGCCTCCACGACGTGCGCCTTCAACTCGGCGTTCAGCGCGTCGGTGGCCGTCACCCCCTGCTTCAGGGTGACGAAGCAGAAGATGCTTTCGCCCTTCAAGTCATCCGGCTTGCCGACCACGGCCGCCTCGGCGACGTTCGGATGATTCGCCAGCGCGCTCTCCACTTCCATCGTGCTGAGGCGGTGGCCGGACACGTTCAGCACGTCGTCCACGCGGCCCATCACCCAGATGTCGCCGTCGGCGTCTTGGCGGGCACCGTCGGCGGTGAAGTACCAGCCGGGGTACTGGCTCCAGTAGGTCTGTTTGAACCGCTCGTCGTCGCCGTAGATGGTCCGCATGAGGCTCGGCCACGGCCGCTTGATGACCAGGAATCCGCCGCTGTCCGGCGGCACCGGATTCCCCTCTTTGTCCACCACTTCGGCGAGGATGCCGGGGAGCGGCTTCGTCGCGCTGCCGGGTTTGGTCGCCACCGCGCCGGGCAGCGGCGAGATCATGATGACGCCGGTTTCGGTCTGCCACCAGGTATCGACGACGGGGCACCGCCCGCCGCCGATGACCTCGTGGTACCACATCCACGCCTCCGGGTTGATCGGCTCGCCGACGCTGCCGAGCAGCCGCAAGGAACTCAGGTCGTGCCCCTTCGGGTGGTGGTCGCCCCACTTGATGAACGCGCGGATGGCCGTCGGGGCGGTATACAGAATGGACACCCGATACTTTTCGATGATGTCCCAGAACCGGTCCTCGCGCGGGTGGTTCGGCGCGCCTTCGTACATCAAGACGGTCGCGCCGTTGGCCAGCGGGCCGTACACGATGTAGCTGTGGCCGGTGATCCAGCCCACGTCGGCCGTACACCAGTACACGTCTTCGTCGCGGATGTCGAACACCCACTTATGCGTCAGGCTCGCCCCGAGGAGATACCCGGCGGTGGTGTGCAGCACGCCCTTCGGTTTCCCGGTGCTGCCGGACGTGTACAGGATGAACAGCGGGTGTTCGCTGTCCAGCTCCTCGGCCGGGCAGTCGGCGGAGGCGGTCGCCATCAGGTCGTGCCACCACACGTCGCGGCCGGGCGTCATCTCCACGGCGTGCCCGGTGCGGGCGAACACCACGCACTTCTCGACCGTCGGCGACTTCGCCAGCGCGTCATCGACGTTCGCCTTCAGAGGGACCGTCTTGCCGCGCCGCCAGCCGTGGTCGGCGGTGACGACCAGCTTGGCCTTGGCGTCGTTGTTGCGGTCGGCCACGGCGTCGGCACTGAACCCGCCGAACACCACCGAATGTACCGCCCCGATGCGGGCGCAGGCGAGCATGGCGATCGCCGCCTCCGGCACCATCGGCAGGTAGATGGTCACCCGGTCGCCCGTCGCCACGCCCAGGGATTTCAGCACGTTGGCGAACTTGCAGACCTCGCGGTGGAGCTGCTGGTACGTCAGCGTGCGGGTGTCGCCGGGTTCGCCTTCCCAGATGATCGCGGCCTTGTTCTTGCCCGCCCCGACGAGGTGCCGGTCGAGGCAGTTGGTGCTGGCGTTCAGCAGACCGCCGGTGAACCATTTGAAGAACGGCGGGGTCGAATCGTCGAACACGCGGTCCCACGCGCGGACCCAGTTCAGGCTGGCGGCCTGCTCGCCCCAGAAGCCGTTCGGGTCGCTCTCGGCGAACGCGGACAGCCGCGCCCGCTCCTCGGCCGACACGCGGGCCGTCGCCGCGAACCCCGCCGGCGGCGGGAAGACGCGGGTTTCCTTCAGGACGCTGGTGATGTTGGGGGAGGTGGTGGACATGGGAGTGGTCGCCGAAGGGCCAGGAGAGGGCAGTGGATTTCGTCGAACGCTGTTGGTATAAACGACGAAGTGCCGTTGAACAACGGGAACTCCGCTCAACCTTTCGGAAGTCGCGGACCTTGCCATGCTGAAGTTTCTTCACCTCAAAAACGTCGGTCCAGCTCCCGAGATGACGATGGAGCTGGCGGATCGTCTCAACCTCATCACGGGCGACAACGGGCTAGGCAAGAGTTTCCTCCTCGATGTCGCGTGGTGGGCACTGACCCGCCGCTGGCCGCAAGAAGTCAACCCGAACCTCACCTCCGGTTACCCCGCCCGTCCCACGGATGTCAAGAAACCGGCGACCATCGAGTTCCGATTGACTTCCAAAACGAAAGCGAAGGAAGTCAGTTACACAAGCACTTACGCACTCCTGGATCAAGCGTGGAGTGGGAAACCCGGACGACCGTGGAACCCAGGGCTGGTCGTCTACGCTCACGCCGACGGCGGGTTCTCGGTCTGGGATCCCGCACGGAATTACTGGAAAAAGAAAGGGAACATCGACGTTCAACAAGATCGGCTGCCGGGGTATGTGTTCTCCCAGAAACAGGTGTGGGACGGACTGGATGTCGGCCCCGAAAAGGTCTGCAACGGCTTGCTGATGGATTGGGCGATTTGGATCCGCGAGAATGGCATCCCCGCCAAAAACATGGCGGCGGTGCTTACCGCGCTGTCGCCGTCGTCCGACCCTCACGACCAACTCAATCCCGGCCCGCTCGTACGCATGTCGTTGAACTCTGGAAAGGACGTTCCCTCACTCGCCACGGATTATGCGCCGGCCGTGCCGATTCTCCACGCCTCGTCCGGTGTCCGCCGAATCGTCGCGCTGGCTTACATGATCCTGTGGACATGGCAAGAACATCGAATTGCCGCAAAGCAGATCGGCGCTGACTTCACGAATCAAGTAGTGATTCTAATCGACGAAATCGAAAGCCACCTGCACCCTCGGTGGCAGAGGACAATCCTCACATCAGTCCTGAAGTTGATGAAGCGACTGCACCCGTCTGCGAAAACACAATTGATCGCGGCGACTCACTCACCGTTGATTTTGGCGTCCGCCGAACCGAATTTCGATGCCAAGCTCGACGCTTGGTTTGATCTCGACCTCGTGGGACACAAAGTCGAACTGAAAAAGCGCGACTACGTCCGGCTCGGTGACATTTCAAACTGGTTAACGAGTGATGCGTTCGACCTGAAGGAACCGCGGTCGCTGGAGGCCGAACAAGCGATTCTCCGGGCGATGGCGTTGCTTCGCTAACCTGCTCCGGCCGCGAAAGAGATTGAGGAAGTCGATCTCCTTCTCCGCGCCTCTCTTGGTGAGACGGATCGATTCTGGGTCCGGTGGTCGGATTACCGCGACAAACTTCGGGGTGGCAAGTGATACGTGTCGAGCCAGCCGAGGAGCCGGACGATTTCCACAAAATGGTACGTGTCCCCGGCGTGCGTGCCATTGCCGAAATGATCGGCCGGCGGCCGAGACGCTCGGCCGGCAACCGGTTCGCCAAAATCGCCACCAAGCGCGAAGACATCCCCGGCGACAAATTCCCGCCGTACTGGAGGGAATCGCTCGACGACCTGATGGCCGCGTACCACCAAGTCTGTGCGTTCACCTGCTTTCGCATCCACGAGGTCACGGGATGGCGAACGGCGGATCATTTCGCGCCCAAGTCCAAGCACTGGGACAGGGTGTACGAGTGGGACAACTATCGGCTGGCGTGCGGACTGGTGAATGCCCGGAAAAAGGACTTCTCCAAGTTCCTCGACCCGTTCGCAATCGAAGACGGGTGGTTCCACTTGGAATTGGTCGCGTTTCAGATCATCCCCAATCCCACACTCGACCTGACCCTCCGCCAGCAGATCGATACCACCGTGACCGCTTTGGGACTCAACGATTTCCGGCGGGCACGCGAGCGCGACGCGGAGCGATACTGGCAACGAGACATCTCCTACCGCTCCCTTGTCACGGAGTCTCCGTTCGTTGCGAAGGAACTTCGTCGCCAGAACCGCCTTCATTCCCAAGACGCATGACCACGGCACACGGAGGCCATTCCCATGTCCGACACGTTCACCGTCGCCCTCGTGCAGATGGGGTGCGACGCCGACCGCGAGACGAACCTGGCCAAAGCGGAAGCCGCCATCGGCGAGGCCGCCAAGCGCGGCGCGCAGATCGTCTGCCTGCCGGAGCTGTTCACCGGCCCGTACTTCTGCCAGACCGAAGACTACCACCTGTTCGACTTGGCCGAACCGGTGCCGGGGCCGAGCAGCGACCGGCTGGGCCGGGCCGCGAAGTTGCACGGCGTCGTCGTCGTCGGCTCGCTGTTCGAGAAGCGGATGCCCGGCGTCTACCACAACACCGCCACCGTCCACGACGCCGACGGCACCTTCCTCGGCCTCTACCGCAAGATGCACATCCCCGACGACCCGATGTTCCTGGAGAAGTACTACTTCACCCCCGGCGACACCGGCTGGAAGGTGTTCGACACCAGGTACGCCAAGGTCGGCACGCTGGTCTGCTGGGACCAGTGGTATCCGGAGGCGGCGCGGCTGACGGCGCTGCAAGGGGCGGAGGTCATCTTCTACCCGACGGCCATCGGCTGGCACCCGAAGGAGAAGGCCGAGTACGGCGACGCCCAGCACTCGGCGTGGGAGACCTCGATGCGCGGTCATGCGATTGCGAATGGCGTGTACGTCGGTGCAGTCAATCGCGTCGGGCACGAGAAGCTGACGGGCGACGGGCTGGAGTTCTGGGGCCGGTCGTTCGTGTCCGACCCGTTCGGACGCCTCTTGAAGGTGGCGGACACCGCGAAAGAGGAGATCGTCACCATCACCTGTTCGCGCAAGTGGATGGAGGAGATTCGGCGGAACTGGCCGTTCTTCCGCGACCGGCGGATCGACTTCTACGGCGGCATTACCAAGCGGGTGGCGGATTGACCGCGACCTACTCGAAAGAGTGCGGAATACCTTCGGAGAAGTGACCGCCATGCCCCTCCGCGTCACGCACATCGATCACGTCTCGGTCCTGGTCACGGACGTGGCCCGCGCGCGGGCGTTCTACGGCGGCGTGTTGGGCCTGACCGAGATTCCGCCGCCGAAGGAGTTCGACTTCGTGGCGGTCTGGTACGACCTCGGCGGGCAGTACCTGCACCTGTTGAAGAAGCCGCAGCCGGACACCGAAAGCCCCCGCCACTTCTGCCTGCACGTCGAGGACGCGGCGGCCGCGCGGGCGGAGCTGCGGGCGAACGGGCTGGCGATTCAGGAGACGGTTCGCATCGCGGCGGCGGATCGCTTCTTCGTCCGCGACCCGGACGGCAATCGCATCGAACTGCTGCAATGGGAGCGGCCCTACGCACCGGACGCCGACGGCCGATACGCGGAGTGACGGCGCGGCGTCGGCGCAAGTGCTCGTTCGCGCACCGCCCCCGGAACCGTCCTCCTCACCCTCCCGGAGTTTCTCCCGTGAATCGCCTTCTCGCCCTCGGCATCGCCTGCCTCGTCCCCCTGTCGGCCGTCGGTGCCGACGACGACAAGGGCAAGTGGGTGCCGATCACCGCCTCCGTCGCCGCCGAGATGACGGCCGGCCCGTTCGCCAAGACGGCCGGCGTGACGGTCGATCCGGCCACCGGCGACGTGTACATGATCCTGTCCGACAAGGGCCTCTGGAAGAGCACCGACCAGGGCCAGAAGTTCGCGCGGGTGGACGACAAGACCGTCGGCGGCCGCTGCGAGACCGGCTTCGCCCTGAACTTCGACCCGGCCGGCCAGCGGCTCATGTGCTTCATGATCTACGGCGGCAGCGCGTACACCGCCGACGCCGGGAAGACGTGGACCGCCTCCAAAGTCAGCCACCTCGACTTCGGCGCGGTGGACTGGACCGACACCGGCAAGTGCCTGCTGTCCGTTCGCCACGAGAGCGGCGGCATGCTGACCCTCAGCACCGATGCGGGCAAGTCGTGGACCGACCTCGGCAAAGGCTACACCCGCGTGGGGATGTTCGACGCGAAGACGCTGGTGTGCGGCAAGGCGAAAGGGCTGGTCCGCAGCGCGGACGGCGGCAAGGAGTGGGCGGACGTGTCGGACGTGACCCCGCCGGGGTACGTCATGACCGTGCGCGACGGCGTCGGGTACTGGCCGACCGCGAAGGGGCTGCTCGTCAGCACGGACAAGGGCAAGACGTGGGCGATCCGGGGCGCGGCGGTGAACGCGATCCTCGGCCCGTACTTCGGCAAGACGGCCGACCACATGGTGGTGGTCGGCAAAGACGGCTTCCACGAATCGACCGACGGCGGCAAGGCGTGGAAGAACGTGGCCCCGCTGCCGGACGGCTTCAAGGCCGGCGGCGTCGGCGGCAACTACGCCTGGGACGCGGTCCACGACCTCTTTTACGCCTCGTCGATGGGCAAGGACACGTTCCGGTTCCAGCGGTGAGAGCCGGCGGTATTCCACCCATCGACCCGCGCGTCCGAAATCCGGACAGTCGATTTGGCACAATCTCTCCACTTTCATTTGACAAACCCAAAAACGGAACTCATAACCACTGGTGTACACTTGCCCGTTTCGGAGACCTGCCGTGAACACTGCCACCGCTACGCCCGTCACCGAGCAAGCCGACCGCTTTCGGTGCGAGTCGGAAGTCCCCGACCCGCCGCGCGACGCGGCCGGACGCAAGCAGTATTGGGAAGATACCGTGGCCGAAGCGGTGGCGGAACTGCGCCGCCGACTGGCCAGCACGCGCGACGAGAAGTCGTTCCAGGCGCTCCAGATGATCGTGGACCTGGAGAAAACCCGCCTGCGGCACAAGACCCCGGTCGCGGGTACGGAGGTGAGTGCCTACTCCTCGCCGCTGCCCCCGATGGAGGAGTGCGTGCCCGGTGGCCGCGAGCCGAAGAAATCGGAGCCGGAAGCGTCAGCGACGGACGAACCCCTCACCCCGCCGGCTCCGCCGATCCGAGTCGGAAGCGTGAGCGACGATTCATCCCCGCCACCGTCGCTCACGCTTCCGGCTCGGACCGAACCGGAGACCGCCCCTCCCCTCGTACCCGTTCCGCCGAAACCCCTGCGGCCGATCCCGTTGCACAACGGCCACTTCCACGATCACCACGACGACTGGATGATCGACCCCGACCGCCTGGCCATGCGCGACGACAGCGAGTGACGCGCCGCCGATTCCCTCGCCACGGTTCGCCGCCGGCAGTACCGTAACCGGGACTCCCGCCCCGTTCCCCCTCGGACCTCCTCCGATGACACCCCTCCTCCGCGCCGCACTGGCGTTGTTCGCCGTCGCCGCCCCCGCCGCCGTCGCCGCGCCGCCGGCCGGCAACTGGAAGTTCCGCACCAGCCTGCCCACCCAGCAGGGGCCGCTCGAAATCACCTTCCTGCTGGCGTTCACCGACGCCGACGGCAAGTGGGTGGGCGACTTCATCGGCACTTCCACCCCGCTGCGGATCGAGCCGAAAGTCACGGGCCTGACGGTCAGCGGCGACGCGGTGAAGTTCAACATCGAGTTCCGCAAGGGGGAGACGGCGTTCGAGTTCGACGGGGCGCTGGCGAAGGACGGGAAGAAGCTGTCCGGCTCGGTGACGAAGCTCGGCGGCCCGCTGGAGCTGACCGACCTGTACCCGTCCAAGCTGAAGAAGGTGACCGACCCGTTCGAGCTGGCCCGCGAGGACTTCGCGCAGATCGACGGCGGGCAGCCGCTGTTCGACGCCGGGTTCACCATCCTGGGGAAGGCGGCCGAGAAGAAGCTGACCGCCGACGAGGCGCGGGGGGTGGCCGAGAAGCTGACCAAGGCGGCCGGCGGGTACGGCGCGCGGTGGGAGCGGACGACGGCGCTGAAGCTGGCCGACATCCTGGCCGGGCAGGAGGGGCTGGGCGACGTGGCCGTCGCGCAGGCCCGCCGCGCCGAGCGGATGCTGACCGACGACACCCCGGTGGCGCTCCAGATGGCGGTGCTGGACACGGTGGCGCGGGTGCTGACCAAGGCGGGCAAGGCGGCCGACGCCAAGAAGTACGAGGCCGACTTGGCCAAGCTGGAGGCGCAGGACCTGGCCGCCTACGTCAAGGAGACGCTCGCGTTCGACACGCCGGCGTTCGCCGGGCGGACGGCGAAGTCCGACCGGGTGGCGGTGGTGGAGGTGTTCACCGGGGCCGAGTGCCCGCCGTGCGTGGCGGCGGACGCGGCGTTCGACGCCCTGCTGAAGACGTACAAGTCGGCCGACGTGGTCTGCCTGCAATACCACATCCACGTGCCGGGGCCGGACCCGCTGACGAACGAGGACTCGATGGGCCGGGCGGCCGTCGCCTTCGGCGAGAAGATCAGCGCCCCGCGGCTGCTCGTCAACGGCAAGGAGGCGGTGAAGGGCGGCGGGGCGCTGGCGGCGGCGAAGGGGAAGTACGACGACCTCCGCGCGGCCGTCGAGAAGGGGCTGGAGGAGCCGGCGAAGGCGAAGCTGGCCCTGACCGTGACGAAGGGCGACAGGGGGCTGGTGGTGAAGGCGGCGGTGAGCGACCTGGACAAGCCGGGCGAGAAGGTGATGCTGCGGTTCGCCGTGGTGGAGCCGCTGGTGCGGTACGTCGGCGGCAACGGCGCGCGGTTCCACCAGAACGTGGTGCGGGCCATGCCCGGCGGCGCGACCGGGTTCCCGCTGCCCAAGAAGGCGCTCGACCAGACGGTCGCGGTGAACGTGGACGACGTGCGCGGCGGACTGGGCAAGTACCTGGACAAGTTCGCCGAGGACTTCGCCCCGTTCCCTACCCCGGCCCGCCCGCTGGCGCTGAAGAACCTGAAGGTGATCGCGTTCATCCAGGACGACGCCAGCGGCGACATCCTGACCGCCGCGCAGGTCGAGTTGGACGCGAAGTGATGTCCGACGGAGGGGCGGGCGAGGCCCGTGCTGTCCACCTGTTGGTACTGACGAAACGCTTGGAACACCCGGGTTGTTCCCCGGTCTTCACGCCGGAGGCGTGGCGGATTGTAGCCAGGGGTGAGCGAGCGGAGCGAGCGACACCCCTGGTCGGCAGAACCAATCGCCCCCACCCCGGAGGGGTGGCGGAACGTGGCACCAGGGGTTTCACCCCTGGCTACAATCCGGCACGCCTCCGGCGTGAAGAACGCGAGCCCGCGCGGAAAGAATTCGACACGCCGAAGATGTGGGCAGCACGGGCCTCGCCCTCCCGAAGACAGCGTGTCGTCAAGGAGGACGCCGCGAACACCCCCTCCGAGGCTCCGCCCATGACCCGCGTCTCGCCCCTGTTGGTCGTCCTGTTGGTGGCTGGCTGCGGCGGCCCGGAGCCGTCCCCCAAGCCCGCCCTCGCCGCGCCGCCGACGAGTGACGCGGCCGTCGGCGTGGCGGTCGTCACCCCGAAGCGGCAGACGCTGACCTGGACCGTCGATCAGCCGGGCACCGTCCACCCGTTCGAGGTGACGCCGGTCGTCGCCAAGCTGTCGGGGTACGTGACGGCGGTGAACGTCGATCTCGGCGACGCCGTGACCGCCGGGCAGGTGCTGGCCGAGGTGTCGATCCCGGAGCTGGCCCAGGAGAAGAAGCAGAAGGAAGCGACGGTGGCGCTGGCGAAGGCGGAGGTGACGCAGGCGGAACGGGCGGTGGACGAGGCGGCCGCGCGGGTGGCCTCGGCCGACGCGATGACGGCCGAGGCGAAGGCCGGGCTGGCCCGGCTGGACGCCGACACCGACCGGTGGGACTCGGAACTGAAGCGGGTGCAGGGGCTGGTGTCCGGCCGCATCGTCGAGGCGCAGATCGGCGACGAGGCACTCAAGCAGGTGCAATCCGCGCGGGCGGCGAAACGAGAGGGTGAGGCGAAGGTGACTTCCGCCCAAGCGCTGGCGCGCGAGGCGACTTCGCGGAAGGCGCGGGCCGAGGCGGACGTGGCGGCGGCGCGGGCGAAGCAGGCGGTGGCCGACGCCGAGGTCAACCGGCTGGCGGAGTTGCTGAAGTACACCCAGGTCCGCGCCCCCTACGCCGGCGTGGTGACGGCCCGCGCCGTCCACACCGGGCACCTGCTCCAGCCGAACGCCAGCAAGATGGACGCGCTGTTCACCGTCGCCCGGCTGGACACCGTGCGCGTGTTCGTCGAGGTGCCGGAGGCGTCGGCGGGGGTGGCGACCGTCGGGGCTGCCTGCGTGGTGCGGGTGCCGGCGCTAAAGAACCGCGAGTTCGCCGCCGCCGTCACTCGCACCGCCCGCGTGCTGAACGGCGAGTCGCGGACGCTGAAAGTGGAGATCGACCTGCCGAACGGGGAGGGTCTGCTCCGGCCCGGCTTTTACGTCACGGTGAAGATCGCCGCGACGACGAAGGACGCGCTGACGGTGCCGGCGGCGGCGGTGCTGTTCGCCGACGAGACGGCCTACTGCTACCTCGTCGAGGACGGCAAGGCGGTGAAAATGCGGGTGCAAGTGGGCCACACTCAGGCCGGCGTCATCGAGGTGCTGAACCGCCGGCGGGCGGGCTTGACCAGCGGCGACTGGACGCCGTGGACGGGAACCGAGAAGGTGGTCAACGGCAAGCTCGGCGAGCTGGCCGACGGCCAGCCGGTGACGGAGAAGTGACGCTTCAGCCCGGCCGCTCGGCGACGGCGAGCAGGCAGTCGCTGCCGCCCATCAGGTACGCCACCCACCCGGCGAACTTGGCGGCCGGCTTCCACGTCAGCAGGTGGTCGGTCGTCGAGCCGCGGCGCGAGGCGGCCGACCGGCGGGCGCTGCTCCGCAGCCAGTCGGTGTGGCGGATGCCCCGCACGCCCTCGAGCCGCAGTCCGGCGGCGTGCAGCATGTGACCCAGCGTGACCGGCGTGAAGTGCGTCAAATGGCGGGGCAAGTCCAGGCCGAACCAGCTCGCCCCGAACCGGCGGAACGCCCAACTGTCGATGTTCGGGCAGGCGATCACCACCTTGCCCCCCGGCACCAGCAGGCGGTACACCTCGCGGAGGGTGGCGAGCGGGTCGTGAACGTGTTCCAGCGAGTGCCACAGCGTCACCACGTCGAACGAACACGGCCGCAAGTCGCGGTGGGGCAGCGTGCCGGCGATGGCGTTCAGGCCGAGTTCGTCCCGCACCCGGTCCACCATTTCGGTCGACGAGTCCATGCCGGTGACGCGCCAGCCGAGGGCGGCCATCCGCTTCAGGTAACTGCCGCCGCCGCAGCCGAAATCCAGCAGCCGGCCGACGCCGGGCCACGGCAGCACGCCTCGCCGCTCCCGGCACGGGCGGCCGAACAGCCGCTCCGCCCACGGCCGCGCGCGGCGGGCGATGCTGGCCTTCGACGGCCGGCGGTGCGGCTGGTAGTCGGCCGGGTAGAAGCGGTCGATGGTGTCGGCGGACGGGCGGGGGTTGGTGTACGTCAGCCCGCACAGCCGGCAGCGGACGACGAGGAACCGCAGGCCCGGCCGGTCCACTTCGGGGGTCGGGTCGGCGGCCTCGAACCGCGGCTCCTCGTCGTGCCGGCCGCACAGCGGACACGGCGCGTCGTCCCACTCGACGGCGACCTCGGCGGTCGCGTCGGGGAACAGGTCGGGGAGCGTGCGCGGGGTCATGCGGCGGTCCTTCCGCGGACCGGGTGGAACCGGCGGGTGGCAGAATCTAGCCCGCCGGCCGCGCGGCCGTCAACCGCAAGTGGATTCCGGGATTCCGGCGAACCGGCGGCGCGGCCCAGGCGGCTCACGCCACCGGTTCACCAGAAAACGTACCCGTCCCTACCCCGCCACCGTGATGACGTTGAATGACACGCCGTGCGGGGACAGCAGGCCGGCGAAGCGGCCGACGTTCGGGATGTCCATCGGCGGCACGCGGACGGAGCCGCCGAGTTCGACCGCCCGCGCCGCCGTGGCGTCCACGTCCGCCACGGTGAAGTAGACCGCCCAGTGCGGCGGGAACTCGCCCATGTGCGGCAGGATCGGCATCATCCCGCCGACGGGGATCGGGCCGAGGGCGAACTCGGTGTACCCATGTCCGGGAACCGCCGAAGGCTTGGCGGTTGCCGTCCAACCGAAGAGGGCGGTGTAGAACGCGGTCGCGCGCGGCACGTCGGTGGTCAGCGTCTCGAACCAGCACGGCGCGCCCGGCAGCGTGGGATCGACATCCGTTCCGGGCATCTTCTTGGGTTCCCACACGTCGAACGCCGCGCCGGTCGGGTCGAAGCAGACGGCCATCCGCCCGGCGTCGAACACGTCGAACGCCGGCAGTGCCTTGCCGCCGAGGGCCGTCACCTTCGCGCCGATCGCGTCGGCATTGTCCACCTTCACCATGACGCCGATGTGCGCGGGCGTGCCGGGCGGGGTGTTCGGGCCGTTCAGGTCGAAAAGGCCGCCGAAGTCGCGGCCACCGACCTTCACCCCGTGGCCGACGCCGGGCATCTCGAAGAACGTCCAGCCGAGCAGCTCGCCGAAGAAGGCCATCGCCTCCGCCGGCTGCGGGGTGAGCATGTTGATCCAGCAGAACTCGCCCGGTTGCCGCACCCGCGTCGCCGCCAGCAGCGCATCCATCTGCTGGTAGCTGTACTCCATGCCCGTTTCCATGCCGGACTTCAGCGCGCCATCACGGGCCTCCTTCGAGGCGTACAGGACGGTATTCACCGCCGTCGTGACTCCGTCCTTCTCGGTGAGGACGAGCGTGTCGATCGCCTCGCCGCCGGTCCAGTCCTGGTCGAACAGCTGCGTGTTGACGAGCCGCTCCGGGGCCGCGACTTCCTGGTGGACGCCGCCCATGCCCATGTCGGTGCCGGCCGCGTCTCGCCAGACGTAGCGGTACTTGCCGCCGACCCGCAGATCGACCGCGCACTCGGCCAGCGTCCAACCGGGCGGGCCGGTCAGCCACTTCTTCATCAGTTCCGGCTTCGTCCAGCAGTCCCAGACGAGGGGCCGCGCGGCGCGGAAGACGCGGGTGATGACGATCTCCCGGTCGGACGGCGTCGAGATCGACAGCGCGTTCTTCTTCACGGGCGGACTCCGGGGAGTGAGGGGTTACGGCTGTTGGGACTTCAATTCGTCGAGCAGGTCGTCGAGTCGCTGGAAGTTGGCTTGCCACAACTGGCGGTATTCCTCCAGCCATTTGCTGGCCTCGGCGAGCGGCTTGGCGACGATCCGCCGAGGCCGTCGCTGGGCGTCCTGGCCGGTGGCGATCAGCCCGGCTTTCTCCAGCACCTTCAAGTGCTTCGAGATGGCAGGTTGACTGATTTTGAACGGCTTGGCCAGGTCGGTGACGGACGCCGCGCCGGTCGCCAGCCGGGCGAGGATGGCCCGCCGGGTCGGGTCGGCGAGGGCCGCGAAGGTGGCGTCGAGGCGCTTGGCAAGTCGCATGGTGCATCACCCATCAGTTCCATAACTGGAAGGTGATATTAAGCGGCGGGTCGGACGCCGTCAAGGGGTGAATCGGTCGCGGCTCGCAACACTTGTCCCGTTGGCGTCCGCCGCCGGGTTCGGGTAGCATCACCTCACGACCCGCCGTCCCCTTTCGGATCGTCCCATGTTCGGCTTCCTCAGCCCGCGCCCGCATTCGGACAGTTACCGCCACGCCTACGCCCGCGTGTGCGTCCACCTGCGGCGGGCGTTCGGCGTGCGGGCGCTGCCGTTCCACAGCTACGAGGCGGTGTTCGCCTACCAGCTCGCCCTCGACGCCGGCGCGTTCCCGGCGGCCGTGATGCCGGCGGTGCGGTGCTGCAAACTGGCGTCGCCCGGCAACCTGAGCGCGGCCGCCGACGCCGCGCACGGGCGATTCGCGGCGGCGTTCGCGCTGCTGCTGGCCGACATCAAACTGACCGACGACATCCGCGATTCCGGCTCGTGGCTGGCGCGGGGCGTGCGGTTCGCGCTGAAGGGCCGCATCCGGGCGGCGCGGGCGCACCTCGCCGAATTCGACCCGAACTTCGACACCACCGTGAACGGCTTCCTCGCCGCCCATGCGAAGCTCGAAGCACGACCCGACGCGATCCCGCTGACGGAGTACGTCGAACCGACTTCCGCCGCGTTCGGCTACGTCTTCGGGTTGGCCGCGCGGCTGCCGGGGATGGGGGCGTTCGCCGAACCGCTGACCGCCATCGGCCAGGGCATCGGGGCCGCGCTGCTGGCGTTCGACTGCGCCGTGGACTGGCGACGCGACCGCCTGCGGAATGAGTTCAACCCGCTACCGGACGAAGCGGCGGTGCGAAGCGCCATGCGGTTCAGCGTGAACGAACTGGACGACGTGGCGGAGCGGTGCCGACTGACGTTCGGGTCGCAGTCCGCGGCGGCGCGCACCGCCACGGCCGTCGCGGATCGGCTGGCCACCCGCAACCCACTGGCCTCAGTTGCGTGCCCGACGGTGCCGGCGTGGAAGCAGACGCTGGCGTTCCTGAAGGCGAAGCCGCTGCTGGCGATGGCCGGGCCGAACCCGGACGAGTCGCCCTACGGGATGCAGCCGGCCGAACCGACACCGGAGGACGAGGGCAAGAAGCCGTGGCGACGCAAACGGAAGAACGACGACGAGGCGAAAGACAAGCCGCCCGGCGACGGGAAGACTTCGACGAAGAACGCCGACAACAACTGCTGCGGGACGAGCTGCTGCTGTGCGATGGAGGGCGGCGGCAGTTGCTGCGAGTGCTGCGCCGCTGGCGCGGTCTGCGCGTGAACCGGACGGTTTGGTATCCACTTCCGCCACGAGGGTCAGCCCATGCTCGGTCTCGGTCGCCTGATGGAGCGCATCCGGCGTTTGTTTGGCAACGGTGTCGGTCGGGACCAACGGCCCAAGTTCACGTCCGACTTCAAGCTCGACAAGGACACGACGTTCCTCACCGAGCCGCTCGACGCCGAAGGGTTCGTCGATTACGAGACGGCGCTGAACGAACGGCTGCGCGGCGATATCGGGCCGGAAACGAATGTAGTAGCGTGGCTTTTGGAAGCCCTCGGCCCGAAGCCGGAAGGCAAACGACTCCACCCCGACTTCTACAAATGGCTGGGCACCGAGCCGCCGGCGGAGAAAGGCGAATACTATGTGCCACTCCAGGCGGAGTTCCGTTGGGAGATCGCTTTCAACGGACTGACCGGTTTCGGCCACCGGCTGACCTGCCGGCAAAACGAACCGTGGGCGGCGGCGGATGACCCCAAGTTCGCCCGGTGGCTACGGAAAAACAAGGGGCCGCTAGCGCAGGTGGAGGCGGCCGTGAAGTTGGCGGCATTCTACTTGCCGGTCGTGGGGCGGAGCAAGGACGGCGTGACGGGATTGACCCGGAGCCACGGCTCGAACTTGAACACCGCCGTCCGCGATTTGACCGCCGCCCTCGCGGCGAGGGCGAATCTCCGATGCGGGGAGAGAGCCTACGCCGCGGCGTGGCAAGACGTTCTCACCCTCTACCGCCTCGGCCGGCACTACGCGAGTGGTGGGTTCTTGATCCACGACTTGGTCGCCAGCGCCGTGGAGCATATCGCCACCTGCCGGGCGCTGGCGGTCCTCGAACTCGCGCTCCCGTCGGCGGCGCAAGCCGAGCGGTACGGCGATGACCTCCGCTCCCTCCCGCCCAAGCCCCCTCTCGCCGATATCGTCGCCGAGGGGGAGCGGTTCCACGGGTTGGACTTCCTGCGGGTGTTCCGGCGCGAGGGGTTGCGGGCGCTCACGCACTCCGACAAGCGGAGGCGGAAACTGCCGGCGGCGAAACGTGAAGCGAGTGTCGGGAAGTTGGATTTCGAAGTCCTCCTTCGCTCGGTGAACGCCACCTCGGATCGCGCGGCGAGCGCACTCCGGCTGCCGACTCACGGAGAGAGGGTCGCGGCTTTCGTGTCGCTCTTGGCGGACTTCCCGAGTCCCCAGGATCACGAATTCACGATCCCTGACAGGCTTGAGGACGTGGCGGCGCTGCTAGAGGAGAAGGACGCCGAGAAGTTACGCACGACCGTCACGTCGGCCATCGAAGCGCGGCTTCGGTGCCTTGGCCTCGTGGTGTCGAGGTATGTACACGTTCTGCAAGACCGAATGGCTCAGGAACACCAAAACCTCCTCGTCGCCGTCGCGCTGGCTGGGCACTTCGCCGACACCGGCCAGTACCCGGCGAAGTTGGACGACCTCGCGCCGAAGTACCTGGCGAAGGTGCCGGACGACCTGTTCAGCGGGAAGCCGCTGGTCTACAAGCCGGCGAAGGACGGCTACCTCTTCTACAGCGTCGGTGTAAACGGCATCGACGACGGCGGTAAACTACTCACCGATCCCGTCTTCAATCCGGCGGACGCGCGCGGCGACGACCTCGGCGTGCGGATGCCGCGATTGAAGCTGAACTAGCCCCGACACCCGCGAGACTCCCCGATATGACCGACGCGACCGAACGGCTGGACGTGGTGGCCGTCGCCCCGCACCCGGACGACCTGGAAATCCTGTGCGGCGGCACGCTGGCCAAGCTGGTGGCGCAGGGCTACCGCGTCGGCATCTTCGACCTGTGCAGCGGCGAGCCGACGCCCCGCGGCAGCGTCGAGACCCGCCAGAAGGAAGCCGAGGCCGCGCGGGTCGCGCTCGGCGTGCAGGTGCGGATCAACATCGACCTGCCGAACCGCGTGCTGATGGACGGGCCGGAGATGCGGTACCGCCTGGCGACCGAGTTCCGCCGCTACCGGCCGACGACGGTCATTTGCACCGCCGGCCGCACTCCCGCCGCGTCCCCGGACCACCACCAAGGGCACATGATCATCGAGGCGTCGCGGTTCTACTCGCAACTGACGAAGTGGGACGAGCGGTTCGCCGACACCGGCCCGTACCGTGTGCCGCACCTGGTGTACGCGCCGTTCCCGAGTGACGCGGAACAGCGGCAGTGGCACAGTACCTTCGTGGTGGATATCACGGATACGATGGAGCAGAAGCTGACCGCGATCCGGGCCTACGAGTCGCAGTTCGACGTGGCCCGGTTCGACAAGGTGAAGCACTTCATCAGCTCGGCGAACGGCTACCAGGGCGCGCGGTGCGGGTTCATGTACGGCGAGCTGTTCGCGCTGCCGCACCCGGTCGGCACCGACGACTTGCAGAAGCTGATCCTCGGCGGGAAGGGGTCGCTGGCCCCGGTGCAACTGCCGGGCAAGGACCACCTGCCGATGGGGTGAGGGCGAGCGACATCGTCGCCGCGAGCTTGCGGGCGGGTCAGCAGTCCCGCTCGCAAGCTCGCGGTGACGACGTGGTTGGTCACCTCCCGAACGCGCGGTCGATCACCGGGCGCAGGTCGGCGGCGATACGGGCGTAACCGGCCTTGGTGAAGTGCGTTTCGTCGTCGCTGATGGCCGGGGTCATCTCACCGTCGCGGGTCAGCAGGCACGCGCCGAAGTCGTGGAAGGCAAACCCGTTGGCAGCTGCAAATGCTTGTGTTCGGGCGTTCACTTCGGCGGACAGCGCGCGGCGGGAGTCGTCGGCCCAGCGGCCTTCGGGCGGGATCGCGAGGAGCAGCACCTTCGCCGCCGGCCACTTCGCCCGCACCGCGTTCGCCACCGCCGCCACGCCGGCCGCGATGTCCGCCGGATCCGCCGTCTGGCGCTTGTTGTTCGTGCCGATCAGGATCACCACCACCTTCGCCGGCGGGCCGTCGAGCAAACCCTCCTCGATCCGCCAGAGCAGGATGTTCGTGGTGTCGCCGGGGACGCCGAACCGCTTCGCGGTTCGTCCCGCCGTCACCCCCTTCCACGCCTCCGGGGCGGCCGACCAGCCGTGCGTCAGCGAGTCGCCGAGGAATACCAGCTCCGCCGCCGACTGCGGGCTGACGAACGCCTGATAGCGGCTATCCCACGCGGACGGGGCCGGCGGCAACGGGCCGGGCACGGGCGTGACGGAATCGGCCGGGTGCCACACGGCGAACGGGTCGGGGGAACCTCGGCGGAAGGCGGCGAAGTTCACCGACACCGCCGTCGCCGCGAACAGCAGCGGCAGGGCGAAGCGGACGAGGCCGGAGCGCGGAGTCATCCGTCGTTCTCTCTGAGGCGGGCGCGGCCAACTGCCCCTGCACCGTAGCACACGCCGCTATGCCGGTTCGTACAGAGTGACCGACTTCGGGTCGCGGAACGGCAAACGGCGGTGCAGCAGGATCGTTTCGATCATCGCGGCGTCTGGTGGTGTCCCTTTCGGGAACCACGGGTACAGCGTTGCCAGTTCGGAATTCCCCACCTTTCGCCCGTCGGCGTCGAGGCGGTGGAGCCGCTGGACGATCACCTCTCGGCCGTTGGCACCCGCGAACCGCCACTGCGTCCCCACGCGCCCGCCGTCGGTCAGCGGTTCTGGTTCGGCGGGGCTGAACGCGGTCGCCAGCCACTTCAGCACGGTCGGCGTCTCGAACGGGGGGAACTCGATCATCTGGCAGGATTCGTTGAAGTACGGCACGGCGGATTGGGCCACCCGCTCCTCGGCGGACAGGCGCACCGAGCCGCCCCACGGAATCGGCGAGATCATCTGGATTGCGGCGAGCGTCAGCGCCGGCGACAGGTAGCAGCGCCGCCAGAGCAACTCGGCGTCCGGGTTCGAGCCGTCGATCCAGACTTCGAGCAGCGTGGTGCCGTCCACGGTCGTCGTGCGCTGACCCGCGCCGGGCAGGTCCGGTGGCAAACCTCCGTCCGCCAGCACGAACCAGCGACGGAAGTGCATCCGCTCGTTCGGCGGCAGTTCCGGCGTCGCCGGCGCGTTCGGCATCTTCTCGTCTTCCGGTTCCCCAAGTGTCGGCCACCCGGCGGCGCGCTCGGCGCGGAACAGGTCGCGGATGTCCCGCAACGACACCGGCCGGTAGTCCTGCACCTCCACGCCGACGTTCAGCATTCGCCCCTTGAACCGCCACTTGTCGTGGACGTGGCCGTGCAGCAGCGGGGTTTCGCCGTCGTCCGGGAACCGCACCCGTAGGTGGTCGGGTCCGTTCGAGTACGGGTAGTGGCAGACCAGCACCCGGCCGAAGTCGGGCAGCGTGAACGCCCCGCCAAGGTGAACGGCGTCGAACCCGGCGGCGCGGTAGGCACGGGCGTAACCGGCCAACTCCTCCGGTTGGCGGCCCTTGTTGCTCAGGCTGACCGGGTGTGGCTGGTCGTGGTTGCCGGCCACCAGGAGTTTCCGCCCGTTCAACTGGCGGAGGAGCGGGCCGAGCTTTTCCGGCTTCACGGTCACGTCGCCGAGCAGCCAAACGGTGGCGTCTGGCGGGACGGTGGCGTTCCACCGCGCGATCAACTGGCGGTCCATCTCGTCCGCGTCGGCGAACGGGCGGCGGCAGTACTTGATGATGTTGGCGTGACCGAAGTGCGGGTCCGACACCACGAACACGCGGTCGAGGTCGAGGTCGGCGTCGGCAAAGGCGATGTCGAAGTCGAGGAGGGTGGGGTTCATGGGGTGACTCTCCGTAGGTCGTGCCACCGCCGGATGGCGGAAGGTGATTCGGCCATCCGGCGCATTCTCGCGTGGTGCCGCTGTCTTGAAGTATCCCCGACGGGACTGCCGCGCAACAGGGTCTCGCGTGCGTTTCCGTGGGGAACCCGCCATTCTTCGCCGGATCCGACGCCGGCAGGTCGCTATCGTCGCGTCGCACGCCTAAACTGGCGGTATGACTGCTTCCCACGAAGACACTCTTCCGCCCGATCTGCTCGCCAAGCGGGACCGCTTGCTCGCCGTGCTGGCCGCCATGCCCGGCGCGGCGGTGGCGTTCAGCGGCGGCGTGGATTCGGCCGTCGTGGCGAAGGCCGCGCACCTCGCCCTCGGTGACACCGCCGTGGCAGTCACCGCCGATTCCGCCAGCGTCCCCCGCGCCGAGATCGCCGACGCGAAGGAGCTGGCCGCCCTCATCGGCATCCGCCACGCCGTCGTCGGCACGCACGAGTTCGACGACCCGAACTACCTCCGCAACGCCGGCGACCGCTGCTACTTCTGCAAGTCCGAGCTGTACTCCCGGATTGAGACGCTGCTGCCCGACCTGGGCCTGTCGGTGGTGTGCAGCGGGGCGAACCTGGACGACCTCGGCGACTACCGGCCGGGGCTGACCGCCGCTGCCGAACACGCGGTGCGGCACCCGTTGCAGGAGGCCGGGTTCACGAAGGCCGACGTGCGGGCGGTGGCGAAGGCGTGGGGCCTGCCGGCGTGGGACAAGCCCGCCTCGCCGTGCCTGTCCAGCCGCCTGGCCCCCGGCTTAGCTGTCACGCCCGAACGCACCCGCCGCGTGGAGGAAGCCGAGGCGTACCTGAAATCGCTCGGCCTCCGCGACTGCCGTGTGCGGTACCACGAAGGCGACCTCGCCCGCGTCGAGGTGCCGGCGAACGAGATCGGCCGGTTCGTGGTGGACGAGGTGCGAACCGCCCTCGCCGCGAAGTTGAAGCAGCTCGGGTTCAAGTTCGTGACCTTGGATTTGGAAGGGTTCCGCTCCGGCAGCCTGAACGAACTGGTGTCGCTGGACGTGCGGCGGAAGTTCGGGTAACTTCCTGTCAGGACTACTCTCTGGTGGTATACTCTTCCGATGGGCATCGCGTTCGACTGGTCGTCGTTCATCGAACTGCGCGGCTTCACTTCCCGCTGGGAGGGGATGGGCTGCACCGATGCCGACCTGAGCCGACTCCAACTCGACCTTCTCGCCGATCCGACCGGGTGGCCGCTGGTGCCCGCAACCGGCGGGTGGCGGAAGGCGCGGTTCGCCCCGCCGTCTTGGGGAATCGGGAAGTCCGGCGCGGTTCGCGTGTACTACGCCGACCTGCCCGAGTTCGGGCTGATGCTGCTCGGCACGGCGTTCTCCAAGTCCCAGATGACCGACCTGCCGGCGAAGGACAAGAAAGCGCTCGGCGGGTTGCTCGCCGTGTATCGACGACTCTTCCAAGGAGGTTCGTAATGGCGACCGAGCGGCAGCAGTTCGCGGACCAAGTCGGTGCCGAGTTCATCGCCGGGATGGAGGAGTTGATTGCCACCGCGAAGGCCGGCGGGTTGGCGGCGGTGAAGCGGAAGTACGCCTCGCGGGTGACTCCCGCCCTCGCCTACGACTTGCCCGTTGTCGCCGGCGGCGATGTGGCCGCCGCGCGGAAGGCGCTCGGCGTCAGCCAGCCGATCTTCGCCAAGATTCTGGGCGCGTCGGTGCAGTCGGTGCGGGCGTGGGAACAGGGGACGAAGCCGCCGTCCGGTGTTGCCCGACGGCTGATCGGCGAGATCCGCCACGACCCGGAGTACTGGCGGAAACGGTTCGTGCCGAAGCCGGCGGCGGTGGCGTAGTCCGCTCACTCCCCCAGCCGGGGCAGGTCGTCGAGCGAACTCAGGCCGAACAGTTCCAGGAACCGCGGCGTGGTGCCGTACTCGGTGCCGCGTTCGCCACCGCGGGCCGCGACGATCAGGCCCAGGCGCACCAACTGGCGGACAACGCCGGTCGAATCCGCTCCGCGGAGCGAATCCACCTCGGTCGTCGTCAGCGGTTGGCGGTAGGCGATCAGGCTCAGCACGTCCAGCGACGGCTGGCTCAGCCGCGCCTCCTTCGGCCCGCCGTACAGCTTCTCGCGGATGGCGCGGTACTGCGGCTTCACCATCACCGCGAACCCGTCGCCCTGCGGCTGCACCGTGTACGGCCGGTTCTGCCGACGGTAGTTGCGGCCCAGTTCGTCGATCAACTCGCGGACCCGCTCCGGCGTCAGCCCGCGCACGGCCGAGCAGACCTTCTCAGCCGTCAGCGGCGGGCCGCCGACGAACAGCATGGCTTCGACGATTTGCAACGGTGACGGCGGCGATTCGGCGGGCGATTGCACCGACGACGGGAACAGCACCGCCGGCCGCGCCTCGGCTTTGACTTCCGGCAGCCTGGCGACGGCGGTGGGCGATACCGCTTCGGCTTCCAGCGCCGGCGCTTCGTCCACATCCACCGACCAGTCCACGCCTCCCAGGCGGGCGGCGGCGGCTTGACCGAGTTCGAGCGGCGACGGTTCGGGCGGGGCGACGGCCATGCCCCGACCTTACCCGTCGTGCGGCAGGAAGAAAACCCCGGTCACGAACGTGCCGATCCACAGGACGGTGAACAGGCAGCCCGTAGCGACGTGAATCGCCTTCCAGTGCATCTTCCCGGAGAGGAACATGAGCGGCAGCAGCACCGCCGACGGCACGGCGAAGTAGAGGTGGACGTACAGCGCCTTCAGGGCCGGTTCGGTGAACGTGGCGGTCACGTCGGTGCCCAGGCGGAGGAGCAACTCGAACCCGACGACGGTCGTCATGGTCAAGATAAAGAAGGCGGTGTTGATGCGGCCGTGCAGCTTCCGCCGGCCGGTGCCGATGGCCACCACCGCCGCGACGAACAGCACCGTCACGGCGGACACCAGGACTTTCAGCGTCAGGATAATCGTCGGGCCGGAAAGCACGGGGCAAGCCTCGGCAGTAGGGGTGTCTTCAGTCTATGTCGCGTGGCAGGAGGGGGCGGGGGACTGTAAAGTGTTATCACCGAACGGAGTGCCCCCATGCTCGAAAGTCTCTGGCTGGTTCACCCCGACGAGGCGATGGGCGAAGCGTTCCGTGGCCGGTTCGCCGGGCTGCCGAATGTTCGCGTCATCCGGGGGCGGTTCGAGGACTTGGAACCCCACGACTGCTTCGTCACCGCCGGCAACGCCTTCGGGATCATGACCGCCGGCATCGACGCCGCCGTAACACGCCGGTTCGGACAAGGTCTGATGAACCGGGTGCAGCACGCCGTCATGGACCGGTACCTCGGCGAGCAGCCGGTCGGCACGGCGTTCCTCGTCCCGACCGACGACGCCACGCTGCCGTTCCTGTGCCACGCGCCGACGATGCGGGTGCCCGGCAACATCGACGGGACGGACAAGGTGTACGCGGCGACGTGGGCGGCGCTGCTGGCCATTCACGCCCACAACCAGACTCCGGCGCAGCGGATCGAGGTCGTGGCGATGCCGGCGATGGGCACCGGCTTCGGCGGGGTGGCGTTCGACGAGGCCGCCCGACAGATGGCCGTCGCGTACCGCCACTTCCTGGAGCCGCCGCACCGCCTCGACTGGGACTTCGTGGCCCGGCGGCAACTCGCCATCTGCTACGACGGCGGGAAACAGGTCGTGAAGTGATGCGTTCGCCGGCGGTGGAACTGCGGCACCCACTCCCTTGCTTCGGCCGGCCGCTTCGGTAGTTTGTAAAGCACCTTTAGGAAGTCCTCTTTCCCCTTCCAGAAGCAGGTGCGACGTGACACGATTCCTTCGGCTGGTGGCGATCCTCGGCGTGGCGGTGGTCCTCCCCGCGTGCGGCAACACCGGCGGCGGGACGAGCGTCCCGGCGGACGGCAAACCGCAGGTGGCCATCGTCACCAACTGCGCCGACCCGTTCTGGGACATCTGCGCCGCCGGCGCGAAGAAGGCCGGCACCGACTTCGGCGTCGAGGTCATCTTCCGGCAGCCGATCCAACTGAGCGTGGACGAGCAGACCAAGACCGTGGACGACGTGGTGCGGCTGGGGCTGAAGGGGCTGGCCGTGAGCGTGGTGGACCCGGCCGAGCAGACGAAGAAAATGGCGGTCATCGCCCAGGACCTGCCGAACAACAACTTCATCACCATCGACAACGACGCGGACAAGTCGGGCCGCCTGTGCTACGTCGGGGTGGACAACTTCGAAGCCGGGAAAGAGGCCGGGAAGATGGTCAAGTACGCCCTGCCCAACGGCGGCACCATCGGCCTGTTCATCGGCACCACCGACTCGGCGAACGCCAAGGCCCGCCTCGCCGGGGTGCTGACCGAACTGGGCGGCAAGGACGTGCGGGACGACGTGGCGAAGCGGGTGTTCCAGCCGAAGTACGGCAACTACATGCTGCACGCCGGCCAGCCGGTCACCGACGAGGGGAAAAAGGACAAGGCCGAGCAGAACGCCGGCGCGTTCATGGACGAGTACGCGACCAAGGCGGATGTCTGCTTCGTCGGCTTGTACGCCTACAACCCGGCTAAGGCACTGGAGCAGGCCCGCAAGAAAGGGCTGGTCGGCAAGGTCCACATCGTCGGGTTCGACGAGGACTTGGTCACGCTCGAAGGCATCCAGAAGGGCGAGATCGTCGGCAGCGTATCGCAAGACCCTTATGGATACGGGTACGAGACGGTGAAGTGGCTGAAGCACGTCATCGACGGCAAGGACAAGAAGGAGCTGCCGCAGACGGCGACCAAGTACAGCATCGTCACGAAGGACGGCAAGCCGCTGCCGAACACCACGCCGGGGATTCAGGCGAAGAAGGCCGAGGACTACTACAAGACGGTGGCGGACGCGATCAAGAAGTGAAGCCGGAGCAGAAGACTCACCACAGAGACACAGAGGCACGGAGAAGACAGGAGAGAGAAGAGTTCTCGAACACTCTCCTTCTTCTCTTGTCTTTTCTTCTCTGTGTCTCTGTGGTGAGTCTTGTTTTCTTTCCAAGCGATTCCCCAGATGCTCCTCTCCGCCACCGGCATCCGCAAGCAGTTCCCCGGCGTGCTGGCGCTGGACGGGGTGTCGTGTTCGGTCGCGGCCGGCGAGGTGCTGGCCGTCGTCGGCGAGAACGGGGCCGGCAAGTCCACGCTGATGAAGGTGATCGCCGGCGTCTACCAGCCGGACGGCGGCACCGTCGCGCTGAACGGCGCGGCGGTGCGGTTCCCCACCCCGCAGGCGGCGATGGCGGCGGGCGTCAGCCTGATCCACCAGGAGTTGAACCTCGCCGACAACTTGAGCGTCCAGGACAACCTGTTCCTCGGACGCGAGGTCACGGTCGGCGGGCCGCTCCGGATTCTGAACCGCCGCGCGATGGCGGACGCCGGGGCGAAACTGCTGACGCGGGTCGGGCTGCCGGTGGCGTACCTGGGGAAGCCGGTCGGCGAACTGCCGCCGGGTCAGAAGCAACTCGTCGAGATCGCCCGCGCGCTGGGGTTGAACGCGAAGCTGCTCATCATGGACGAACCCACGTCCAGTCTGACGCAACCGGAAACCGACCGCCTCTACGAGGTCATCGCCGCGCTGAAGGCGGCCGGCGTCGGGGTCATGTACATCTCGCACCGGCTGGCCGAGATCAAGCGGTGTTGCGACCGGGCGGTGGTGCTGCGCGACGGCCGCAACGCCGGCGAGCTGGCCAAGGCCGACATCACCCACGACAACCTCGTGCGGCTCATGGTCGGCCGCGACCTGAAGACGTTTTTCCCGCGCGCGCATCGGGCAGTCGGCGGCAAGCCGGTGCTGGAACTGCGGAACCTGACGTATGCCGGCGGGCCGGCGCACCCGGTGTCGCTGGAAGTCCGGGCCGGCGAAGTGCTTGGGATGGCCGGGCTGGTCGGAGCCGGGCGAACCGAACTGAGCGAGGCGGTTTTCGGAATCCGAACCGTCACCGGCGGCGAAGTGTTGCTATCTGGGAAGCCGCTCCGGGTGTCGAAACCCGCCGACGCGGTGGCCGCCGGGGTGCTGCTGGTCCCCGAAGACCGACGGCGCAACGGGCTGGTGCTGGAAGAGGGCGTCGGGTTCAATTTGAGTCTGCCGAACCTGGATCGCCTGCGTTCGGCCGGCCTCGTGGATCGCACCGCCGAGCGGGCGATGCACACCGACAGCATCCGGAAGCTACGGGTGCGGACGCCGACCGCCGAACAGACGGTCGGGTTGCTGTCCGGCGGCAACCAGCAGAAAGTGGTCTTTGGCAAATGGTTGGCGCGGGGGCCGAGGGTACTCATCCTCGACGAACCGACCCGCGGCGTGGACGTGGGTGCGAAGACGGAAATCTACGCGCTCATCGACGAACTGGCCGGCCGGGGCGTGGCCGTCTGGATGATCACCAGCGACCTGGAAGAGCTGCTCGGCGTGTCTGACCGCGCGGTCGTCCTGCACGAGGGGCGACTGGCCGGCGAACTGAGCCGATCCGAACTGACCGAGGAAGCCGTCATGCGGCTGGCCACGGGGGTGACTAGTTAGCCCGCCGCGCAAGCAAGGGCCAAACCGCTGACGGGATCTGGCCCTCGCTTGCGCGGCGGGCTAGCAAGACCGAGCGGACCACGGGGACGGCACGCGATGTTGAACGAGAAGGCCAAATTCGCCGCGTGTCTCGCGGCCGGGGTTGCCGTCACCGGTGGGGTCTGGACGGCCGCCGCGCTCCCGTTCGCCGGCCCGTACCCGGTCTGGTTCGTCGTCAGTGCGCTGGCGCTGGCAGTGCTAGCCCACACGTTCGAGGTGTCTCGCCGCAACCTCCAGCGGACGGCCGGCGTCGTGCTGCTGCTCGTCGGGCTGTTCATCGTCCTCGGCCGGAGCAGCGACGCCGCGTTCGCGCGGGGCAGCGTTCTCAGCATCCTCAACCGCCACGGGGAACTCGGCATCGTGACGTTGGGTGCCGGGCTGCTCATCCTGACAGGCGGCATCGACCTGTCCGTCGGTTCGCTGGTCGCACTTTCGGCCGTGTCGTTCGGGTTGCTCGCGGAGCGGTGCGTCCCCCCGGCGGCGGCGGCGGTCGTGGTCCTGCTCGGCGGGGTGATCCTCGGCATCGGGCACGGCCTACTCGTCACGCAGCTCGGATTGCAGGCGTTCCTGGTGACGTTGTGCGGCATGTTCATTTACCGGGGCGTGGCGCGGTCGATCCAGCCGGGGCAAATCGGCCGCGGATCGGTGAAGAACGAGTTGGAGAAAACGGTCGGGGAGGGCGGCAGCGCGGCGTTCGAGAGCCAGTTCCTCGACCTGCGGTATTGGCTGACGGGGCAGAACGCGGACGAGCGATTGGTATTTCCGGCGCTGTTGGTCCTGTTCTTGCTTCTAGCAGCGATAGCGGCCGTGTTCCTGCACCGCTCGTCGTTCGGCCGGTACTGGTACGCCATCGGCAACAACGAGCAGGCGGCCAAGTATGCCGGGGTGACGGTCTGGAAGCACAAGGTAGCGGTGTTCGCCATCTGCTCCGGCTTGGCGGCGCTGGCCGGGGTGATCCGCTTTCTCAGCGCCGGGTCGGTGACGCCGAGCGTGGAAGGCGACAGCTACGAGCTGTACGCGATCACGGCGGCGGTGCTGGGCGGGGTCAGCTTGCGGGGTGGCGAAGGCACGGCCGTCGGGCTGGTGTGCGGCGCGCTGGTGCTGCCGGTGGTGAAGCCGGTGATGAACTTCACAAAGTGCCCGAGCGAGTGGGAGCCGTGGCTGATCGGCCTGATCCTGCTCGCCGGTGCCATCGTCGATGAGACCATCCGCCGCAGGGGAAAGCGGGTGGGGTAGGGTCGTCTTTCGGGTTCGTCTGGGCGACGGAAAACCCGACGGACGCCTCAACGCTCCCCGCCGATTCGCGTAAGTGTGGGCCGGTTTGGAGGATATACCCCCGGTCCGCCGCGCTGTCCCCTTCACGGAGGTGTCGTCCATGCTGAATACTCCCGGCCAACCCACGCACCGGGCCCAGCGAACGGCCGCCCTTCCGGGGTACGTCCACCACGAGTCCTTCGCGGATCGCAAGGCCCGGCACGAGTTCGACGCGGCCGGCCTCATCGAGAATCCGATCGACTATTCCGACCGCTACATGCCCGACGACGTGACCCGCGACCACGCCCGGCGGATGCACTACGCCGCTTACCGGATGCACGTCGCCCGCACGCCGGCCGACGTGGCCCGCTGGAAGGCGACGTACATCGGCCTCCGCGACCGCATCGTCCTCGGCAACCGCAAGCTGATCTACCGCGCCGTCCGCCGGCGGATGGCCTTGCCGAACCGGGCCGACGACCTCATCGGCGACTGCCACATCGTGCTGATCCAGGCCGTGGCCGCGTTCAACCCGTGGCTCGGCATCCGCTTCAGCACCTACGCCTACACCTGCCTCGTCCGCGCCCTGTCCCGGCTGTCGCAGCGGATGAACTCCGACTGGCTCACCCGGTCCACGTCGCTGGACGCGCTGCCGGACGGCGAGCCGCGCGGCCGCATTTCCAACCCGTCCGACACCGGGGCCGCGCTCCAGATCCCCATCGAGGAGTTCCTGAAGCACGACCACCCGCTGCTGTCCGACCGCGAGAAGCAGATCCTCACGCACCGCTTCACGCTCCACGAAAGCCCAACCACCCGAACCCTGGAACAGGTGGGCAAGGCGCTCGGACTGTCGAAGGAGCGGGTGCGACAGGTGCAGGCGACGGCCCTGGACAAACTCCGCCGGGCGCTGAATCCGACCGGGGCCGACTGACAATGCAAGAACACCGGCCCGGAAAGCCGGTGTTTGTCGTTACACTGCCGCAGGTTCGCCCATGCGCTCCGCCCTTGCCGTCCTGCTCTTCGCCACGCCCGCTTTCGCCGCCGACGTGCCGACCTGGCCGCAGTGGCGCGGCCCGACCCGCGACGGGATCGTCCCGCCCGGCACCAAGTGGCCGGTCAAACTGGCCGGCGAGGCGCTGACGAAAACCTGGGACGCGAAGGATTTGGGACCGAGCTACTCCGGGCCGGTCGTGTCCGCCGACACCGTGTTCACCACCGAGACCCGCGACAAGAAGACCGAGTGGGTGACGGCGTTCGACCGCACGACCGGCAAGAAGAAGTGGGACGCTTCGTGGGAAGGCAGCATCACAGTCCCGTTCTTCGCCGCCAAGACCGGCAGTTGGATTCGCTCGACGCCGGCCCTCGACGGCGACCGGCTGTACGTCGCCGGCATCAAGGACGTGCTGGTCTGCCTCGACGCCAAGACCGGCAAGGAACTGTGGAAGTTCGACTTCGTGGCCGAGTACAAGAGCGAGGCCCCGACGTTCGGCTTCGTCTGTTCGCCGCTGGTGGATGACACCGGCGTGTACGTGCAGGCCGGCGGCGCGTTCGTGAAGCTGGATAAGAAGACCGGCAAGGAACTGTGGAAGAGCCTGAAGGGCACCGGCGTGGCGATGAACGACAGCGCCTTCTCGTGCCCGGTGTTCGCCGCAGTGGCCGGCCGCGACCAAATTCTCGTCCAGACCCGCACCACCCTGGCCGGCATCGACCGCGGCACCGGCAAGGAGCTGTGGAAGACGCCGATCCCGGCCGACCGGGGCATGAACATCCTCACCCCGACCGTGCTGGGCGACACCGTCTTCACCAGCAGCTATGGCGGCGGCACGCGGGGCGTCAAGGTGTTGAAGTCGGAGGACGGATTCCGCACCGAGGAGGCGTTCGCCTTCAAGTACCAAGGGTACATGTCCACGCCGGTGGTGATCGACGGGCACGCCTACTTCCTCGGCCGCGACAAGACTGTCGCCTGCGTCAACATCAAGGACGGCAAGGAGGCGTGGCGGTCCGACAAGCGGTACGGCGAGTACTGGAGCCTCGTTGCCAACGGCGACAAGCTGCTGGCCCTCGACCAAAAGGGGATGCTGTACCTGCTGAAGGCGAACACCAAGGAGCTGGAAATTCTCGACGAGCGGAAGGTGGCCGACGCCGAATCGTGGGCGCACCTGGCGGTATGCGGGGACGAACTCTTCGTCCGCGACTTGAACGGCTTGACGGCGTGGAAGTGGAAGTGAGGTTGGGAAGGCGGAGAGCAGTCGGACGAAAAAAGCACCGGCCGTGAGGCCGGTGCTTTTGTTTCGGGCCGGTGCGAGTCTTCCGGCCCGAAACGGTCTGGATGGATGAAAACAACCACTCGGGTACCCAGAGGCCTCTCCCCTCCTCTGAGTGACCCGAGTGGTATTTGGTGATCCGGAACCGGTCGGTCGATTGAGGCCGCCTCTCCCAACGGCTCAGCCGATTCGCCCGGTTTCCATCTCACTGGAATGAGTAAAAGCAGCGGCCGTGCCAAACGGGGCCGGGCGTCCGGCCACGGCCGCGAGATTCGCCGAAAACGCTGGGATTTCTAGCGTTTCCACGCCGAGAAATTCTTCGCGGGCCGCTCCGGTTCCGGTGCCGGACCCGCTCCGCGTGCCGCGCCTTTCGGCGTTCCGTGCCTACGAATCGGGGTGGCGCGCGAGCCGTCACTTCTTCTTCGGCTCCCGCACCTTGATGTCCGCCTGGGTCTGGCGGTCGTCGAGCAGGTGTTCGGCGAAGAAGTCCCACATGCGGTCGGTGAAGTACGGCTGGGCCGGGCCGAACCCGTGCCGCGCGCCGGGGATGATGAGCAGGTCGAACCGCTTGTTCGCCTTGATGAGCGCGTCCACCAGCCGCATGGTGTTCGCCGGGTGGACGTTGTTGTCGATCTCGCCGTGGACGAGCAGCAGGTGTCCCTTCAGGTTGGCCGCCAGTTCCGCGTTCGTCGGAATCTTGATGTCGAACCGCGTCTTGGGCGTTTCCAACTTGGCGTCCTTCTTCTCGTCCACCTTCTTCACCTCGGTCTTGTCGAGGCTCTTCTTGGTCTCGTCGAACTGCTTGAGCAACTCCGTCATCTTCGCCGTCAGCGCGTCGATCTCCTCCTTCTTCGTGGTGCCCTTTCCCGTGGCGTCGGCCAGTCGCTTCTTCAACTCGTCGAGTTTCTTCTGGAGGTCGTCGATCTTGTCCTGCCAGGGGGTCTCGGCGGTGCGCGGCGGGGGCAGCACCTCCGTCTCCTCGTCGGCCTCCGGCGGGTTCTTCCGCTTGCCGCCGAACCCGCCCTTGCCGGTGTTGGTGCCCTTGCCCTCGGTCGCGCCGTCCTTCTTGGCGTCGAACGGCACTTCCTTCAGCCCGTGGTACGTCTCGGACCAGAAGTTGTTGTAAATGTTGTTGTCGTGGTTGCCGGCGCTGGCGACGGCGGCCTTGAAGAACTCGTTGTACGGCGTCTGGAGCATGGCCGCGCCGGACATGAACCCGCCGCCGGAGTGCCCGTAGATGCCGACGCGGTCGATGTCGATGTAGGCGTGCCGGGCGGCCAGGGCTTCGATGGCCGCCTTCTTGTCCACCAGCCCGTAGTCGCGGAGGTTGAAGTAGCCGAAGCTGTGGTACGCCTTGCTCCGCTCCGGGGTGCCGCCGCGGTGCCCGACCTGGATGACGACGAACCCCAATTGCGCCAGTTGCTGGTAGGTGGACCACGCGGTGAAGGTGTGCGTCACCCCTTCCTGCTGCGGGCCGGGGTAGACGTACACGATGATCGGGTACTTCTTGTTGGCATCGAAGTCGAACGGCTTCCACATGTTGCCGTACAGGTCGGTCATGCCGTCGGCGGCCTTCACGCTGAAGCACTCCGGCGTCTTCCAGCCGGTCTTCTCCAGCCGCGCCGTGTCCGTCTTCTCCAGTGCCATCACGACGGTGCCTTTGTCGTCCCGGATGACGACGGCCTGCGGCAGGTCCACTCGGCTGAACGTGTCCACCACGAACTGCTTGGACGGCGACAGGACGAACCGGTGGTTGGCGTCGCCGGGGGTCAAGTTGGTCAGGTCGCTGCCGTCGAAGCGGACGCGATACAGGTGCGTGTAATAGACGTTCTCGCCCGGCTCGCGGGCGTTGCCGGTGAAGTAGAGCAGCCGGTTCTTGGCGTCCACCTCCACGACGCGGGCGGCCCGCCAGTCGCCGGCCGTGATCGGGTTCTTCAGCTTGCCGTCGCGGTCGTACAGGTAGAAGTGCCCCCAGCCGGAGCGCTCGGACCACCAGATCACCTCGTCCGTCTCCTCGACGACGCGGGGCGTGGCCACTTCCAGGTACGCGGCCTCGAACCCCTCGGCGATCAGGCACTTCTCGTCGCCCGTCTTGACGTTCACGCGGCAGTACTCGTGGTGCCGGCGGAGGCGGTCGCGGCGGATGAACTCGACCTCGTCCGAGGACTTGCCGAATTTGATGTCGGTGAACGTCTCGTCCTTCCACTTCGCCTTCAGCTTGGTCATCGTCTTGGCATCGGCGTCGCCGACGTACACCTCGCCCTTGACGATGGCCTCCTCGCCGGGCATCGAGTACCGGTAGCGTTCCAGCGCCGGCCGCGGCTGGGCGATGGAATCGACGAGGAACAGCTCCTTCGTCCCGCGGCGGTCGGTGCGGGTGACGGTGAACCGCTTCGAGTCCTTCGACCACGTCACCTGCGGGCGGGTCTTCCGCTCGACCGGCGGCTGCGGCTTCTCGACGGTGCCGTCGCTCCGCCGGGTCTGCCCGCCAACGCCGTATCCGTAGTCCTCCTCGCCATCGGTCGAGAGCTGCTTGGCGTCCGCCTCCTTGCCCTCGTCCGCCAGGTACAGGTTGAACTTGTAGGCGTACAGGTACTTCTTCTTGTCCGGCGAGTACGCCTTGTAGTCCAGCGGGTTGACGCCGCCCTTGCCGAACCCGCCTTTCTTGCCGTCGATCTTCTTGGTGTCCTCTTTCTTCTCATCCTTCTTAACGTCGGTCTTCTCCACCTTCTTGATGTCCTCCTTCTTCTCGTCCTTCTTGACCTCGGTCATGTCGTCCTTCTTCGTGTCCTTCATGTCATTCTCTTTCTTGTCCTCCTTCTTCTCGTCGTCCTTCTTCTGCTGCTCCTGCCGCTCGCGGAGGCGGGTGAAGTACTCCTGCCGCTCCTCGTCCGTCATGCGGTCGAGGATTTCCTGGGGGATGGGCGGCACCTCGGCGGCGGCCGCGCCGAGCTTCTTGATGACGTTCGTCGCCAGGTCGTACTCGTACCGCGTCCGCTCGAAGACGAACGTCATCTTCGCCCCGTCCTCCGTGACGGCCGCGTTGGTCAGCGCGAATGAAGCCGCGTCCAAGGGCTTCTGCGCCTGTTCGGACAACTGGGCCAGCAGCTTGGCGTGGTCGAACAGCGCCGTCTTGGTCTTCTTGGCCGGGTCCACCTTCCAGTACTTCATGCCCTCTGGGGTGCGGATCTGGTACCAGAACAGGTCCGTCTTCCCGACGAACTTCGGCACGAACCCGGCCGTCTGGACGTGCTGGTCCACGAACTGGCTGGTGAACTTCTTCGCCTGGGACCAGTTGGCCCCGACGACCTTCTCCCGCTCGGCGGCCGCCGCGACGGCGAACAGGCCGGCGAAGGTGGCGAGAACGAGGAGGGAACGAGAACGGGTGCGCATGACGGAGAACCTCCGAGGTGGGAGCGAGTGGTGGCAACAATTTACGAAGCGGCGGAATGTGAAGACACGGGGAATGTGCCGATTGCCGGGCGTGTTTCTTCGCGGCGAGCATCCCGGCGGCCGCTGTGCCACTCCCTCGCGGTCGCGGCTCGCAAGACCGGAAATCACTTCGCCCGCGGTTCGACGCCCAGCAAGTGGCGGACGAAGAAGTCGGCCCGTCGCCGCTGGCCGTAGGGCGACTCGCACGCCCCGTGCCCGGCCCCCGGCACCACCAGCAGGTCGAAGTCCTTGTTCGCCTTGACGAGCGCGGCCGCCACCTGCATGGTGCTGGCCGGGTCCACGTTTTTATCCAGTTCGCCGACCACCAGCATCAACTTGCCCGCGAACTGCTTGACCGCGTCCGGGTTGGTGTTCGACTGCTCGGCGTAGTGCTTGCCGACGGGCCAGCTCATCCACAACTCGTTCCACCAAATCTTGTCCATGCGGTTGTCGTGGCAGCCGCAGTCGGACACGGCGACGCTGTAGAAGTCCGGGTGGGCGAACACCGCCCGCGTGCTGCTCTGCCCGCCGGCGCTGCCGCCGTAGATGCCGACGCCTTTGGTCAGGTCCATTTCCGGGTGCTTCGCGGCGGCGGTCTTGATCCACGGGATGCGATCCGGGAACCCGCCGTCGCCCAGGTTCTTCCAGCACACGTCGTGGAACGCCTTGCTCCGCCAGTTGGTGCCCATGCCGTCGATCTGCACGACGACGAACCCCAACTCGGCCATCGCCACCGGCCGGTGGATCGGGCGGAACGCCTTCGGGACGTGGAAGTCGTGCGGCCCGGCGTAGATGGATTCGATGACCGGGTACTTCCGCTTCGGGTCGAAGTTGGTCGGCCGGTGAAGGATGCCGTGGATGTCGGTGGTCCCGTCGCGGCCCTTCGCCACGAACCGCTCCGGCGGCTTCCACCCGGCTTTTTCCAGGGCCGTCACGTCGGCGCGTTCGAGTTCGAGAACCTTCTTCCCGTCGGCACTTCCCCGTAATTCCGTCACCGGCGGCAGGTCAGCGCGGGAGTAACTCACGACGTAGTGCTTGCCGTCGGGGGAATACTTGGGCGCGGTGTGGGTGCCGTCGCCGTCGGTCAACATCGTCAGTTTGCCGTCGAACGTCACCCGCGCGAAGTGCGAATGATACGGGTCTTGCTTCGGATCGTATCCCATCACTTCGATATCCATCACCTGCTTCTCAATATCCACCTTCAACACCCGCCGCACCACCCATTCGCCTTTCGTGATGCGCTTCTTCACCTCGCCGGTCTTGGCGTCGATGCGGTACAGGTGGTTCCAGCCGTCCCGCTCGCTCATCCAAATCAACTCGTCCGCGTCGTCCAGATACCGCAGGAACTGCTTGCCGGCGTAGTCGAAGAACGTCTTGCACTCCTCGTTGACGACCGCCGTCACCTCGCCGCTCTCCACGTCCAGGCTCAGCACTCGCATGACGGTGTGGCCGCGCTGGTTGTACGCGAACAGGAACCGCGTGCCGTCCTTCGACCAGTGTTCGTCGGTGATCGCCCACGGGGTCGAGAACAGGTCGTCCGACACCGGGATCGGCTTCTTCGCGGCGATGTCGAACAGCTTCGGCTTGCTCAGCGGGATCGGGTCGCCGGGCTTCAGGTAGTCGTAGGTGCTGGTCTTCGGCTGAAGTTGGTCTTTCGGCGAAGTCTCCACCAGCGTCACCTTGCGGTCGCCGCCGGCCTTGGTTTTCAAGGCGACCAGCCGGGTCGAATCCGGCGACCAGAACAGTCGGCCGTACCGGTCGTCGGCCTTCCCGTCGGTGGACAGCGCCGTCTCGTCCTTGCCGTCCGCCGCCCGCAGCACGACGTTGTAGTCCTTGATGCTGGCCACCCACTTGCCGTCGGGCGACGTGCCGCTGCCGCGCGGCTGCCGCTGGAGGACGGCCAGTTCTGGTCCCCCTCTCCCCTGGGGGAGAGGGGTTAGGGGTGAGGGGGAATCGGAGTCGAACTCCGAACCCCCTTCATGCTCCGCGAACGGGCTTTCGGGCGCGGATTCCAGGCCCTTCTTCTTCGGCTCCTTTGGCTTGATGCCGCCCTTCGGCAGCTTGTCCTCCGCCACCACCTCGCGGGTGCCCTTCTCGATGTCCACCAGGACGAACTCCTTCTTCCCTTCGGGCAGCGCCACGGTGTACCACAGCCGCTTGCCGTCCTCGGCCCACGTCGGCTCGACGCGGTCGCGGAACACCTTGCCGCCGAACCGCTGGTTCAGCGACAGGGACCGTTCGTAGTCGGCCTTCGTCCCCTGGGCGGACGCGGCGGCGGGCAGCAACAGCACGGCGAGAAGGGCACGCATGGCGGGTGACTCTGGGATGGGGAAGGGCGGGTTACGAGCAGGATATCGAGGTGCGATTCTGCGGCACCTGTTTGCGATGCAACGGCACGGCGGGGAGATGCTGCTTGACGCCGCGTTTCCCTCGCGTGTATGATCCCAGTTCATGCGTTGGGATAAGTATCTGTTCGGCGGCGAACGAGTGTCTCGGTGGTGAGGGCGGCAGCGTGAGCAAGGGACATCCCGAGAAGGTGATCGACGCCCTCTACGAGGGTGACGTGCGTGCCGTTGAGCGGTACGTCGATGCCGATAACATCAACCTCGTGGACGCTGACGGGTACACGCTCTTGGTCCAGGCAGCGACGGCCACCAACCTGAGCATGGGGATGGTGCGTATGCTCCTGAAGCGCGGGGCAGATGCGACCGTTCGGCTCCGGGAGGGGGGGACACTCCTCCACTTCGCCTCCCATCTTCTGCGGAAAGATCTCGCATTCGCTCTGCTCTGTGCCGGGTGCGACCCGAACGCCGCCAACGAGGCCGGGGAAACAGCCCTGAGCAAGGTGCTGTGGGCCTTCAACCCGAAGAAGGATCTGATTGAAACTCTCATCGAACACGGGGCCGATCCCGATGCGAAGCACGACGGCGGCGAATCCGCGATCGAGATTGCGACCAGAACAGGCCAAATTGATCTCTTTCCGCCACGGTAGCAAAGGCACGCCGAACAAGGCGCTGTAGCAGACGGCGGGGCATGACGGCTTTCCGAGACGTGTAGCTCTCTCGGCCTCCGCCGCTGCTGAGCTGGGTTGTTCGGCGCATCTCTCACCCCGCCCGTTCGGCACACAGGCGGTTCAGGTACTGCGCCAGCACGGCGGCGTGGGCGAGCGGCTGGCCGGCGTCGTTGATGTCGCCGTTGTCGGCCAAATCGTGGAAGTGCTGCGGGACGCCGGCGAACGCGGCCTCGATGAAGTGTTCGAGGAACTGGTACGTGATGCAGTGGTCCAGCATCCACTCGTAGGTCGGGACGTAGATCTTCCGCCGCGCCTCGACGATGCCGAGCAGCTTCGTGCCGAACTGGTGGCCGGACGGCTTCCCGCCGCGCTTCGCCCCCGGCCCGCGGAAGTACCGCGGCGCGGTCTTGCCGCGGATCACCTTCAACCCCTGCCACACGCCTTCGACGGTGTCCGACACGGTGCAGGGCAGTCCGGTTACCGGGATGTCGCCGTGGACGCACATCGGGCTGAGCGCGCAGTACGGCGGGTCGGCGTAGCTGCTCGCGTCGAACACCGCGCTGCCGTCGGGCAGGTTGTCGCGGTGGTACGACGGCACGAACACGCAGCGGGCGAAGGCGGGCGAGCGGGCCATGATGCCACCGGGACACCCGGCCGGGCGAGCGGGTTCACTCGCAAAGCTCCCGCGAGGAACGGACGGCGATTTCACACCAGCCGTTCGCGGCGGCGGACCCACCACTCGACGGCCAGCAGTAGCACCAGCAGCCCGAACAGGGCGGCGTGGTTCCACACCCCCAGCGGCGGGACCGGCTGGTTCAGCGGCAACCGCGTCACGTCGGGCAGGTCGCCGATCAGTTTGTCGGCGTCCGCCAGGGTGTAGAACTTGCCCCGCGACTCGTTCGCCGCCCGCTCCAGCTCCGGCCGGTTCATCTCCACGCGGTCGCGCTCGCCGGGCGGCGGCAGGACGCGAGCCTCGGCGCGGGGGCGGGTGCCGCCGGGCAGCTCCGTGCCCTCCGCCACCTGGAACAGGTACTCGCCCTCCGGCGTCCGCGTGACC
>JAYUFU010000044.1:0-7963 GCA_043738505.1 Fimbriiglobus sp. | reverse complement strand
GACGGCTCGGCGGGAGCCTCGCCCTCCCGGATTCGCGTCACTTCGTCGCGGCGAACGCCCACAGGTGCTTGGCACTTCGCACATACAGCGTGTTGTCGGCAATGGCCGGCGTGGCCGCCACCCGCTCGCCCAGCTTCGGGTTCTTGGCCACCACCTCCGGCGCGTCGGTGCCGGCCTTGAGCACCGTGAACGTGCCGTCGTCGAGCGTGACCGTGTAGATGTGGCCGTTGGCTGCCACCGGCGAGGCGTAGTATCGGCCCTGCGCCGCCCCCCGCTCCTGGGTGTACGCCGGCTTGCCGGACTTCACGTCGTAGGCCGTCAGCAGGCCTCCGTCCTTCACCAGGAACAGTTGCCCCTTGTACGCCACCGCGCTGGGGACGTAGGGCAGCCCTTTGGTCTGCTTCCAGACGACGTGCGTCTTGGTGATGTCGCCCTTGCCGCCCGGCTTCACCGCGAACGCCGAGTTCTTGCCGGCGCTCATGAGCTTGATGTTGGCGTCCCACTCCTCGCGGGTGACGAACCCGTCCTTGTTCGTGTCCTGGGCCTCGAAGAACCCCTTGATGAACGTGCCCTCGGACTCCTCGCGGGAGATCTTGCTGTCGCCGTTCTTGTCGCCCTGCTTGAGCAACTCGTCGAACGTCGGCATCTTGAACTCCTTGTCCTCGGCGTCGCCCGGCGACCAGCCGGCGAACAGCAACAGGCCGTCGGCCACCACCGGCGTCGTGCAGGCGGCGCTGGGCATGCCGGCCACGCTCCACGCCTCGTCGCCGGTCTTCAGGTCGTAGGCGATCATCTTCCCGTACCCGACGCACACCACCTGCTTCTTGCCGTCGTTGTCCCACACCGTCGGAGTGCCGTACCCGCTGATCGACTGCCGCTTCGTCTCCCACTTCCGCGACCCGGTGGCGGCGTCGATGGCCAGGATCATCGGCTCCTTCAGCCCGTCCCGTAACAGCACCACAAGCCCGTCCGCCAGGATCGGCGACACGCCGGACCCGAAGTCGCCGGCCGTTGCGGCCGTCGGCAGTTCGTACTTCCACAGCTCCTTGCCGGCGAGGTCGTAGGCGAACACCCCGCACGAGCCGAAGTAGCTGACGACGATCTTGCCGTCGGTCGCCACCGACGACGCGGCCGGGCTGCCTTCCGTCTTGTGGTACGCCTCGACCTTCTTCGCCGGGGCCTCCGTCCGCCACAGTTCCCTGCCATCGACGGTCGAGTACGCGATGGTGACCAACTTGCCGCCGTCATACGCGGTCAGGAACAGCTTGTCGCCGGCGATCACCGGGGACGAGAAGCCGCCGGGCACCGGCACCTTGAACTTCAGGTTCTTTTCCGGCCCGAACTCGACCGGCGGTTTCTGGGCGTCCGCCACCCCAGACCCGTTCGGCCCGCGGAACTGCGGCCACGCCGGCTCCGCCGCCGTCAGGGGCACCACCCACGCCAACGCCGCCACGCAGAGCAACCGCTTCATGCCGGACTCCTCAATTCTGGAAGGGGAACTGTCGTACCGCCTCGAGACTTGACCGCCGATCAACCGGGGCATTGTGGCGATACCGATCCGGTGTGGCCATGCTTACACCGATTTTCGATTTGCTACGCACATCGCACCCACAGTCCGCTTCCGGTAGACTACTCCCTTCTCTCCGTACCACTGCGGGATGACGCCATGCTCCGGCTGATCGCGCTACTCGTTCTCGCCTCCGCCGCGCCCGCCGCCGAACGGCCGGTGTCGTTCCACAACGACGTGATGGCGGTGCTGTCGCGGAGCGGGTGCAACGCCGGCGCGTGTCACGGCAACCTGAACGGCCGGGGCGGGTTCCGGTTGTCGCTGCGCGGGGACGACCCCGACGCCGACCGTGTCGCCCTCACGCGCGGGCAGTTCGGTCGGCGGGCCGACGTGTTGAATCCCGACGAAAGCCTGCTGCTGAAGAAGGCGACCGGCCGAGTGCCGCACGAAGGCGGCATCCGGTTCACGGCGAAGAGCCACGAGTACGCGCTGGTGAAGGCGTGGCTCGCGGCCGGTGGCGGGGCGGATTCGCCGGACGTTCCGCACCCGGTGAAGCTGGCGGTGAACGGGCAATCCCACGTCCTCGTCGGGACGGCCGACCGCATGGCCATCCGCGCGACGGCGACGTTCTCCGACGGCAGCACCCGCGATGTCACGCCGCTGTTGAGTTTCGAGTCGAACAACGTCGGCGTCGCCATCGTGAAGCCGAGCGGCGACGTGATCCGCGAGCAACTCGGCGAGACGGTCGTGATCGCCCGCTACCTGAACCTGCAACTGCCGATCCGCATCGCCTTCCTGCCGAACCGCCCGACCGTGGACGCCGCGAAGTTGCCCGTCCACAACGACATCGACCGGCTGGTGAACGCCAACCTCGCCCGACTGCGGATGACGCCGTCGGAGGTGTCGTCCGACGCCGTGTTCCTCCGCCGGGTGTACCTCGACGCCGGCGGCATCATCCCCACCGCCGCCGAAGTGCCGGCGTTCCTCGCGGACACCACTTCCGACAAGCGGGCGAAGCTGATCGACCGGCTGCTGGACCGGCCGGAGTTCGCCGCGTACTGGGCGCAGAAGTGGGGCGACCTGCTGCGGAACGAGGAGAAAGCCCTCGACCGCAAGGGCGTGCAGGTGTTCCACCGCTGGATCAAGGACTGGCTCGCCGCGGACAAGCCGCTGACCGACTTCGCGCGGGAGATCGTCGCCGCGCGGGGCAACACATACACGAACCCGCCGGCCAACTTCTACCGGGCCATCCGCGACCCGTACCTGCGCGCCGAGAGCGTCGCGCAGGTGTTCCTCGGCCTGCGATTGGGTTGCGCCAAGTGCCACAACCACCCGTTCGACGTGTGGACGCAGGACGACTACCACCGCTTCGCCGGCGCGTTCGCCCGCCTCGACTACCGCGTGCTGGACAACAAGCGGAAGGACGACCTCGACAAGCACGAGTTCGTCGGCGAACAGATCGTGTTCAGCAAGGACACCGGCGAACTGGACCACCCGCGCGGCGGCAAGGCCATGCCGAAATTGCTCGGCGACAAGGCCCTCGACACCGGCGACCGGTTGACCGCCGTCGCGGACTGGATCGCCGATCCGAAGAACCCGTTCTTCGCGCGGGCGCAGGCCAACCGCGTCTGGGCGCACCTGTTCGGCAAGGGCGTGGTCGATCCCATCGACGACTTCAAGACCGCCAACCCGCCGACGAACCCGGAGTTGCTCGACCACTTGGCCGCGAAGTTCCGCGACGGCGGGTTCCGATTGAAGCCACTCGTGCGGCACATCCTGAACTCGCGGACGTATCAACTGAGCGCCACGCCGAACGCCACCAACGCCGCCGACGAAACGCACTTCTCCCGCGCGCTGGTGCAGCCGCTCGAAGCCGAGCAACTGCTGGACGCCGTGACGACGGCCCTCGGCACGACGGTGAAGTTCCCCGGCTACCCGGCCGGGATGCGGGCCGGCGAACTGCCCGCGCCGACGCAGGCGGGCCGGCGGAACGAATCGACCACCGGGTCGCGGTTCCTGAAGGTGTTCGGCAAGCCGGATCGCCTGCTGACGTGCGAGTGCGAGCGGAGCGAAGACCCCGGCATGTTGCAGGCGCTCCAACTGATGACCGGCGAGTTGCTGCACGCCCAGTTGAAGGCACCCGACAACCGCCTCGGCCGGATGCTGACCGAGAAGCGCGGCGACACGGAAATCCTCGACGAGTTGTACCTGAGCTGCCTGGCGCGGGTGCCCACCGATGCCGAGAAGGTGAAGCTGCTGGCGTTCGTGTCCGCGAATGCCGACCGCCGCGCCGCGTGGGAAGATGTCGCCTGGGGGCTGCTCAACGCCAAGGAGTTCCAGTTGCGGAGGTGAGGAAAGCAACCTCACCCGGCCGAGCTGCGCTCGCCACCCTCTCCGTTCCGGAGAGGGTTCATCTTGTTAGCCCGCCGCGCCAGCAAGGGGCAGACCACTTGTGGGGCCAGCCGTGATTGGCCGTGCAACGCCCCTCGCCCCTTGCTGGCGCGGCGGGCTAACAAGACCGTTTCCCCCTTGAACACCCCCTCCCTGCTACGGAGAGGGGGCCGGGGGGTGAGGTCTTCAAAACACAAACGAGTTCCCCCCATGCTCCACACGCTCGCCCTCTCGTTCATGCTGTCCGCCGCGCCGGACGCCGACAAGTCCGCCACCGCCGTGAAGGCGCTGACGGAGGCGCTCGCCGCGAAGCCGGCCGACTTCGCCACGCTCGCGGACAAGCCTTTCGCCACCGTCCCCCTGACGAAGGCCGACGCCGCGAAGGCCCGTGAGGCCATCTGGGCGGCGCACGTCGCGGCCCGGAAGCTCGACCGCGCCGTGGAGCTGAAGGCCAAGAAGCTGACCGACGGCAAACTCGAAATGCCCTACGACTACAAGACGTTCGGCAAGGCCCCCACTGACGGGCCGAGCCTGTGGATTTCGCTGCACGGCGGCGGCAATGCGCCGAAGGCGGTGAACGACGGCCAGTGGGAGAACCAGAAGAAGCTGTACGCCCTGGACGAGGGCATCTACCTCGCGCCGCGCGCCCCGACGAACACCTGGAACCTGTGGCACGAAGGGCACATCGACCGCCTGTTCGCCCGGCTGATCGAGGACTTCGTCGCGGTGGAGGGCGTGAACCCGGACAAGGTGTACGTCCTGGGCTACTCGGCCGGCGGGGACGGCGTGTACCAGATCGCCCCCCGCATGGCCGACCGGTGGGCCGCCGCCGCGATGATGGCCGGCCACCCGAACGACGCCAGCCCGCTCAGCCTGCGGAACGTGCCGTTCAGCCTGCACATGGGCGCGGACGACGCCGCGTACAACCGGAACAAGGTCGCCGCCGAGTGGGGCAAGAAACTCGACGAACTGGCGAAGGCCGACCCGAAAGGGTACGCCCACTTCGTCAAGATTCACGAGGGTTTCGGCCACAACATGAAACGCGAGGAAAAGGTCGCCCTGCCGTGGATGGCCAAGCAGACCCGCAACCCGATCCCGGAAACGGTGGTGTGGAAGCAGTCCGGCACCACCCACGACCGCTCGTACTGGCTGGCCGTCCCCGCCGGCACTGCGAAGGGCGGGTCGCTGGTCACCGCCACCCGCGCGGGCAATGCCGTGGACATCACGATCGTCGAAAACGTGGCGAAGCTGGTCGTCCGCTTCGACGACCGGATGCAAGACTTGGACAAACCCGTCGCCGTGAAGCTCAAGGGGAAAGAGGTGTTCGCCGGGACCGTGACCCGCACCGCCGGCACGCTGCTCCGCACGCTGGCGGATCGCGGCGACCCGAAGCTGATGTTCGACGCCGAGACGACCGTGGAGGTGAAGTGACGATGTGTCCGTCACCACGCCTCGTTCAGCAGTAACCCGAAGCCGAACGAGGCCAGGTTCGCCGCCATGATCGCCGCCAAGTCGCGGAGCGTCGCGCGGCGGTTCGGTGGCTGGCCCCGGACAAAGACCAGCCAGAAGAGCAGACACTCGATGATCGGAACCAGCGTCTCGCCCACGAGCAGGTACAGCCAGTAGTTGTCGAACAGTGGCGGCAACACGAGCCACAGCACGGGGTAGGTGCAGGCCGTCAGCCAGAACCCGGCGAACAGCTTGACGCGCGGCGAATGCCGCCGCGAGAGCGCGACCCACAGCACGGGCAACTCGACGGCGACAGTGATGATGTAGTACAACGGCATCCACGCCAACTGCTCCTCGGAGAGCGTCACGGGGCCGGTCGGCTGCGTCAGGAACCAGTACGCCTCCCGCAATAGCTGCCCCGCGCCGCCGACGTGCAGAACGACCGTCGCCGTGAGGCCGAGCAGCAAGGGCACCGCGAGCCGCTTCGACAGGTCGGTCGCCTTCACCCCGGCCAGTGTCCCGCACATGAGCGCCACCGCCGATACCGGCGACAGCGTCCGCCCGACCGCCGACCCGACCGACACCAGCGCGCCGATCTCGTCCGGGTTCACGCCGACCGCCACGGCCGGATCGTAGAAGAACGGGTACAGGCTCTGCGAGCTGGCGATGCCCGACCCGCAGACGGCGGCGAACAGGCACGGCACCGCCGCCGCCAGCGGTTCGAGGGTATTCGGCGCGCCGCGAATCCAGTGGCCGAGTTCCGCCGCCATCCCGACTTGCCCGAGCGCCGTGCCGAAGCACTGGGCGATGACGATCAGGCTGACGATGTTGGCGAAGGCGTACCCCGCGCCGTCGAAGAACGCCGTCATGCAGCCGGCGGCCTTTCGCGGAGCGGCCAGTGCCGCCGCCAACACCCCCACGAGCATGGCCAGCCCGATGAGCCGGCTGTTCGTCACCCGACTCGGGTTCGGCATGTCGGGCGAAGTGACGGCGACCCAATCGGCCGGGATCGGCAGCCAGTCGAGCGGCGGGCCGGACAGGAACAGCAGCAGCAGCGGGACGAGCGGGACGGCGGCCTGAAACAGGTTGGTCCGAACCGGCCGCGCCGCGTCCGAAATCCCATCGGCTCGCGGGGTTGCAGGTACGGAGGCATCGAGGCGGGACCGGGACACCCACCACAGCGCCAGCAGCGACACAACCAGCACCGGGAAGACCAGAGGCGGAATGTAACCCCAACTCAGTTCCCGCAGGTCAGTGCCGGTCTTCGCCTTCACCGCCAGCAGTTCCACCGCGCTCGGGTTCAGCAGTTCGCCGCCGACCGACGCGCCGAGCAGCAGGCTCGCCCCGATGGTGAGCGACGAGAACCCGGCCGACCGCATGAGCGGCACTGCCACCGTGCCCAGACATACCGCCGTACTCGTCTGCGACACCACGGGGATGTTCACGACGAACCCGACCAGTACGACCCCCGGCACCATGAGAAACCGCACCCGCCGCACGGGGCCGACGAGCAGGTTCACCAGTTGCCCGTCGCACCCGGTGTGCTTGAGGACGTAGGCGAACCCCATCGCCGTGCAGAGCGGGACGACGTACTTCTCGTTGCTGAAGGTTTCCAGAAAGGTCCGCAACACCGGCCGCAGGTCGCCGGCGACACAACCGATCACGCCGGCCGCCGCCAGCAGAACCAGGCGCACGTCGAGGCCGCGGACGACGCCGGCCGTCGCAACCGCTACCACCAGCACGGCCGACAGCGCGGGCAACGATTCCATCGGGAAGGCCGGGAAAAGGGGAATTGCCGGAAGGGGCGACGGTGGCGCGCCGACGTGGCGGCGAGTTCGGTTTTCCGCCGAAGTTCGTCGAAGTCAAGGTGCGTTGCGGCGTAGAAATGTTGAGAATGATGTCGAGCGATGGAACGACCGACCACGGAGGGTAGGGTTGCGACGAGGGCCGGGCAATGACCAGCGACGCGAAGCTCGGGCTGTTGGCCGGGGTGGCGGCGGTCCTGCTGATCGCCGTCGTGTATCACCGCAAGCCCCAACCCGCCGGCTCCCCGCCCGGCAGCTTGCCCGCGCCGAAGTCTGCGGCCGTCCTCGCGCCGCCGTCGGTGTCCGTGTCCCCGCGGCCGAACGCCGTCTCCGGCGCGGACTTCACCGCCCACCCGAACTCCTCCGACCCGCTGCTGCGCGGTCCCGCCGACTGAACCCGCCTGGGCGACGGCGCGTCCCTCCGCTACCGTGACCCTGCCGGAGGGGTGGCAGAGCGGTTTAATGCACCGGTCTTGAAAACCGGAGTAGGGCCAGTCCTTACCGAGGGTTCGAATCCCTCCCCCTCCGCTGCCTGATCGATTCGGAACGCTTAGTTTTGCTGCGAAACTACTTCTCCATCAAGAGGTTTCGTGTTCTCTGAGCACGTCGAGTCGTTCCTCGGTTCGGACGGCCTCATCTCCTCACCGATCCTCGATTTCACTGACGACTCCCCGTTCGCTGCTGCGCCGGTGCTGCGCCGATTCGGATAGACTAGAGTCGCTGCACGATAGCGGGTTTGGCGCTACGATATCGGGATGAGCCACACCAGCCGCCTCCGCCGGAGTCCGGGCACGTTCCGGCAACTGACCGG
>JAYUFU010000043.1:0-7968 GCA_043738505.1 Fimbriiglobus sp. | reverse complement strand
GGATCGCGCTATGTCGCGAGCCGACGAAGGACGAACTGGCCGACGCGCTGGCGTTCCTGAAGGGCCACACCGGGGCCGCCCGCGAAACCGCCCTGGCCGACCTGTGCCAGGTGCTGTTCTGCCTGAACGAGTTCCTATACGTGGAGTGATGAAGTTAAGACATCTCACCACAAAGGCACGAAGCGAGCACAAAGGGACACAAAGTTGAAAACTTGAACTCTGTTTTCTTGGTGTTCCTTTGTGTTGATCTTTGTGGCTTTGTGGTGAATTCTTGGAGCCTTCGCAGATGCTGAACCTTCCCCGTTTGTTCGCGTCGCCGGACGCCGCGTACCGCTCCCGCCGCGAGTTCCTCGCCCGCGCCGGCGGCGGGTTCGGCATGCTCGCCCTCGCCGACCTGCTCCGCGCCGACGAGAAGCCGACCGACGACCCGCTCGCGGCCAAGAAGCCGCACTTCGGCGGCAAGGCCAAGTCCGTCATCTGGCTGTTCATGAACGGCGGGCCGTCGCACGTCGATACCTGGGACTACAAGCCGGAACTCGAGAAGCGCGACGGCCAGGAGCTGAAAGGCTTCGACCCGAACACCGGGTTCTTCAACGCGCAGGTCGGGCCGCTGATGAAGTCGCCGTTCAAGTTCGCCAAGTACGGGCAGTGCGGGAAGATGGTCTCCGACCTGTTCCCGCACATGGCCAAGCACGTGGACAAGATGGCCTTCATCCACTCCCTGTGGAGCGACTCCAACAACCACTCGCCGGCCCTGTTCCGCATGAACACCGGGATGAGCCGGATGGGGTTCCCGTGCGTCGGCTCGTGGGTCACCTACGGCATGGGCAGCGAGAGCCGCAGCCTCCCGGCGTTCTGCGTGATGTACGACACGCTCGGCCGCGGCATCCCGAAGGGGCACTCGCTCAACTGGGGCGCCGGGTTCCTGCCGACCGTCTACCAGGGCACCGCGTTCAAGCCGCAGGGCGACCCGATCGACAACCTCACGCGGCTGAAGGACATCACCGAGGAGCGGCAGCGGGGCCAGCTCGACCTGCTCGCGAAGCTGAACAAGAAGGGGGCGGAGGCCCACCCCGGCGAGGCCGACTGGACCGCGCGCGTGGAGAGCTACGAACTCGCCTACCGGATGCAGATGGCCGCCCCGGACGCGCTCGACCTCTCGAAGGAGACGGCCGCGACGCACAAGCTCTACGGCCTCGACAACCCGAAGGCGACGCACTTCGCGAAGCAGTGCCTCACCGCGCGGCGGCTGGTGGAACGCGGCGTCCGCTTCGTGCAGATTTACAGCGGCGGCATGGACAACGACCTGAGTTGGGACGGGCACAACAACATCGCCAAGAACCACGGCGGGTTCGCGGCGGAAACCGACCAACCGATCGCGGCGCTGCTCGAAGACCTTCAACGAAAGGGATTGCTCGACAGCACGCTCGTCATCTGGGGCGGCGAGTTCGGGCGGTTGCCGATCGTGCAGAAGGGGAACGCGGGCCGCGACCACAACCCGCACGCGATCACCTACTGGCTGGCCGGCGGCGGGGTGAAGGGCGGCGTCAGTTACGGCGCGAGCGACGAGATCGGCTTCAAGGCGGTGGAGAACCGCGTGAGCATCAACGACTTCCACGCGACCGTGTTGCACCTGATGGGCCTGGACCACAAGAAGCTGACGTACCGCTACAACGGCCGCGACTTCCGCCTGACGGACGTGGCCGGCACCGTGGTGAAGGACATCCTCGCGTGACGCACGGAACAGGAGGAGGAAGTGATGGTTGAGATGCCTGCTGTTGAGTTGAACCCGGAAAACGCGGTCAGGATTATCGAGGAACACTGGCCGCTCGCGGCCGATGGAACGCCGCTGCTGCCTGCCGATCCCGATCAGCCGGTACCGCTGCTCACGGACGAGGAGTGGGAGGCGTGGAAGAGGATGAGAGCCGAAGACAAGGCGTGGCAACTTGCGAACTGGGGCAGGTGGTGTCAGGAGATAGACAACCTCTTCAAATGAAACGGCGGGCCTTTCAGCGCCGTTCCCGGTCTGCGCACCGAGAACTGGGCCGCGGCTTCCGCCTGACGGACGCGGTCGGCACGGTCGTGAAGGACATCCTCGCGTGAGGTGCTGTTACACCGTCCAGTCTTCGACCTGCAAACCGGGAACCTTCTGGAAGTCGCGCAGGTTCCGGCTGATGAGGGTCGCGGCGTTCGCCAGCACGATGGAGGCGATGCGCAGGTCCATCGTGCCGATGCGAACCTTGAGTTGCTTCAGTCGCGTGAACTCGGCCGCCGCGCGGTCGTCGAAGAGCAACACGGCGCGATCTTCAAAATCGAGCCGTATCTCGTTGAGTCGTCGGGTCGCGGTCGCGTATTGCTCCGGCGTACGGGCGCCCGCGCACGACGCCATCCACCCGCGCGTCTGCTCCTCGAACGAAACGATCGTGACGTAAACCTCCTCATTGCTGGAAGCGATTCGTGCCGCCAGGCGCGCGTAGCGGTCGACCTGCCGCCGCTGGAGCAGGCTGAGCATGTCGGTATCAAGCACGACCATTCTTCACCGGGGCTTTCGGCTTCCGGGTAGTCGGCTTTCTCTTCGGTTTCGGGCGGAGCGATTCGCGGTACTCGCGACCGAGCCGGACGACTTCATCAAAGCCCGGATCATCGGCGAACCGGCCCGCGTGGGCCAACACCCACTTCGGGTCGGCCTTGTTCGGGCGCGTGACCTTTTGCGCCTTGAGCAGCCGGAGTTCGGCTTCCAGCGCGATCAACCGTTCTTCGATCTCTGCCTGCGTCATTGTTTCTCCCCGCGGGTCCGCTTCATTCTAACCCAACCCCTCTGCGCCCAACATCTCAACGCTCGCCGCGAACGCGGTCAGCGTGTGGTCGATCACCGCGTCCGTGTGGGCGCAACTCGTCATCCCGGCGAAGCCCCACCAATCGACGCCGTTCAGCAGCATCGCCTGACGCATCGCGTGGTACGTCTTCATGTTCTTCGGGCCGTCCAGCCTGTTCACGTCGCCATCGAACGGCACGAGGCAGTTGTGGTCGCCGGCGGTCGTACCCGGCCGCTCGCCGCGGTAGCCCGGCACCACGCGGACCATGCTGAAGTCGCCGTACGCGACCCACGGCCACTCGCGCGCCTCGAACAGTTCGTTCAACTTGTTGCGGAGCCGGCGGGCCGCGGCGTTCGCCCGGTCGCACGGCTCGCCGGTTGCGACGCGCGTCAGTGCGGCGATGCCGGCGGCGGCCGAGAGCGGGTTCGCGTTGTATGTGCCGGGGTGCTTCATCTTCGGCTTGCCCGGCCGCGGTTCGATGAACGCGAGGATGTCCGCGCGCCCCGCGACGCACCCGCCCGGCAACCCGCCGGCGAGAATCTTCGCGAGCGTCGTCACGTCCGGGGTGATGCCGTAGAACGCCTGCGCCCCGCCCGGCGAGACGCGGAAGCCGGTAATCACTTCGTCGAAGATCAGAAGCCGGTTGTGCCGCGTGCAGACCTCGCGCAAGCCTTTCAGGAACGGCCCGCGAACCGGGACCGCGCCCCAGTGACCGCCGGTCGGTTCGAGGATCACCGCGCCGATCTCCGGGTCGGCCTTCAGCGCCTCTTCCACGCGGGTCAGGTCGTTGGGCGGGATCGTGACGCCGTGGCGGGACACGTCGTCCGGCACGCCGGGCGCGCCGGGCGCGTCGTACGGGTAGTCGGCCCCCGCGGTGACGTAGTCGTGCCAGCCGTGGAAGTGGCCCTGGAAGCGGAGGAACTTCGGCCGCCCGGTGTACAGCCGCGCCAGCCGCAGCGCCATGAGCGTGGCCTCGGTGCCGCTCCCGGTGAACCGCACCCGCTCCGCCGACGGGATCAGCTTGCGGACGAGTTGCCCCCACTCGATCTCGGCGTCGTGGCACGCGCCGTGGTGCGTGCCGCGCGCCATCTGCTCCTGCACGGCCTTTACCACGTCGTCCGGGCAGTGGCCGAGCAGGTGCGAGCCGTGGCCGACGAAGTAGTCGGTGAGTTGGTGGCCGTCCACGTCCCACTTGTGCGCGCCCTTGGCGTGCGTGACGTACACCGGGAACGGGTCCATCATGCGGGCGTCGTGGGTGACGCCGGTGGGGAAGACGCCCTTCGCCGTCTCGAACCGCTGCTTCGATCCGGCAAACGTCGCGGTGTACCGGGCGGCGAGCGTCTGCGTCGCGGTGGCGGGCACGGGTGAACTCCGGTTGCGGTGGGGCGGGGTCAGGCCGTTGTGGGTACGAATGCCGCGGCCCAGGCGGCGTCGTCCGGCGAGAGGCGCGGTTCCGGCAGGTCGGAGTAGCTGAAGTAGTGGTACCCGCCGCCGTCGTACGGTTGATCGATCACGGCCTTGAGGTCGAGCGCGGCATCGGGGTCGCCGGCCCGCAACGGGATCGGGATCGCGGGGATCGGGTCGCGGAGCCGCCACGGCCACACCCCGGCGCGCGGGCGCTCCTCCACCCGGCTGACGACCGCGCAGTAGTCGCACGTCGGCAGGTCGTCGGGCGGCATCCGCGGTCCGCCGCGGAGCAAGTCGATTTCGACGAGGTGGGCGCGCGAGCGGAGGACCTCGTTCCGCTTGCCGAGGTACTGTTCGCGGTCCGGTCCGGCGTACTTGTTCGCCGGGCTGAGCAGTTCAACAACCGTGACCAGGTCGCGCCCCTCGCGGTCGCGAATCACGAGGTAGTGAACCTTTTCCGTGTCAACGGCGTCGCCGATGGTGACGTACGCGGGCGCGACCGTCGCCGTCCCTCCGGCCGCGGGGGACACACCGGGCCGGGGCTTCAACGCCAGATCGCTGGCACCGCGAAAGCGCCGTTCGGCGGACGGCTCGTGAATATAAAGGCGCGTCTCCACTTGCACGATGTAGCGCGGGAGCACCTGCGCGGCGATGTGAAAGTGCGCGGCCGAGATGAGGTTCGGGTGGAACGATTCCCACACGCTCGCACGCTCGAGGTATGGGTTCATTCCGGGGAACGGGGACGGCATGTGATCCTCCTCCCTCGGATTCTACCGCGGCACCCGGTCCGCGCCGATGTCCGACGGGAATAAACCGCCCGCCGCGGGGTCATTTCTCCAGCAAGTCGCGAAGCGATTTCCCACGAAGCCGCCGGTCGGCGGGTTTGCCCTCTTCTTGTGGTGCGGGCCTCTGGCCTGCATCGCCAAGAGCAGGCGGGACGCCTGCACCACAAGTAGACCAAGGCTTCGCTGCCCGCGGTTTCCCCCAGCACTCGGTCCGGAGAACGTCATGTCCCAGATCAGCCCGAACGGGCGGCGGAAGCGGTACGCACACACGGTCGCGCTAGGCCTCGTCGCCGGCGCGCTGTGCCTCGGCCTCACCGGCTGCGGCGGTGGTGGCACGACCGGGTTCAAGCGCGGCGGGGGCGAAGCGCCGGCCGCCGGCGAGTTCAACAAGCAGAACGCGGAAGACTACGGCGCGATCGTGGAGAACGAGTTCCGCTCGCCGCTCGTCGAGCCGCGCTCGACGTTCTCCGCCGACGTGAACACCGCGTCGTACTCCAACGTCCGCCGGTTCATCACCCAGCAGAATAAGCTGCCGCCGAAGGACGCGGTGCTGCTCGCGGAGCTGGTCAACTACTTCCCGTACCGCTACCCGGCGCCGACCGGTGACAACCCGGTGTCGCTGAACGTGGACATCGCCCCGTGCCCGTGGCAGCCGGAGCACAAGCTCGCGCGGATCGGCGTGAAGGCGAAGTCGCTCGAAGGCTCCGAGATGCCCGCCCGCAACCTCGTGTTCCTCATCGACACCTCCGGCTCGATGGCCGAACCCAACCGGCTGCCGCTCGTCAAGCAGTCGCTCAACCTGCTCATCGACCAGCTCACCGCGAAGGACCGCGTGACCATCGTCACCTACGCCGGCGAGGCCGGGCTGAAGCTCACGCCCACCCCCGGCGACCGCAAGCGCGCCATCCGCGACGTGGTCAACAGCCTGCACGCCAACGGCGGCACGAACGGCGAGGGCGGCATCCAACTCGCCTACGAGATGGCCCGCCGCACGTTCATCGAAGGCGGCGCGAACCGCGTCATCCTCTGCACCGACGGCGACTTCAACGTCGGAGTTCACAACGAGAGCGACCTGAAGCAACTCATCGAGAAGGAGCGGGCGGGCCGCGTGTTCCTCACCGTACTCGGGTTCGGTATGGGCAACCTGAAGAACCAGGCGCTCGAAACGCTCGCGAACCACGGCAACGGCCACTACGCCTACATCGACTCCATCGGCGAGGCCCGGAAGGTGTTCGTGGAGCAGGGCGGGGCGCTCGTGTGCGTCGCGAAGGACGTGAAGTTCCAGGTCGATTTCAATCCGGCAAAGGTGACCGCCTACCGGCTCATCGGGTACGAAAACCGGCTGCTGAAGCAGGAAGACTTCAGGAACGACGCGAAGGACGCGGGCGACATCGGCAGCGGGCTTACGGTCACCGCGCTGTACGAGATCGTGCCGGCCGGCGTTCTAATCGACCTGCCCGCGGTGGACGCTCTGAAGTACCAATCGCCCGCGAAGACCGCCGGCAGCGCGGACGAATGGCTCACGGTGAAGATGCGGTACAAACACCCCGACGGAGAGGCGAGCAAGGAACTGGCCGCGGTGCTGAAGGGCGCGGGCGCGGCGCGAGGCACTGAAGACTTCCGGTTCGCGGCGGCGGTGGCCGAGTTCGGGCTGCTGCTCCGCGACTCGCCGTACAAAGCCGACGCGAGCTTCGACGCCGTGATCGAGCGTGCGGCCGGCGCGGGCGGCTTCGACCCGAACGGCCACCGTGCGGAGTTCGTGGAACTGGTCCGCCGGACGAAGGGGCTGACCGGCCGCGCGAAGGAGTGACGCGAACCTGTGGGTGCGTAGGCAGCCGCCTTCTCTTGCCCTCTCCCGCAAGGGGAGAGGGCCAAAAAGTAGAAGCGCACGCTGCCGTACCGAACCCACCCGATCCCATCTCACGCGCCCCACGCCGCCCGCACCCGCTCGGCGGCGTTCGGTGCGTCCGCGTGTACCGGCACCAGCGCGGGCAGGTGCCGGTACCACGTGAGCTGCCGCTTCGCGAACTGACGCGTGCGCGTGCGGATCAATTCGCCCGTCGCGTGCCAGTCCCCGCCGGTCTCCAGGTATTCGAGCAGTTCGCGGTACCCGAGCGCCTGACGCGCCTCGCGGCTCAGCGGGCGCGGCAACTCTCGCAGCGTGCGCACTTCGTCCAGCCACCCGCCTTCCAACATCCCCTCGACGCGGCGGTTGATGCGATCATAAAGCCGGTCGCGGGGCAGTTCCAACACCGCCGCCGGAACTTGCGCCGCTTGCGGTTTCGCGGTCCACGCGAACGACGGCGTGTCCCACGTCTGCTGCCAGTCGGAGATCGGCTTGCCGGTGAGCGCGTGGACTTCGAGCGCGCGGACCACGCGGCGCACGTCGTTCGGGTGGAGGCGGGTCGCGGTCTTCGGATCGACCGCCGCGAGCCGGGCGTGGACCGCCGCGTTCCCGTCGCGCGCGGCGTCCGCTTCGAGCGCGCGGCGAATGTCCGCGTCCGCGGGCGGGCCGTCGAACAGGCCGTGCAACAGCGCCTTCAGGTAGAACGGGGTGCCGCCCACGAAGATCGGCCGCTTCCCCCGCGCGGTGATGTCCGCACACGCGGCCTCCGCTTGGGCCAGCCACCACGCGACCGTGAGCGATTCCCACGGGTCGAGTACGTCGATCAGGTGGTGTGGCACGCGGGCGCGGTCGGCGGCGGTGGGCTTCGCGGTGCCGATGTTCATGCCGCGGTAGACGGTCATGGAGTCGAGCGCGACGATCTCGCCGCCGACGCGCTCCGCAAGGTCGAGCGCGAGCGCGGTCTTGCCGCACGCGGTCGGGCCGGTCAGGATGAGTGCGCGCTCGAACGCGGACATGGGAAGGATCGCATTGCTTTTGACCTCCCCCCTTGAGGGGGAGGTCGGCGGCGCTTCGCCGACGGGGGGGGGGTGAAGCGACGCGATGGGGTGACGTT
>JAYUFU010000042.1:0-2608 GCA_043738505.1 Fimbriiglobus sp. | reverse complement strand
TGTGGTCGCGGCCGTCCGGCACCGGGCGCTTCGCGCCGTTCATCCACAGTTGCGCGCCGGCGTGGACCGCGGTGAACCCGTCGAAGACGACCTCGTCGCGGTCGGTCGGCTTCAGCCCCGGCTGGTCCGCGCGCACCGGGCGGGTCGCGTCGGTGGAGGTGGTGCGGATCACCAGCCGGCCCTTCAGCTTCTCCAGCGGGTACGGGAACGCGGTGTAGTTCAGCTTCCCGTCCTTCACGTCGATGCGGAACTCGTTCTCGCTCAGGTTCACGCCCGCCTGCTGCGTGATCTCGGCCACGAAGTCGCCGCGCCCGGCGGCGCGGAACTCGCGCACGAGGGCCGCGTACTTCGGCGGGAGCGCGGCGTACAGTTGCTCGTCGATCGGCACGTTCAGCCCGGTGACGCGGAGGCTGATCGCCGGGTCGTCGCCCGCCCCGTCGAGGCGCCCCTTGACGGTGATGAGTTGCCCCGCGGCGGTGCCGATGAGGTCGATGGTCGTGTTCTCGGCGCCGGCGTGGGTGACCGTGTGCTTGATCAGACCGCGCACGTCCGACACGGGGTAGCGGAACTTCTCGTACACCATGCCGGCTTGTTTCGGCCGCACTTCCAGCTCGCGCCGCCAGCCGGCGCCCTCGCGCGTGAACTTGTAGCCGAGATCGATTTGCCCGGTCGGGCTGAACATCCGCCGCCCGCGCTTCAGCTTCTCCGGCAGGTGGGCGAACAGCCCGTCGTCCAGCGGGACGCCGGCCGCGGTGATGTCGAGGCGCTGCAGGTTGTCCTCGAACCGCCGCAGCGGGTCGTCGGCGGGCGGCGCGCCGGCCGCCGGGACCGCGTCGCCCCGCGTCTCCAGCGACACCCGCACCTTCGCCGGCCCGATCTGGGCGGTCGCGTCCTCCACCTTCACGCGCCCGTCCACGCTCCGCACGGCGGCGGTGATCTTCTCCACCGGCCAGGGCAGGTCGGGGTGCTCGAACCGCGCGTCCTTCACCTCGAACCGCACGTCGTGCCGCCACGGCGGGTTCGCGTCCGGGGCGAACGTGATCTCGGCCTTCACGTTCGCGGTGGCGGTGAGCTTGGCGAGATGCGGGGCCAGTTCCGGGGCGAACCGCTGCGCCACGGGCACGGCCGCTTCGCCCAGCGGGAACGCGCTCAACCCGGCCGACAGCGACAGGTGCTTGTTGATGCGGTTGAACCGCCCCCGAAGGTCCGCCGGGCCGTACCCCTTGGCGTTCGCGGTCGCCTGGACGGTGAGCGTCGGCAGCGGGTCGTTGAGCAGCGTACACTGCACGTCGGTGAACGTGGCCGGCGGCAGCGCGCCGGGCGTCCGGTCGGTCACCGTGACCGTGCCGCCCTTGATGACGAACGTCGGGATCGGCCGGTCCGCCGGGCCGGGCTTTATCACCTCGGTCAGGTTCCACTTGCCGTCCGCCGAGCGCTCGATGCGGAACGTCGGCCCGTCCATCTCCACCTTGCGGATGACGAGCTTGCCGCGGTTGAGTTGCTCCTTGTCGTGGTACAAGATGGCGTTGGGCACCACGAGGAACGGCTGGTCGGGCGGGTCGCCGCGGCGGGTCAACCGCAGGTCGGTGACGGCGATGCCGCCGAGGATGCGCATCCGGGCCGAGCCGACGTGAACGTCTACGTCCTCGAACTGTTCGGATAGGGTGACGATGACTTTTTCGCGGACGCGGTCCGGGCTGATCCACGAATTGGCGAGCCACGCGAGGGCGGCGAGAGCCGCCACCCCGGCGAGGATCAGCCCGCGGATCAGCCAACTGCGAACGCGCATCCGTGCCCGTCCCGGTGCCTGGCGAAGCCGCCGCCGGCCGGAACGCGTCCGGTGCGGGAGGGCGGCTAAGGGGCGGGACAATACGCAGAGTCCGTCGGCTGGTCAATTCCGACTCGAAACCCGCGCCCGGGCGGTTCGCGCACTAGACCTTTCGCACGGGCCGCGGGGTCGCTACTATCCCAATAACCCTCCCTTTTCGCACCCACCTTCCGAGGCGGACATGAAAGCCCTCATCCTGGCGGCCGACGGGTTCGAGGATTTGACGCTGTTCCTCCCGTGGTACCGGCTCCGCGAGGAGGACGTGGAGGTGGTCGTCGCCGCCCCGTACCTGCACGCGGTCACCGGGCAGCGGGGCTACGTGGTCGAACCGGACACCGCCATCCACGAGGTGAACCCGGCCGAGTACGACCTGCTGCTGATCCCGGACGGCCCGGCGGCCGAGCGGTTGCGGCAGCGGGAGGAGGCCGTGGACGTGGCCCGCACGTTCGTGGACGGCGGGATGAAGGTGGCGGCCATCGGCCACGGGGCGCAACTGCTCATCAGTGCCGGCGCGCTGGACGGCCGCCGGGTCACCTGCTCGCCGGGCATCCGCGACGACGTGCGGGCGGCGGGCGCGGTGTACACCGACGAGGCGACCGTGACCGACGGCATGTTGCTCACCGGCCGCGGCCCCGACGACCTGCCCGCGTTCGCGCAGGCGATGATGGCGCTGCTCGGACTGAAGCGGACCCCGCTCCGCGTGTAGCGCCCCACTTCTGCGTAATTCTACCAACAGGTTGCCGTCTGCTTGGCTCTGACCTCCCCCCTGGAGGGGGAGGT
>JAYUFU010000041.1:0-8020 GCA_043738505.1 Fimbriiglobus sp. | reverse complement strand
CAGGTGAAGTACCCCTGACTGCGGTCCTCCACGCGGAGGCCGACGTAGGCGATGGCCAACACCGCCAGTGCCACCGCCGCCCACCGGCTGAGGTCGTACAGCCGCTGCCGCGCCCGCAGTTGGCGGAGTTGCTCCTCGCTCACCGACACCGACAGCACCTTCCACACCCGATCCGCGTCCAGGTTCGCCGCCCGCCACGCGACCGTCTCGGCCTCGGTGGGGCTTTTCGCCACGACGGGATGTTCCAGGTACGCCTCGCGCAGTTCCTCGATCGTCGGCACTTCGTAAATGGGCGAGCGGAGGGCGGCGAACACCTCGCCGAGTTTCTCCCGCGCCTGCCACAGGGCGTCGTCCTCGGCCTCGCGGCGGTCGCGGTACGGCGACGTGCTGGTCACGCCGGAGACGCGAATCGCTGCCGGCGGATGGACCGGGTCGTCGCGGGCGAAACAGACATCCGGCACCGGGCCGAGACAGTAAGCGGTCGCCGCCGACACCCGCACCGCCATCCGATCTGGGGGCGTGGCGGCCCGCTCGGCGGCGGCGAGCTGGTTCTGCCCGGCCGTCGCGCCGCCGGCGATGCCGTTCAGCGCGACGGCGTTTTGCACCCGGCGGTGGGACAGGCGACTCAACTCCACGCGACCGGGGGCGACATCGGCGGACTGGCGGAGGGCGTACCACCCCGTCACCCCGAGGGCCGCCAGGACGACGACGACGGGGGCGAGGCCGGAGGACCGGTTCGACTGGGAGCGGGACATCGGCGGGGTCTCCGGAGGGTGTCAGGCGACCGGCCTGAGGCGCTTCTTGTGGGAGGGCTGGGCCGCCACCGTCGGCACCCACGGGCTGACCGTCTGGACGGCCACCGCCGCCAGAATCAGCGGGGCGAGGCCGGGCCACGGCGAGCCGCCTTGCCACGGCAGCACGGGCAGCAGCGCGCCGGCCCATAATCCGGCTTCGATCAGCGGCAACAGGGCGAAGCGGTCGGCCCGCTCCGTCGCCGTCCCCCGCCACCACCGCGGCCCGAACACGGCGGCGGCGAAGAAGAACAGGTAGCGGAGTTCGACGCCGAAGGTGCCCGCCGGCAGACGGACGAGGCCGAACAGGTACGCCTCGGCTGGGCCGGGGGTGTCGGTCCCGCTCAGTCGGGGCGTCGGCCACCCGTCCATCCAGTAGGCGAGCGCGCCGATCCCGGCCCCGAACAGGGCCAGGAGGATGCGGCGGTCCGCGCGGAATCGCTCGCGGGCTTTCACCCCCACCCCGGCGAGCAGGGCGGCCCACGCGACGGCGGTGGTGGTGACGAGCAGCCGCATCAGCATCGGCCAGTCGGTCCCGGACAGCATCAGCCACAAGGGCACGCCGGTGACGGCGGCCACCGCCGGCACCCCCAACATGCCCCCCACCAGCCCGGACGCGACCAGCCGCGTGCGGGCCGGCGGGACGGCGCGGGCCAGCGGCACAGTGGACATGGGGGTCGGCACGGGGTTGGCGACCGGCACCGGCGCGGCCACCGGAATCGGCCGGGCGGACAGCAGCTCGGCGAACGCCGCGTCCACCTCCACCGCCATCTCCCCCATCGTGGCGAACCGCTTCTCCTTGTCCTTCTCCAGCGCCCGCGCGATCGCCCGCCGCAGCCGCTCGGACGGCACCCGCGACAGGTCCGGCGTGTCGAGTTGGTGCTGCATGGACATCGGCCGGGTCGAATCGCGGAACACCGCCTGCCCGGTCAGCATCTCGGCCAGGATCAGCCCGCCGGCGTACACGTCCACCCGGTGGTCGTACCGGCCGGTGAACATCTCCGGGGCCATGTACTGCTCGGTGCCGATCCGCTGCGTGTGGGCGGGGTCGGCCTCCACCCGCCGGCACAGGTCGAAGTCCACCACCTTCAGCCGGCCGGCCCCGCGCGGCAGCAGCAGGTTGGCCGGCTTCAGGTCGCGGTGCATGACGTTGTGGTCGTGCAGGTACGCCACCGCCCCGGCCATGTCGGCGAAGTACAATCGGGCGTCCTGCGGGGACAGCGGGCGGGACGGGCGGGAGATCACCCGGTCGAGCGAGTCGCCGTGGACGAACTCCATGACCAGCCACTCCCGGCCCTTGTCGTCGGTGGCCAGGTCGTACAGGTGGACCAGGTTCGGGTGGCTCAGGTTCAGGATGGTCCGCGCGCCGCGGGACTGCACGCCGCGGCCGTCGGTGAACAGCTTCAGCGCCACCTCCTTGCCGGCGTCGCTGGTGGCGAAGTACACCTCGCCGAGGCCGCCCTTGCCGATCAGCCGGTGAATGACGTACCGCGGCAGTGGCTGCTCGTTCGGCCGGAGGATCGGTTTCTTATCCATGCTGAACCTCGACGGGGGCGAACGGGCCACTCGGCCCCTACGTCCACTTATTCGCGGGCGGCGGCGGCGGATTTTCCGTACCACGGGACATTTTACGCGACGGCGGCAGCGCGCGGGCGAAAACGAAGCGGCCCACGGGGTGAGCCGTGGGCCGCAACGGGGTCGCCGTGGACGGACGGGCGTCGGCTCACTTGTCGCGGACGAGTTCCATCCAGACGGTGTCCTTCCCGGCCGCCGCCTTGTCGGCGGACTTCGGCCGGTCCTTGCCGTCCAAACCGAACGCGAGGACCAGCTTGTCTCCGGTCAGTTCGTAATACCCCTTCGTGATCTGGTCCTTGTTCCGGACCGACTGCATGTCGATCTCCTTGGTCGCCGCGTCCAGCCGGAGGAGCTTCGACGAATCGGGCTTCTTCCGCCCGTCTTGTAACGTCACACTCTCGGCCCCAAAGTCTAACCGCAGGTCGGCGAGCATCTTCTCGTCGGGCGGTGCCTTCCCCTCGGCGAGCATCGCCACCGGCTTCCACTTGCCTTGCAACTTCTTCAACTCGTCGGCGTCCACCGCGCCACCCTTCAACTCCGGCTTCACCACCGGCGGATCGACCTTCACCGGGTCGGCGGGGCGGAGTTCGGAGTTCATCGACCGGGTCGGAGCCATCTTCGGCACGTCCTTGTCGAAGTCCGCCAGCGAGTCGCCGCCGGCGCGGGTGGCCATCGCCTTGAACACGGCCGGCTTGACGCCCTCGCGGACGAACCGCACCGAGCCGTCGCCCATCAGCACCATCGCCCCGCGCTTGCCGTCGGGCTGCACGGAGACATACGGCTTGAAGGCGTCGTCCGAGTCCTCGACGCCGACCAGGGTCGAGCCGCCGCCGGCGATCCACGGGCGGGGGCTGCTGGGCGGCAGCTGCACCATCAGCATGGTGTTCGACAGCCCGTCCGGGCAGTCGTTCAACTTGGCCCCGCCGTCGTAGGTGACGAGGCCGACTTTCTTGGCCGCGTCCGGGTCGGCCGCGTCGTACCGGGCGGCGTCCAGGCCGAGGCCGGCGACGCCGACGTAGTTGGTCGCGCCGAGGGTCCGCCCCTCGGCCAACTCGCTGGTCGCCCGCCACGACGCCTGCGGGTAGTTCGGGTTCAGGAACTCCGGCACCCACTCCTCGGCGGCGGCGAGGTTCTCCGGCGCATGCCACGCCGCCTTCCGCGACTGGATGCGGCTGTGCAGGTTCGCCTTGCCCATGTACGGCAGCAGTTCGGCCAGGAAGCTGACCCGCTCGCCCGGCGGGTACGTCAGCCCGAAGCGGCCACTGCCGCTGTCCCGCTCCACGGTGCCGCGGGGGAATTCCTTGTTCTGCTTGGTGTACTTGTTCACGGCGGCAGCCAGGGCGAAGGCGTCGATCTCGCCGGACGAGATGGCCATGCGACCGCGGAACTGGGCGGCGGTACGGGTCAGGTTGTCGCCGATGACTGTCTTGTAAGTCTCGGCGTCCCAGGTCAGGTCGAAGTCCAGGGTGACGACCGTCCCGGACAGGTGAACGTCGATGTGGGAGCCGTTGCCGGTCTGTCCCGTACCGGGTTGTCCGGGGCCGGGGAAACCGGGACCGGGCATGCCACCGGGACCGGGGCCGGGCATCCCGCCGGGACCAGGGCCGGGCATGCCGCCAGGACCGGGGCCGGGCATGCCGCCGGGGCCGGGCGGCTGTCTGGGGCCTTGGGCCAGTTCGTCCCCACGATTCCCCGGCAGCGAGGAGCTTCTCCCAGCCCCCCCCCGTCCGCCGGCACCGGGGGGCATCATGGGCGGCATTCCGGGAGTGCCTCCGGGGAAGCCGCCGGGAAAACCGCCGGGGTTGCCGCCGGGGCCACCCGGACCTTCCCCGCCGGGGAACCCGCCCGGCTGCTGGCCGGACGTGAAGTCGCGCACGTCGAACGGCATCTTCTTGCCGAGCAGCTTCACGAGGTTGAGCAGCGGAAGGATCTGATTCTTCGCGGCCGCTTTCGCGTCCTCGTCGGCGTTGTGGTCCAGATACAGGGAGCCGGTCGCCCCGCGCTCGGTCAGGGCGGTCAGGGCGAAGCCGAGGACTTTGACCTTGGCGAGCGCACCGGCGACCATCGGCCCGCCCACTCCGGGCGCGAGCGCGGACAAGTCCCGCGCGGCCATCACCCGCTGATCGACGATCTCGGCGTACACCAGCGCCGGCGGATCCTTGTCCTCGTCCTCCATCGCGTTCAGCGCCCGCTTCAGATTCTGGTCGATGGTGCGGAAGGTCGTGTTGGAGGTGAAGTTGACGACGCGCGGCGGCGCGGCCCCACCGGGTTCGCCGGGCATCGGAGGAACGCCGGGGCCACCGGGCATCGGTCCCATACCACCTTGACCGGGCATCGGCCCCAGGCCGCCGGGATACGCCGGCGGCTGGCCGGATCCCTGGGCGTTCTCCGTCGAGTCGCCCGGTGCGCGGGCACCACCCGGCACTCGTCCGGGCGGGATTTGCAGGCCGCCCGGCTTGGGTCCGATCATCGGGGCACCGGGGCCACCCATCGGGGGCATACCGGGGCCGTCCGTCGGCGGGGGCGGCGGGGGCGCGGGTTCGGTCAACTCGGTCTTGTACGGCGGGTAGCCGTTCGGCTGGAGGTCATCCAGGAACCGCTCCACGATCTTCTGCTCGCCGATGATCAGCGTGTTGCGGTCGAAAATGCACAGCGCGAGCTGCTCGGGAGCCGGCTTCGCTTCCTTGCCGGTGCCCAACAGCGCCGGCAGGGTGAGGGACTTGCCCAGCGCCGTCAGGAAGGCGTTCGATTTGATGAGGAACACTTCGTGGCCGTTCATGGCCGGCCGGTCGGCCGGCTTCAAATTCATCTTCGTCTTGATTTCGTCCTCGTCCAATTCGCCCTTCACCTGGAGGATGGCGAACGGTTCGCGGTCCCGCCCGACGAGGCAGTGGACGAACTCGCGGACCTCGGACAACTCGAACCGCATGGCCTCCTTGAACTTCACCTTGATGTCGCCGTTGAACAGGCTCTGGAACACGGGGGTGCGGGCCAGGTCGTCGATGCGGCCGTGCCACACCGCCTGCGTTTCGCCCGGCAGCAGGTTCGTGATGTCCTTGCTGTTGGGATCGACCGGCCGGCGCTTCGGCGGCTTGGGGGGCACCGGCGGTGGGTTGCCGTTGGGACCGTTGGGGTTCGCGCCGCCGGGTCCGACCGGGCCGGGGCCTTCGCCGCCGGGTCCGACCGTGCCGGGGCCTTCGCCGCCCGGCCCTTCACCACCGGGCATGGGGCCACCGGGGGTGGGACCGCTGGGGGTGTTGCTGTTGCCGTTCGCCGGCGTCTTCGCCACGGGGGTGTCGTCGCCGCCCCAAATTTGGTACGCGGCGAAGCCGAGGCCGCCGAGGACGAGTACCCCCAGCACGACGCCGATCAGGGCCTTGCTGTTCCCCGCCTTGGCCTTCTCCTTCTTCTTCTTGCCTTTGCCCTTGTCCGGGGCGGCTTCGGCGGCCGGCTCCTCCGCCTCCTCGTCGGCCGGCGGCTGCGGCACCACGAAGCGGTACTTGCACTTCGGACACTCCATCTTCCGGCCGACGGCCGCCGAACTGCGGATCACCAGATCGGCTGCGCAGCTCGGGCAATCGACGTTGAATTTGACGTTGGCCATGCGGGTCTCCCGGCGAACGGGGTCGGCCGTGGGGCGGCGCGGGACTCGGCTCACCGAACGGGTATCCAGATATCCTATCCGCCCGACGGGGGTGGAGGCAAAGGCAATCCGGGCCGGCGAGTCGGGTTTCGTCCGACGGACGGCAGGCGCGCGCGGCCGCCGGACACCGATTAGACGGCCCACCGCCCCGGATCGTTTGCGCCGATCCGCTGGCGGGCGGTTGCCGGGCGGGGTAAATTGGTCCGAACCGCTTGTCCCATCCGGACCCTCGCCCATGCTGACCCGCCGCACCGTCCTCCGCGCCGCCGGGGCCGCCGTCGCCCTGCCGTTCCTCGACGCCATGCTGCCCCGGCTGAAGGCCGCGCCGTCCACCTTCAAGCCGTGGGACAAGTCGCCGGCCCCGCTCACGCCGCGGCTCATCTGCTGCTACGTCCCGAACGGCGTGAACATCCTGGAGTGGGTGCCGAAGGACAGCGGCGAGAAGTACGCGCCGTCGCCGACGCTGGACGCGCTGAAGGACCACCGCGACGACTTCGCCGTCCTGTCCGGCCTCGGCCACCCGCACTCGCAGGGCGGGCACAGCGGCGCGGACACCTGGCTGACGGCCGCCAACCTGAAGGCCGTGCCGGGCGCGGACTACACCAACACGCAATCCATCGATCAAATGGTGGCGGGCGTGCTGGGCCAGAAGACGCGGTTCGATTCGCTCCAACTCGGCGACCAGTCCGGCACCGGCGGCGCGGGGCACAGTCACACGCTGAGCTTCGACATCAACGGCACGCCGCTGCCGTCGGAGAACTCGCCCCGCCGCCTGTTCGAGCGACTGTTCGTCCCCGACACCGCCGGCGACCGCGCCGCCATGCTCAAGCGGTACGCCGAGAAGAAGTCGATCCTCGACGACCTGGCCGGCGACGCGGCGACGCTGAACCGCTCGCTCGGCAAGGCGGACCAGAAGAAGCTGGCCGAATACCTGAGCAGCATCCGCGAGACGGAGAAGCAGGTCGAGCGGATGAAAAGCTGGGTGGACGTGCCGAAACCGAAGGTGGCGGACACCGGGCTGCAACTGGCCAGCAAACCTGGCGACGGGCACGACCGCCCGATGTGGCTCGACGTGATGCTCGAACTCAGCTACCTGGCGTTCGTCACCGACACGACGCGGGTGATTTCCTTCGAGTGGAGTCGGGAGGCCGGCGGGTACGGCGGCGGCGGGGAGAACCACCACGAGTTGTCGCACCACGGCGGCGACGCCGGGATGCTCAAGAAGCTGGCCGAGATCGACCGCTTCCACCTGTCGCGGCTGGCCCGCTTCATGACCTTGCTAAAATCGACCGCCGAGGGCGACTCGCACATGCTCGACCGCACGGTGCTGCTGTACGGGTCGGGCATGAACAGCGGGGCCGGCGGGGAACACTCGCCGAAGAACCTGCCGTTGCTGGTCGCGGGTGGGAAAAAACTCGGCCTGAAACTCGGCCGGCACCTGTCGCACGACTCGGCCAAGCACCCGCCGCTGTCGAACGTGTTGCTGACGGTGGCGCAGAAGATGGGAGTCGAGACCGCCAAGTTCGCCGACGCGACCGGCACGCTCACCGGGCTGGTGTGAGACCCGCCACATACGTCGTCGCCGCGAGCTTGCGAGCGGCGACGATTTCACTACCGTCTCACTCACCGCCCGGCGAAGGCCGACAGGGCCGGGGCGAACAGCAGCACTTGCAGCAGTACCAGAAGGGCCAGGCCGACCGCCACCGCCACGCCGATTGCCACTTCCCCGCCGGCGGTCGGCTTGTCCAAGTTTCGGGTCAAGGTGTCCAGACGGAGTTGGTCTTCGGTTCGGTTCGTCATCGGAACCTCCTGCCGCCACGGGTGGGGGCAATTGTGAATCCGCTCTCATCTCTCTATCGACAGATACTACCCCGCTCCCGGCGTGCTTCTATCCCTTTCTGAGAATTTTTAATGAATGGCTTTTCACAATTGCCGCCACGCTCGCGGAGGCCGAACAGGTGTTTTGTTAGCCCGCCGCGCCAGCAAGGGGCGAACCGCCTGAGTTGCTGGC
>JAYUFU010000040.1:0-8035 GCA_043738505.1 Fimbriiglobus sp. | reverse complement strand
TGCTCCGGCGTCGTCTCGATGTCCCGCCCCTTCGCCCGCAGCAGCCACACCGGGCCGAACCGCTCGAACACCTCTTCCACCGTCCGCGCGACGACCAGTCCCTCCGGGTCGAACTCGTCCCGGCTGTTCAGCATCATACCGCGCCGCACGTCGGCGTACCGGCCACGAAGCACACCCGGAAGCCGATCCGGTTCAGTTGCTTCGACACCCAGTCGTGGGTGCCCTTGTGGATGTTCCCCAACCCCTTGTGGACGGCCAGGCTGAGCGGCGCGTTGACGACGTGGCCTGACTTCAACGCCGACAGGTGCCGTCCCGCCCCGTCGCATCACGCCGTCGGTAACGCGACGCGATCCGCCACTGGCCCTTCGGGGCCGAAGAACATGCCGCACGACGCGGCCACGTCGAACCCCACCCGCGCGATCACCCCGACGCGGGCGTTCGGCAGCCGCGCGCGGTAGATCGCCGCGTTCCGCTGGATCACCTCTTCGGCCGGCTCGACGCCGTGCCGCGCCGGGTCGTGCGGGTTGTACCGCACGACGTTCACATGCGCCATCAGCCGCCGCTCCTCCAGGGCGTCGCAGATGGCATGAACATCCCCCTCCGCGTCGTTCTCGCCGGCGATGTAGGCGTGGTGCAAGGTGACGATCATCTGCGTGCTCCGCTGCCACGCCGTGAGCCGGTCGAGCGCGGCTTCGGCCGGCAGCGCTTTCGGCAGCCAGCGGCGGCGGAACCGGTCGCTCATGCTGTAGATCGAGTAGTGCAGTTCGGGGTGGTGCGCGACGAAGATGTCCTCCAGGGGGCGGTCGCCCAGCTCCTTCGGGTAGATGGTCGAAATCAGGTGGCGGGGCCACAGCCCCAGCGCGCGGGCCATGCCGTTCAACTCCGCCAGCAGCCGGTCGGCGTCCGCCACCAGCACCCGGCTGGCCAGCGGCTCGCCCCGCGCCATGTAGTTGAAGTGGACGGTGCGGGCCGGCGGTCCCTCGCGGCGGTAGTGGTCCAGCACGACGCGGGCCTGTTCGATCAGCTCGTCGAAGGTGGCGTCGCGCAGCCGCGTCTGTCCGGTGGCCGTCAGGTGGCACATGCGGCAGCCCTGCGCGCAGCCGGTCTGCGACGACAGGTAGACGACGAAGTAGTCGGCGCAGCGGCGGACGTAGCGGGCCTCCAGGCGGCCCACGTCGGCCGGCCGGTCCCAGTTCACCGAGGCGTCCTGCGCGCTGCGGTGTTCGGTGAAACCCGCGTCGGGGAAGAGGGACAATTGCATATCGGCCTCCGCGTGATCACTTCTTCTCCCTTCTACCGCACTGGCTTCCTGCAAACAATCTACGTAGCTGGCACACTGCGGCGCGGCCGGGTAAACTCCCCCGCATGACGACTGCGGCGACTTCCCCGGACGCGACCCGCCACCGGCTGCTGGAAGGCGTCCTCCTGCGTCTGGCGAAGTTGCCCGGCGCGGAGGAGTTCGTCCTGCGAGGCGGGATGCTGCTGCGGCACTGGTTCCGGCCGACCCCGCGGCCGGCCGGCGACCTCGACCTCGTGGCCACGCTCCCGTTTGAAATCGCGGAGGCGTCCCGACGGTTTCTCCCGGTGTTCGCGGTGGCGGCCGACGACGGCGTGACGTTCGACCCGGACGGGTTGCACGTCGAGGGCATCTGGCTGGACACGGGAAACCCCGGCGTGCGCGTCTTCGCCGCCGGCGAGGTGGAAGGGGTCGAAGAGGACTTCCACGTGGACATCACGTTCGGCCCGTTCCCCCGGCCCGCGCCGGTGTTCGGCGCGATCCCGACGGCGTGCGGCGAGACGGCCCGCGTCTGGGTGTGCCGGCCGGAAGCGGTCGTGGGACAGAAGGTGCAGGCCCTGCGGCATCTCGGCCTGTTGAGCTGGCGGGCGAAGGATCTCGACGACCTCCGCCTGCTGCTGGACCGCGTGCCGATGGATGCGGCCTTGTTGCGCGAGTCCATCGCGGCGTATCTGGCGGACCTGGGCGCGACGGCGGACGACGCGCGAGCGCTCTTCGGGCCGGCGTCCTGGTGGGGAATGAAGTTGTCGTCGGCGCGGTGGTGGGATTATGTCAAGGCGTCACCGGGGCGGGCTGTGCCGCGCGATCTGGCGGGCGTCGTCGCCGGGGTCGCCGACCGTCTGGCCCCCATCTTGGAGGAGTTGCCGTGAGCGGACTGGCGAAAGGCTTCCTCGACTACATCGTCGCCAACATCGACGACGACCTGCCCCGCGTCGTGTACGCCGACTGGCTTCAGGAGAACGGCCGGGACGCGCGCGCCGAGTTCATCCGCGTGCAGGTCGAACGGGGGCGGCGGCCGGCGTGGGACGCCGCCCAGGTGCCGCTGCGGCTCCGCGAACAGGAGCTGCTGAAACGGCACGGGGAGGAGTGGCTGGCGGAGATGCCGGCGGTGGAAGGCGCGGTGGGAGGGGTTCCGGCGCGGCATCGTCGCCGAGGTGTCGTTCGCCAGTTTCGAGGCGATGCGGAAGAGCGCCGCCGCGTGCCGGGCCATGGCCCCGGTGGAAGCCGTGACCGTCCGCTGGCCCCGCCGCCGGGAAGGGAAGAAGACCGTCAAACCGATCGCCGAGTTGCGCGAGTTAACCATCACCGGCGCGCCTGAACACGACGTGTGCGAGTGGGTGGCCGCGTCGCCGCAACTGGCCACCCTCCGCCGGCTGACGGTTCGCAGCCTGCTCCGTTACTCGTTCGAACTCCTGGTCGCCTCGCCACACCTGGCCAACCTGCGGTCGCTCCGTCTGCCGTCGAACGACATCGGGAGTTACGGCCTCAACACCCTTGCGGGGGCTGCAAGCCTGTCGTTGCTGGAGGAACTCGACCTGACGGCGGGCGGGCGACACGAGCGATACCACGGCGACGAACTCATCCGCGCGGCGGGGATGCAGGCCCTGATGAACTGGTCCGGGTTGGCCACCGTCCGGTCGCTCACACTGTCTGGCAACAACCTGAGCCGGGACGGGTTGCGAGCGCTGCTCCGCTCGCCGCACGTCGCCTCGCTGAAGGAACTGTCACTCCGCGACACGCGCCTGAACGGGCAGTCGATGGCCGAGTTCGAGTCGGCCAGGAAGGGGATGCAGTTGGATTCGCTCGACCTCGGCGAGAACGTCCTGAAGGCCGTCGGCGCGGAGTACCTGGCGGTGGTTCCGTGCCTGAGCGAACTGAAGTCGCTCCGCCTCGACCGGTGCGAGATCACGGCGGCCGGCGCGCGGCTGTTCGCCAAGAAGGCGTCGTTCCTGGGCGAACTGCGGTGCCTCGACCTCGGCCACAACCACTTCGGGCCGTCCGGATTGGCGGCCCTGCTGGCGCGAGAGCCGGCGTCGCTGCACACGCTGCGGATGCGCGACAACGATCTCCTCGACGCGGGGGCGGAGGTGCTGGCCGGGTCGCCGGCGTCGGACACGCTGCTCGAAGCGGACCTGAGCCAGAACAACCTCGGCCCCGTCGCGGCGAAGGTTCTGGGCGAGTCGGACCACCTCGACGGGTTGCTCGTCCTGCGACTGGCGGACAACCCGATCCCCGAAGCGGCGGCGACGGCGCTGGCCGCTTCGCCTCTGGGTACTCGACTGACCGAACTCGAGTTGGACAACCTCCCGGCGGCGGCCGGCGAGTAGGCCAGTCGTGGAGTTTGGCAGTCGCGGGATGGAAGACCGAGCAAGCGCGTCCGACGTAGCCCGACTCTCCCGAGTCGGGCCGTGGGCCAGTGGCGGCTCGGCCCGACTCGGGAGAGTCGGGCTACTGGGTTGGCGCTGGGCCAGTACTTCAACTTCACGCCCCGACCTTGACGCCGACGCGGGCTTCGCTTCCGGGGCCGACACCGACCGGCCGCCGACGAAATCGCGGCGCGGCCGTGCGAACCGGCGACACGAGTCGCCGGCTCGGGTCAAAAATTCACTACTGATCCGAATTTCACTTTTCTTGTTGACTTACCAGACCTCGGAGCGTATATGTACATGGAGTCACTTTCTCGTTCCGGAGTGCCGCCGTGAACACCGCCACTCAGACCACCCCCACCACCGAGCAGGCCGACCGCTTCCGGTGCGAGGCGGACGTGCCCGACCCGCCGCGCGACGCGGCCGGCCGCAAGCAATACTGGGAAGACACCGTCGCCGAAGCGGTGGCCGAGCTGCGCCGCCGGTTGGCGAGCCGTCACGACGACAAGTCCTTTCAGGCGCTCCAGATGATCCTGGACTTGGAGAAGACGCGAATCCGGCACAAGGCCCCGGTCGCCGGCACGCAAACCACGCAAACCGGCGGCGGTCGCTGGGCCGACGGGCTGGAGCCGCTGCCGGTGTACAACGCCGAGAGCGACCGCGAATTCGCGCTAAAGAAGTCGGAGCCGAAGAAGGAAGACCTCACCCCGCCGGCGAGCGCCGCCCCCACTGTGGTGGAGGAAACCGTGGCGGACGCGCCAGTTCTTCCCACCTCTTACCGTCGGGGGGAGGTCGGTTGCGAAGCAACCGGGAGGGGGACGACTTCCAACGAAACCAAGATGCCACTCCCTGGCGGTCGCGGCTCGCAAGAGCCGCCGCCGCTCCCCTCGTACCCGTTCCCGCCGAAACCCGCGCGGCCGATCCCGCTGCGCGAGCGGGTCAAGCTCCAGGACGGCATCATCGGTCACTTCCACGATCACGACGACGACTGGATGCTGGAGCGCGGCCGCCGCACGCGCGATGACCGACCGGCCGACTACGGGCAGGTGAACCGCGCCACCATCTCCTGCCCGCCGGGCTGGGTGCCGCCGCCCGACTACCCGCCGGAAATGCTGCCGCTGGACTGGGTGCCGCCGCCGCCGGCGGCGACGGCGGGAAACGACTCCGGCGCGGGCATTTGACCCCGCTTCGCGCAACCTTCTCGCGTCCGGTGTGGACGGGGACGCCGCCGGCGATACGATTAAGGGATGGTCGATTGATTGAGGCCGGCCGGCGCGAACCCCGCCGCCGGCGTCGGCTCATTCCCAGTGCGGCGGGACGCGCGTCCCCCGCCCGGCGGTTGCCCCGCCGGCCGTTTCCCCGCTCGTGAGGTGCCGGTCCAACCCAAGCCGGCGACGCAGATGCTCGACAAAGTACGCAACATCGGAATCATGGCCCACGTGGACGCCGGCAAGACCACCACGACGGAGCGGATTCTGTACTACAGCGGCACCAAGCACAAAGTCGGCGACGTGGACGACGGCGACACCACCACCGACTTCGACCCGCTGGAGCGTCAGAAGGGCATCACCATCAACAGCGCCGCCGTGTCCATCGACTGGGGCGAGTACACCGTCAACATCATCGACACGCCCGGCCACGTGGACTTCACGGCCGAGGTGGAGCGGTCCCTCCGCGTGCTGGACGGGGCCATCGGCGTGTTCTGCGCGAAGGGCGGCGTCGAGGTGCAGTCGGAGACGGTGTGGCGGCAGGCCACCAAGTACCGGGTGCCCCGCATCGCCTACGTGAACAAGCTGGACCGCATGGGCGCGGACTTCTGGACGTGCGTCGATCAGATGCGGACCAAGCTGCACGCCAACCCGTGCGTCGTCACCATCCCGGCCGGCCAGGACAGCGCCCTGGAGGGGGTGATCGACCTGATCCGCATGAAGCTGGTCCGCCGCGACACGACCGACAAGACGAACCGCGCGTTCTTCGTCGAGGACATCCCCGAGAAGTACGCCGCCGAGGCCGACAAGCGGCGGGCCGAGATGCTGGACGTGGCGTCCACCGCGTCCGACGAGTTGACCGAGGCCGTCCTCGAAGGGAAGGACGTGTCGGAGGCGATGATCAAGGCGGCGCTCCGCAAGGGGACGCTGGACAACGTGTTCACGCCCGTCCACTGCGGCAGCAGCAAGATGTTCCACGGCGTGCAGCAGCTGCTCGACCTGGTGGTGGACTGCCTGCCCAGCCCGCTCGACCGCCCGCCGGTCGAGGGCGTCCACCCGAAGACGAAGGAAGTGTTCCTGCGCCGGCCGGACGCCTCCGAGCCGATGAGCGCGCTGGCGTTCAAGACGGTGGCCGAGGTGAACGGCGACCTGGTGTACATCCGCGTGTACTCCGGCGAACTGCTGCCGGGGCAGACGTACACGAATACCACCACCGGCAAGAAGGAGCGGATCGCCCGCTTCTACCGCATGATGGGCGACAAGCGGATCAACCTGGAGAAGGCCGGCCCCGGCGACATCGTCGCCGCCATGGGCCTGGCCGACACGTTCACCGGGAACACGCTGTCCGACGCCGACGAGCCGGTGGCGCTGGAGGCCATCCAGTTCCCGAAGCCGGTCATCGCGCAGTCGCTGCAGTTCAGCAAGCTGCTGGACGCCGGCAAGGTGGGCGAGGCGCTGAACCGGCTGGTGCGGGACGACCCGACGCTGAAGACGCACACCGACGACGAGACGAAGGAGACGATCCTGTCGGGCATGGGCGAGCTGCACCTGGAGATCAGCATCGAGAAGCTGAAGCGGGCCATCGGCGTGCTGCAGGAGAACACCGAGATGGTGGTCCTCGGCCGCCCGCGGGTGGCGTACCGCCAGAGCCTGGCGCGGATGGTGGACCTGGAGTACAAGTTCCAGAAGCAGACCGGCGGCCGCGGCAAGTTCGCCGTCATCGCCGTCAAGTACACGCCGCTGTCGCCCGACCAGATCGAGGTCAAGCTGAAGGAGATCGAGGAGCTGGGCGACCCGAAGGTGAAGCCGGACCCGAACAACGTGTACTTCGTCAACGCCGTCACCCAGGGGGCGATCGACAAGCAGTACATCCCGAGCGTCGAGGAGGGCCTCCGCGAGGAGGCGAAGAAGGGGTACAAGTACCCGTTCCCGTTCGTCGATCTGGAGTTCGAGTTGCACTTCGGCAAGATGCACGACGTGGACTCGTCGCAGGACGCGTTCTACATGTGCGCCCGCGAGGCGTTCCGCGAGGCCCAGGAGAAGGGCGGCATCCAGCTGCTGGAGCCGGTCATGAAGGTGGTGGTGGTGTCGCCCAAGGACTACCAGGGGCAGATCACCGGCAACATCAGCAGCCGGCGGGGGGTGATCGAGGAGACGAGCGAGGACAAGGGCGTCGCGCAGGTGACGGCCAAGGTGCCCCTCGCCAAGCTGTTCGGGTACACCAGCGACCTGCGGTCGGCCACGAAGGGGCAGGCCAGCTTCAGCATGGAGTTCAGCCACTACGCGGCGGTGCCGGTGGAACTGGCCGACCTGCCGCCGGGCACCGTCCGGCCCGGCCGCTGAGGTGAAGTAACAAGCGAGGCCGGCCGAGAGGCTTCGATCCGTCAAACGCCGGCCCCGGATAATCCGGGGCCGGTTCATTGCTGGTGTCCGAACCGGTCGCCGGTTTCGCATGACGTATCGATCCCCTTCTCGCCACGCTCGGCACCCGTACCCGGAAGGCAACCCGTGAGCGCCGTCATCATCCACCCAACGCAGGGCCAGCACGTCGTCTCCTTCCAGGCGACCGCCTACCACGCGGCCCGCAAGGTTTACGGAGGCGCGGCGATCGTGTATGGGACGAAGTATCAGCCCGGCGAGAAGGTGAAGTTTGACGTGGACACCTACGCGACGCCGAAGGGGAAGCGGTCGGCGGGGTTTTGGGAGGAGGTGCAGGCGTGCGATACGTTCGTTTACGTCGGCCACCTGGGGTATATCGACGGACCCATCCTGGCCTACCACGATGCCGTCTTGTACTCCGACGACGGCGGCAAGTTCACCCAGCCGTGGGCCACGACAAGATCGGACCCGCCGGGGGATGTCGACCGCTTTTTCCTGGACACTCCTGGCACTCTGTTCTGGGCGCACGTCGGCAACGGCCACTTGCCCTCGATGAAGATTATCCTGATCGGCTGCAACAGTGGAGAGACGTATGCCGGGGCCGTCGCCCGGGCTGCCGGCTGCACGGTGTTCGGGTACGTCGGGTCGTGCCCGGCCGGCAACGCCGGATCGATCCTGCCGGTACTGACCGATATCGAGAACGGCGGAAACGGCGGCTTGAAGGAGTGGAGGTAGGCAGGTCGGGTCTCCGACAGGCAGATGTGCCGGCGTCGGCTGAGGGCCGA
>JAYUFU010000039.1:0-8117 GCA_043738505.1 Fimbriiglobus sp. | reverse complement strand
CACCCACGGCCCTTGCGGGCCGGGTTCGCCCGGAAACGGCCACCTCGGTCCAGTTTATCCGCGTGGCGCGCGGTCGGACGTGGTCGTAGAATACCACTCCCCATTCCCCCTTTCCCGGCGGTGCGATCATGGCCCAGTTCGAAGGCGTCGAGACGTTCGCCCTGCCGGTCTCGACGGTGTTCGCCAAACTGTCCGACGCCGGGTTCCTCGCCGGCTGCCTGTCGGGCGCGACGGTCGGCCTGGCCACGCCGGACAAGGCCGAGTGGAAGGTGCGGCCGAAGCTGGCGTTCCTGTCCGGGTCGCTGGACACCACGGCCGCCGTCACCGCCCGCGAGCCGGACGCCCGCGCGGACTACCAGATTCACGCCAAGGGCATCGGCGCGAGCAGCAGCGTGTTGGCCGTGCTGACCTTCGCCCCGACCGCCGACGGCTGTGCGGTGAGCTGGACCGGCGACATCACCGCCCGCACGGGCTTGCTCAAACTGGTGCCGGCGTCGCTGATCGAAGGGTCGGCCAAGAAGGTGATCGCCGACGTGTGGGCCGACGTCCGCGCGAAACTGGCGGCGGGGTGAGACGCCGCGCGCCCGTCGGCCCCATGTCCGCCGCCAACCGCAAGAAGTTGCAGGGCGTGCTGATGTGACGCTCGGCAATATCACCCCGTCATCGACGGCCACACCCGTTGCAAGTCTAGGCAGACCGGGCCGGGCCAGGGGAAGTCGCGGTGGGTGAACTGCGTGGCGCACCGCGACACGCCGGCGACGCCGAACCCGGACCCGGCCAGCAGCACCTCCGTCACGCGGTCGGCGAACGTGCCGCGCTCGACCGGATCGACCGGCCGGCACAGCCCCTCGAAGTCGAAGGCCGTTTCCTCCCAGGTCAGGCCCAGCGCCGCGCACGCTTCCTTCACCACCAGCAGGCTGATGGAATCCTGCACCCGGCCGACCGGCGAGCGGTACACCGTCGTTCCGGCCACCGCCAGCACCCCGCCGAGGGCGGTGTCGGCGCTCGCCCCGTGGCCGTCCACCAGCACGGCCACCGCGCCGGGGTGCCGCTCGGCGACCAGCTTCTCCGCCATCCACCAGTGCAGCCGGCTGCGGTGCTTCACCCCGCCGGGCAGCACCGACGATTCGGGCAGCGTCCCGGCCACGGCCAGTGTCACCCAGCTGACAGCGAACCGGGCGTACCGCTCGACCGGTAGGCGGAACGTGTGCATGGCAACCGTCGGCGGGCCGGAGTCGGCGGCTTCGGCCATGTATCCCAGCGGGCCGGGGGTGGCGAAGGTGACGACCGCGAACTCGTCGCCGGGTGCGAGGAGCGCGGCGTTGTGGGCGAGCAGGTGTTCGGCGGCGGCGGTCAATTCCTCGTCGGTGACGTTCAGCGGAATGTGGCAGGCGGCGCAGTCGCGGCGGAGGCGGGCGAGGTGGTCGGGCCAGCGGAACAGCCGGCGGCCGTAGGTGCGGGCGAAGTCGGTGACGGTGGCGGCGGACACGAACCCGGCGTCGTGGAACGCCACCGCCACCTCGGAGCGGCGGACGATACGACCGTTGTGGAAGGCCAGCGGTTCGGGTGTCATGCGGGATATGGTAGCCGATCCGACCGGTGGGGCGCAAGCGGTTGACCCGCCAATTTCGGCCGGTCGCCGGCGAATACTCTACTACCGTCCGATACGCCCCGGAGATTGGCCATGAACTGGGACAAACTGTTCGACGACGTGACCGGCCGCGGCATCGGCATCCTGCTCGGCCTGGGCGTCGGCTGGCTGCTCGGCTGGCTGTACCTCCGCTGGAAGCGGCGGCAGGAGCGGCTGAGCGTGCTGTCCGGCGACGCCCGCGAGACGATCGTCATCCAGCAGCACGTCGTCGAGCGGGGCACCCGCGCCGACGGCACGCACTACCCGAAGTCGCTCCGCATCCGGTCGCTCGGCCAGTCGCCGCTGCGGACCGTCGTGTCGAACAACCACTTGTCCGGCGTCCTCCTGCACCGTGCCCACGGCGTCACGACGCGGCACACGCTCATCAGCATGGAGGGGGCGGAGGGGTCGTACCTGCTGGAGACGCTGACCAACTTCGTCTGCGACCGGGTGGCGAACGAGCCGTTCGACCACGACATCCACGTCATGGCCCCGTGCTGCGAGCCGGCCGAACTGACCGTCCACCAGCCGATCATCGTGCTGCTCATCCGGGTGAGCGACCTGAAGCTGTTCCGCCACTGGACGGACGCGCAGGAGGTGACCGGCGAACACGGGGCGGACGGCTGCCGGGTGCTGACGCTGATGGAACTGTCGAAGCGGTACGACCTGGAACAGGCGGAGTTGAAGCGGCGGAAGGAGACCGGCGAGCGGACCCGGCACGTCGAGACGATGTACGTCCTCGACCTGAGCCTGGACCAGCGGTCGGCCGCGATCCCGCTCAAGCCGATCCCGTGGACGCGGTATGCGGCGGTGCTGGCGGAGATGGGGTTGGAATAGGAGAGGAAGAGAAGAACGAACCACAGAGACACAGAGGCACAGAGAAGGAGAGATGAGAAGCCAGTTCTTTGCAACTCTGCTCTCTCTTGTCTTCTCTGTGCCTCTGTGTCTCTGTGGTTAGTTCTTCCGGCCTACTTCTTCGTCGCCAGGGCGCGGAAGGCGTCGCAGACGACCTTCGCCGCGTCCGGGCCGCAACTGTTCACCTCGCCGTACTGACTCTTCTTCAGGCCGTAGCAGTACGGCGGCTTCTCGTCCCACTGCCGCTTCGGGATGAAGTAGCCGAGTTCGTCGTTCGCCAGGCCGATCAGCATCTTGTGCTTGCCTTTCATGCCCTCGTAAATGGCCGGTTCGGTCGGCGCTTCGGGGAAGTCCGCGCCGGGGTCGGCCGGCGTCTGCACCTTGCCCAGCACCAGTTCCGGATAGATTTCGCCGGGGATGGCGGCGATTTCCAGGTCGCCGAGTTTCACGAAGCCGACTTCCGTCTTGATGCCGACGGGCTTGGAGGCGTCGTCGATCTTCGTCCACTCCTTCGGCGACGGGTCGCCGGCCCAGGCGTACATGTCGCGGTTCAGCACGCCGACCTGCTTGGCCAGGCGGTACAGGCCGTTCTCCACCGGCACCAGCACCGCCTTCGTCCTAATGTCGAACGGCACCAGCGACACTGCCACGGCCGCTGACAGGGCTTTGTCAGCGAGCTTGCCGACGGCGACGCCGTAGGCGTCCGTCTTCTCGAAGGTGCCGTCCTTCAACTCGTCGCCGCGGTCGTTCTTGATCGTCACCTTGAGCGAAGTCATCAGTCCGCCGACGGTGCCGGTGAAGTACGCCGCCGGGCACTGGTACTTGTCGGAGACGTGCTTCACCGCGTAGCCGACGAAATCGGCGCTCAGTTCGGCGTTCTTCTCGGCGAGCGTTTCCGGGTGACTGTTCCACTGGATGAGGACGCCGAGCGGTTTGGCCGGCTTGTCCGAGTTGACCGGGTCGAAGCGGATGGCGACCAGCTCCTCGTGCTTCACCACGGGCAGCCGGTTGTCGTTGATCAGATCGCCGCCCAGCGCCGTGCCGATCTTCGCCACGGCCGGCTGCTTCGCCTTGTCCGCCGCCGTCACCGCCTTCACCACCCCGGCTTCCACCGCCTTCATGTAGTCCGGATCGACGCCGGAGGAGAACGGGTTCGGCCCCCACAGGCCGAGCGTGTCGGGCCCCTCGTGGTTGTGCGTGCTGGACACGCACACGTAGTCGAACCCCTTCAACTGCCCGCGAATGCTCTCGATCGTCGGCAGGAACAGGCCGACGACATCGACCGACACGAGGGCGATCTTCTTGGTGCCGTCGGACAGCACCACGGCGCGGGCCATGATGGGGTCGTGGAGCTTCTTCGCCTGTCGGTTCATGCCGAAGCCGGCCATGTACACCGGCTTCTTGCCGAGGATCGGCGACACATCAGTCTCGCCGAACCCGACGGCGAGTTGCGGCTCGGCGGCGGTCGCGAGCGCGGGGAGGAGCAAGAGGGAGAGGAGGGATCGCATGGGAGGGGGTTCCGGGAGGAAGAGAGGGGTCTTGTCGTCGCCGCGACCGCAGGGAGCGCGCCACCAATTCACTCGCACTCGCGCATGTAGCGGATACTCTCGCGGGCGATGGTGTCCGGGTCCGGGGTGTAGTCGAACACCTCCACCGACACCCAGCCGGCATACGCCGTCTCGTTCAGCGCGGCGAAGATCGGCTTGAAGTCGATCGCCCCGAAGCCGGGGCCGCGCAGGTTCTCGTCGTTGGCGTGGAAGTGGTAGGTGTGCGCCGCGTTCGCCCGGATCACGTCCGGCCGCGGCTTCGGTTCCGCCGCCATCGCCTTCACGTCGAGGTGCAGCTTCACGTTCGGGTGCGCCAGCCGGCCGATGATCCGCACCGCGTCCTCGGCGGTCGTCATGAAGTCCGTTTCCTTCGGCGTCAGCGGCTCCAGGCAGAGCTTCACGCCGGTATCCTCCAGCGTTTTCAGCACTCCGGACAGGCACTCGACGGCGAAGTCCTCGGCCTGCAACGCGGTGTAGCCGTCGGGAATCTTCCGCTGGGCCGGCGAGCCGAGGACGAGAATGTCGCCGCCGAGTTCGGCCGCACAGCGAGCCAGTTCGACGAAGTAGTCGGCGGTGATCTTGCGGACGGCGGCATCGGGTGAAGTCAGGTGGAAGCCGGTCGTCTTCGCCAGCAGCCAGTGCAACCCGATGACCTTCACCCCGGCGGCCTCGGCTTGGCGGCGCAGCTCCGCCCGCCGCGCGGCGGTCACGTCGGTGATGAGCGGGGCCAGGGTGAACGGCGCGACCTCCAGCCCCGTGTAGCCGAGTTCGGCGATCCGCCCGCACACGCGGGCATGATCCCAGCCGTCGAAGGTCTCGTTGCAGATGGCGTAGCGCATGGCACTGGGGTGGAAAGGAATACGGAGGAAGACAGCAGACTAACCACAGAGACACAGAGGCACAGAGAAAACAAGAGATGAGGGGAGTTTTGCCTTCCGCCCTCTGCCTTCCTCTATCTCGGTTCCTTCTTCTCTGTGCCTCTGTGTCTCTGTGGTTAGTTCTTCATTCTTGTTTATTCGGGTTCGCGCTCCCGATAAGAATCCCGCATGACTTTCCCCGCCTCCGCCGGCCGGTTGGCCCCGTCGCCGACCGGCGCGCAGCACGTCGGCAACGCCCGCACCTACCTGATCGCGTGGCTGAGCGCCCGCGCGCGCGGCGGCACGGTGCGGCTCCGGATCGAGGACATCGACGTGTGGCGGAACAAGCCGAACGCCGTCGCCGAGGCGCTGGCCGACCTCCGCTGGCTGGGCCTGGACTGGGACGGCGATGTTGTGATGCAGTCGTCGCTGCTGCCCGCGCACGAGACGGCGCTCGACGAACTCAAGCGGCAGGAACTCGTTTACCCCTGCACCTGCACGCGGGCCGACATCGCCTCGGCCGCCAGTGCGCCGCACGCCGACCACGAGGGGCCGACGTACCCCGGCACCTGCGCGGGTCGCCGCGCGGCCGACGCCGACGGGCTGACGCGGCCCTTCGCCTGGCGATTCCGGGTGACGGACTCGCCGGCGTTCGCGGACTCGTTTCGCGGGCCGACGCGAGTGGACCTCCAACAACTCGGCGGCGATTTCGCGGTGTGGCGGTCGGCGAAGGTGCCGGCGTACCAGCTCGCCGTCGTGACCGACGACGCGGCGGCGGGCGTGACCGAAGTGGTTCGCGGCGACGATCTCGTGTCGTCCACCCCCCGGCAGTTGCTGATTTACCGCGCGCTCGGCCTCGCCCCGCCGAGTTTCGCGCACGTCCCGCTCGTCGTGGGCGAGGACGGCAAGCGGCTGGCCAAGCGGCACGGCGACACGCGGCTCGGCGACTTGCGACAACGGGGTGTCACCGCCACGGCCCTGCTGGGATTGCTGGCGTGGTCGTGCGGCTGGCGGCCGACGGTCGAACCGATCTCGGCGCGGGAGTTGATACCCCTGTTCCGGCTCGACGCCATCCCGCGCGACCCGTTCGTGCTGACGGCGGAGTTGCTGCGGGGCATCGGCGGCTGACGAGCCATGCCAAGCGACCGGTAAAATTTGCCCGGCGCGGATTGCAACAGTTGCCCATCGACTGGCGGGAATCGCCGGGTATAATTCCGGCGAAACCGGTCGAGTCGGCACCCCCGGCGGAATCGGTTCCCCCAGATCGACGGCGCGGAGTCGCGATGCCCGCACATTCGCTACAATCGTCCCTTGCCGCACTATCGCTGTGGGCCGACGCGCCGCCGCCGGTCGTCAATCCGCCGCGACCGCTGCTGGAGAACACCGACTTCCTCATCGCCTGTGGACTGATGGCGGTGGTGCTGTTCGGGTCGGCCGTCGTGCTGTCGTACTTCGACCGCCGGAGGAAACGGGCCGAGGTCGCATTCCAGGACTCCACCTCGCAACTGGAGTCGTACCGCGAGCTGTACGAGAACGGCGAGATCACCGAGCGGGAGTACCTTCGGGTGCGGGATCGTGTGGCCGGGAAGATGAAGAAGGAGGTCGGGCTGCCGGACTCGCCGCCGAAACCGCCACCGCCCGTCAAGCCGCCCGATCCGGAAACTTGACGCCGTTTCCGCAAAGGCCGAAATCGGTCGCGTCGGCGAAACCCTTGCCCGCCGCGCGGCCGGCGCGGAAAGCCGCCGCCGACCGCGAAATCCCGCCGCCGGGGGGGAATCGCTGAAGGTATAGTGCAGTCGTCGTCGGGGCCGCCGGTCGCAGACAGTCGCGGAACACCGTCCACTTTCACACAGACAATTTCGGGGAGACCGAATGGCGGAGCGCAGCACCGGTGACGGCGGGGGCCGGAAACCCCCCGGCACCGCGGGTCGGAACCGGAACGCCTACTGTTCCTTCTGCCGCCGCAGTCACCGCGACGTGGGGCCTCTCGTCGAGGGGCCGAGCGACGTGTACATCTGCGGCGAGTGCATCGACCTGTGCCAGTCGATCATCGACCAGGAGCGGAAGCGGCGGGGCGGGCCGAAGTCGAACTCGCCGGCCACCCCGTCGCCCCGCAGCATCAAGGAGAAGCTGGACCAGTACGTCATCGGCCAGGGGCGGGCGAAGAAGGTGCTGTGCGTCGCCGTCCACAACCACTACAAGCGGCTGAACCACCAGGACGGCAGCCGGGTCGACGTGGAGATCGAGAAGAGCAACATCCTGCTGGTCGGGCCGACCGGCAGCGGCAAGACGCTGCTCGCCCGCACGCTGGCCAAGGTGCTGGACGTGCCGTTCGCCATCGGCGACGCCACCACCTTGACCGAGGCCGGGTACGTCGGCGAGGACGTGGAGAACCTGCTCCTGAAGCTGCTGCACGCCGCCGACTTCGACATCGAGGCGGCCCAGCGGGGCATCGTCTACATCGACGAGATCGACAAGATCGCCAAGAGCGGGAACAACGTCAGCATCACCCGCGACGTGTCCGGCGAGGGCGTCCAGCAGTCCCTGCTGAAGATCCTGGAGGGGACCGTCTCGAACGTCCCCCCGCAGGGCGGCCGCAAGCACCCCGAACAGCAGTACATCCAGCTCGACACGAGCAACATCCTGTTCATCGTCGGCGGCACGTTCGTCGGCCTGACGGACATCATCTCGAAGCGGATCGGCCGCAAGACGATCGGCTTCGGGGCGGCCAGCGAGGACCGGCGGGACAAGTCGGTCGGCGAACTGCTGAACCAGGTGACGGCCGACGACCTGATCGAGTACGGCCTGATCCCGGAGTTCATCGGCCGGCTGCCGGTGCTGGCCCCGCTCGACCCGCTCGACGAGGAGACGCTCGTCCGCATCCTGTCCGAGCCGCGGAACGCGCTGGTGCGGCAGTACCAGCGGCTGTTCGAGATGGAGGGGGCGGAACTCGACTTCGAGCCGGACGCGCTCCAGGAGATCGCCCGGCTGGCGAAGGCCCGCGACACCGGTGCGCGGGGGCTGCGGAGCATCGTCGAGGACATCATGCTGGACGTGATGTACGAGCTGCCGGAGATGGAGGGCAAGGGCAAGCACGTCGTCACGGCGGACGTGGTGCGGAAGAAGGTGCCGCTCCTGATGCGGCTGCCCGAAGTCGCCGACAAGAAGAGCGCGTGACGGGTGGGGAGCAAACGCCGCCGGGCCCCCCCCATTGGGGGGGCCGGGCGC
>JAYUFU010000038.1:0-8125 GCA_043738505.1 Fimbriiglobus sp. | reverse complement strand
GCGCACCTGGATTCGCGAGGCCATCGTGAGCAAGGGGCTGGACCAGGCGCTGCCCCTGTATCAAAAGCAGCTCTGGTGGACGCGCGAACGGTTCAACTCGAACGTGGCCTGCAACAGCAGCCCCCGCTTCCGTTCGTTGTACGCCACTCTCGCCAGCCGGCGGATGCCAACGATTTTCGCTCGGTCGCCGTGGGAGACTCGACGGAGCGCGCGGCCCGAGTTGGGATCGGCGGCGGGTAACCCCCGCTCGCACGCTCGCGGCGACGATGGCGTCGTTAACCCGCCGCCGCCTTCAGGTCGTGGGCGGCGCGCTCGGGCAGGACGGTGTTGATGAACACGCCGGTACTCCACTCGAACCCGGCCGGGCGGGCGGTGCGGGGCACGATCTCCAGGTGCCAGTGGTAGCTGGCGCTCGGGTCGGCGCGGAGCGGGGCGGTGTGCAGGTAGTAGTTGTACGCCGGCACGTCGGCCACCGCGTCCAGCGCCCGCAGCACCCGCTTCAGCAGCAGCACCAGTTCCAGCGCCTCGGCGTCGGCGATCGTCTCGAAGTGGCTGGCGTGCGCCTTCGGCAGCACCCACATCTCGTAGGCGAACCGCGGGGCGAACGGGCAGACCACGGTGAAGTGCGCCGACTCGGCGACGAGCCGGGCCACCCCGAACCGGTCGCTCCGGATTTGGTCGCAGAAGACGCACTTCTTCCGCCTCTGAAAGTACGCCTCGGCCCCGGCCAGCTCGTCGCGGACGTTGTTCGGGATGAACGGCGTGGCGATGAGTTGCGAGTGGGTGTGGGCCATCGACGCGCCGGCTTCGGCCCCGACGTTCTTGAACACCGACACGTAGTCCATCCGCTCGTCGGCCGCGAACGTCCGGATGCGCTGCCGGTACGCCAGCAGCACCTGGCGGTACACCTCGTCGGTCAACTCGGTCGGGTCGGTGAAGTGGTCCGGCCCCTCGATCACCAGTTCGTGGACGCCGAAGCCGGGGAGCTGGTTCAACTGCAACCGCAGGGTCAGGCCGCGCGTGTCCGGGGCGATGGCCCGCACCGCCGGGAACTTGTTCGGACACACCAAGACCTGCCACGGGCCGGCGGTGGGGAAGGTGTACGACGGCGGCGGCGTGTCCTGCGTCGGGCCGGGGCAGAACGGGCACACGTCGCGGACGACGTTCTGCCGGGCCTGCGGCTTCGCCTGGCCGAGCGGCCGGCGGGCGCGTTCGGGCGCGAAGATGACCCACCGGCCGGAGATGATGTCCTGCCGGAACTCGGACTGCTCGTCGGCGTGCGGAGGTGTCATGCCAGTATTCGACCACACCGCCGCCCCGCCCGCAAGCGGCGACTCCGGTGAACCGGCGGGCGGGCCGAGACGGCGGAACGCTTCCGCGCGGCGGGATATGGTATCCACCATGTCCTCGACCGCGCCAACGGGCGGGGCACGCCGGCGTTGTTGCTGGTGACGAACCGACTGCGGCTCCCAAGGTCGCCGCGAAAATAGTCCCTCCCTTCGGAACCCCCTCCCATGCGATTCCGCGCCTGCCTGATCCTCGGCGGACTGACGTTCGCCCTGTTCGCCATCCCCATCTTCGGCCAGCCCGGCGACAAGAAGCCGCCCGAAGCGAAGCCCGGCGTCAAGTTGCCCATCACCCGCGTGGTGCTGTTCAACGCCGGCATCGGCTACTTCCACCGCGAGGGCACCGTCACCGACACCACCCGCGTGGACTTGAAGGTCAACGAGGAGGATGTCAACGACCTCATCCTGACGCTGGTGGCGAACGACCCGACCGGCACGTCGCGGGCCGTCACCTACGACAACCGCGCGCCGGCCGACATCACCCTGAAGGCGTTCAGCATCGACCTGACCGAGAACCCGTCGGTCGGCAACCTGCTGCACCAGGTCCGCGGTGAAAAGGTGGAAATCACCCACCAGGACGGGACCGTGGTGAACGGCAACATCGTCAGCGTGGAGAAGCCGGCCCCGACCGTCATTCACCCGGAGGCGGTCGCGGCCGTTCCGGACGGCGTCGCCCGGCCGTTCCCGGTGGTCCTGCCCGCGGCGTTCGGGTCCATCGAACAGGTGTCGGTGCTCACCGACGACGGCCTGCAAACGGTCGCGCTCGCGAAAATCAAGAAGGTGAAGTTCTCCAAGGCCGACCTGCAAGCCGAGTTCCGCAAGGCGCTGGAGGCGCTGGCCGCCGCGCGGGGAGCGAACACCAAGAGCGTCGGCGTGACCTTCGCCGGTAAGGGCGAGCGGAAGGTGAGTGTCGGGTACATCGCCGACGCGCCGCTGTGGAAGCCGACGTACCGCGTCATGGTCGGCGGCGAAGGCGGGCCGAAGCTGGTCGGCCTCGCGGCCGTCGAAAACACCACGGACGAGGACTGGGAGAACGTGACGGTGAAGCTGCTCAGCGGCCGGCCGATGACGTACAAGATGGACCTGTACGAGCCGCTGTACATCCCCCGCCCGGTCATCGAGCCGGAACTGTACGCCAGCCTCCGCCCGCCGGTCTACCAGGGCGTGGCGATGCAGCAACTCGGCGGCAACATGGGCTTCGGCGGCGGGCAGATGGGCGGCTTCGGCGGCGGCCAGGGCGGGTTCGGCGGTAGCTTCGGCGGCGGTCAAGTCGGGAACCAAGGCAACCTCGGTGTCGGCGGCGGCATCGCCGGGATGGTCGGCGGGCCGGTTCGAGGCACCTACGCCCCGCACATGAGCCTGGGCGGGTACGGCGGCATCGGCCGACCGTCGGTGCGCAGCCTGCTCGGCGACCGGCTCGACTACGACACCCGGACCAACCGCCTGAGCGCCCCGCCCGACCCGGACGCGCCGAAACCGCCCACGAACTACCTGCCCGGCGCGTCCGACATGAAGAACCTGGGCGAGTCGTTCGAGTACGCGGTGAAGCAGCCGGTCAACCTGCCCCGGTTCAAGTCCGCTCTGCTGCCGATCATCGACGAGAAGATCGACGCCCAGCGGATCTCCATCTACAACCCGATGGTCCTCGGCAACCACCCGCTGAAGGGGCTGCGGATCACGAACACGTCGAAGCTGTTCGTCGCGCAGGGGCCGGTGACGGTGTACGAGGGCGACACGGCGGCCGGACAGGCCCGCCTGCCGGACGTGAAGCCGGGTGAGAGCCGCCTGCTCAGCTACGCCATCGACCTGGACGTGGGGCTGCGCATGGCCCCGGTCGCCGACGGCAAGACGCCGGTCTCCTACTCCTTCACCAACGGCGTCCTCGGCGGGACGATGAAGGTGCGGACGACCACCCGGTACGCGGCCTTCAACAAATCGCCCGACGCGAAGACGGTGTGGCTAACGCAGCCGATCAAAGCCGGCTGGAAGCTGATCGAGCCGGCCAAGCCGGTGGAGACGACGCCGGAGCTGTACCGCTTCGAGCTGGCCGTGCCGGCGGGCAAGTCGGCCGCGCTCGATGTGATCGAGGAGCAGGAGCAGCCGGGGTTGGCCGACGACCTGCTGAAGGTGTCCGTCGAGGTCGTGCCGGGGGCGAAGACGCCGGTGTCGTTCACCCTCACCAACAGCGTGCTGGGCGGGAAGATGAAGGTGCGGACGATCACCCGGTACGCGGCGGTCAACAAATCGACGGTGGCGAAGACGGTGCGGGTGACGCAGCCCATCAAGGCGAAATGGACCCTTGTCGAGCCGGCGACGCCGCTGGAAACGACGCCGGAACTGTACCGCTTTGAACTGGCCGTCCCCGCTGGCAAGTCGGCCGCGCTGGACGTGGTCGAGGAGCAGGAGCAGCCGGGGCTGGCCGACGACCTGCTGAAGCTGACCGTCGAAGTCTTGCCGAACGCGCGGACGCCGGTGTCGCTGTCCCTCGACAAGGGCAAGCTGGTGGAAGTGTCGCGGCTCACGCAGACGACCCGCTACGCCTTCACCAACGCCGCCGACGCCGAGCGGGCCGTGGACATCTTCCGGAATGCGTCCGCCACCTGGAAGCTGGTGACGCCGCAGAAGTCCGTCGCGTTCCTGCCCACGCTCCACCACTTCGCCACCACCGTGCCGCCGAAGGGGGCCGCGAAGTTCGATGTCGTCGAAGAGAGCGAGCAGCAGGAGGCGTCCGACCTGGTGAAGCTGACCGTCGAGTCCATCGACTTCTACCTGAAGCAGGCCTACGTCGCGCCGGCGGTGAAGAACGCGCTCGGCCAACTGCGGGCGGTGCGGGTCGCCGAGGCGGAGGCGGTGGCCGGCATCGCCGAGGAGCAGACGGCGCTGAAGGACATCAACGACGAGCAGACCCGCATGCGGGCGAACATCGAGCGGGTGCCGAAGGACTCGGAGGCGTACAAGCGATACCTGAAGAAGTTCGACGACCAGGAGACGGAGATCGAGAAGCGGCAGGCCAAGGTGAAGGAGCTGACGAAGACCCGCGACCGCAAGGCGAAGGAGCTGGCCGACCTGGTGAAGACGCTGAAGGCCGAGTGACCGCCGAGGCCAAGCGAGTCCAAGGCGTCGGCGGGGAACAGGCCGGCCGGGACACCAAGTGCCCCACCTCTCCCCCGCGGCGCGGGGGCGAGGTCGCCTCGTACCCCGCACGAGGCGGGTGAGGGGGCTTTCTCTTCACCCCTGTTGCGCCCCCTCACCCGGAACGGCGATGCCGTTCCGACCGCCTCCCCATGTCCCCTCGCTCCCGGCGTCCCCCCCACCTTGCCCGCGACCGCCCGTTCCCGACCGCTTTTCGCCGCCACATTCGGTTGACACCACCGAGCCAGTCGCTATCGTCCGCCGGCGAGTCGCACCGCCACGGGGGAAACGAGGCGGGGCGACCGAACCCAGACCACCCGAGCGCCCGATGACCGACGCGACCACCCCGGTGGCGGCGCACAAGGCCGCCGTCCGAGCGTTCGCCGCCGTCCGCGGGTGGGATCCGTACCACACGCCGAAGAACCTGACGATGGCCCTGGCCAGCGAGGTCGGCGAGCTGTGCGACGTGTTCCGCTGGCTGACGCCGGACGAGTCCGTCGCCGCCGCCCGCGACCCGAAACTGCGCGAGGCCATCGCCGACGAACTGGCGGACGTGGCCAACATCGTGTTCCTGCTGAGCGAACACACCGGCATCGACCTGAGCGGGGCGGTGGCCGCCAAGCTGGCGAAGAACGCGCTCAAGTACCCGGCCCCGGCCGGGGCGGAAGACCAAGTACCGTGAACCACCACTCGGTGGGGTGGGGTCGTCGCGTCGCGGGTCCGTCGGGGGACGACCCGCGACCGCCGACGGCCGCTCGTCTCAGGGGGAACCGACCGTGCCGAACCGTCGCCTATTCGGAATCCGTCTCGCCGCCGTCGCGGTCCTCGCCGCCGGGGCGACGCACGCCGCCTTCGGTCAGGCCCCGCAGCCGCCCAAATACTATCCGGGCAGCATCACGCCGAACCCGGCGTACAACGCCACGTACAACCCGCCGCCGCCGGTGCGACCGCCGTCGGGCGGGCCGTTGCCGGCCCCCGGCGGGGCCGCCCCGTTCGCGCCGCCGCGACTGACGCAACCGGTGGTGGCCGGGGCGGACGGCGTCCGCCCGGTGTCGGCCTCGGACCTCGACCTGAAGAAGCCGCTGCCGCCGGTGGGCGACCAGCCGAAGCCGAGCTTCTTCCCGACCCCCGGCGGCGGGCCGGAGGTGCCCGACCTGAAGCCGCAACTGCTGCCGATCCCGGACGCGGCCAAGCCGCCGACGGTGGTCGCCGAACGCGGGCCGGGCGCGCTGCCGCCGCTTCCGGGTGGCCCCGCCGCCGCGACGCCGCCGGTCGGTGCCCCGCCGTCGCCGCCGCTGGCCGCCAACCTGTCCTCCCGCGCCGCGCCGAACGTCTCGGTGGAGATCGAAGCGCCGGAGGCCGTCGGCGTCGGCCAGCCGTGTACCTACACGCTCATCGTCCGGAACACCGGCACCGTGGCCGTCACCGGCGTGCGGATCGATCACGACCTGCCCGCCGGGGCGACCCTCGGCACGACCGAGCCGCCGGCCGAGGCCGCCGGCGAGGGCAAGCTGGCGTGGGCCGTCGGCGGGCTGGACGCCGGGGCCGAGAAGCGGATCAAAGTGACCGTCACGCCGGCCGACGAGGGGGAACTCCGCGGCCGCGCCGCCGTCACCTTCGCCGCCGGCGTCGAGGCCCGCGTGAAAGTGACCCGCCCGCGCATCGGCGTCACCCTGACCGGGCCGGACGTGGTCCGCGTCGGCGAGCCGGTGGTGTTCAACGTCAAGCTGACCAACACCGGGTCCGGGCCGGCCAGCAAGATGCGCTTGCACGCCCGCTTCACCGAGGGGCTGAAGCACAAGAACGGGCAGGTGATCGAGGGACAAATGGCGAACCTGGACGCCGGCCAGACGAAGACCTTCCCGCTGGAAGTGACCGCCGCCCGGCCGGGCCAGGAGACGTTCGTGCTGAGCGTGTTCGCCGACGCCAACCAGCCGGAGACGGCGAAGGCCGCCGTCACCCTGGTGGAGCCGCAACTGGTGGCCAAGCAGACCGGCCCGGCCCGCTGCCTGGTGCGGGCCGAGCCGCTGTACCAGATCGACCTGAGCAACCCCGGCTCCGCCGCCACCGACCCGATCGCCATGTGGACGGCCGTGCCGGACGGGTTCGAGTTCGTGCAGGCGTCCAACGGCGGCACGTTCAACGCGCCCAGCAAGTCGGTGGTGTGGCGGCTGAACGGCCTGCCGGCCGGCGGCAGCATGGCGGTGACGGTGAAGCTGCGGGCCGTCGCGCCGGCCGACGGGGCCATCCGCACCACGGTGCAGGCCGGCGGGGTCGAGACGCCGGCCGGGCCGGGCGTGGCGGCGGTCGCCGCGCGGGGCAAGCCGCTGGAGACCCGCGCCGAGACGCCGGTCAAGGCCGAGGGGGTGGCCGCCCTGCGGTTCGACCTGACCGGCGCGGACGGGCTGGTCGAGGTCGGCAAGGAGACCGTGTACGAGATCAAGGTGATGAACCACGGCACCGGCCCCTGCACCAACGTGCAGCTGGTGGCCGAGCTGGCCGACGGCACGGCGATGATGGCGTCCGCCGGCCCGACCAACGGCCGCGGCCAGGGGACGCAGACGGTGCTGTTCGACCCGCTGCCGCAACTGGCGGCCAGGGCCGAGGCGGTCTACCGGATGCGGGTGAAGGGCACCCTGCCGGGCGACATGCGGTTCCGCGTGAAACTCACCTGCGACCAGATCAAGACGCCGGTGGTGAAGGAAGAGAACACCAAGTTCTACAAGGAATGAGCCGAGTGCGGATCGGCGAGTGCGGAGTGCGGAATGACTCGGAGTGACGGACGCGGAGTGCGGAACTCGGAATGAAGATCGAGTTCCCGACGCGAGTGGTGGAAGACGGATCGGGTGGGGTTGGTGGGGGCGTGCCGGGAACGAGATCGCGGGAATGTCTTCATTCCGAATTCCGCGTTCTGCGTTCCGCACTCCCCCCACTCTCGGCGGTCGTTGGGGGACGACTGCCGGGCCGCCGGCCGCGTGGGGGAACGCGGCCGGCGGGTCGAAAACCGAAGGGGAACGGACCGCCGGCGCACGAAGCCCACGCGCCGGCGAGGGGGAGTACCGCGCATGACCACGACCACGGCTCTAAAGCCGAAGGCCGCCGCCACGACTGTCCACATCCGGTGGATGATCCGCCGCGACCTGACCGACGTGCTCGCCGCCGAGCGCGCCAGCTTCGACTTCGCCTGGACGGAAGACGACTTCCTCCAGTGCCTCCGCCAGCGGAACTGCATCGGCATGGTGGCCGAGACGAACGAGCGGGTGGTCGGGTTCATGATCTACGAACTGCACTCCACCCGCCTGCACGTGCTCAACTTCGCCGTCGCCCCCGCCCACCGGCGGTGCGGCGTCGGGGGGCTGATGGCGGCCAAGCTGGTGGGCAAGATGCTCAGCCACCGGCGGGCCAAGGTGACCCTGGCCGTCCGCGAGCGGAACCTGCCGGCGCAGCTGTTCTTCCGCACCCAGGACTTCCGCGCCACGCGGGTGCTGCGGAACTACTACGAGGACAGCGGCGAGGACGCCTTCCTGATGGAACTGCACGCCGACGACGCGGCCGCCGAGTCCGGCTGGGCGGACGGCCCGGCCCACCGCTTCGCCCACCGCGAGAGCTGACCCGTTTCGGGCGGGCGAGTCTCCCGCCGAGCCGCG